>NZ_JBEXDG010000014.1:33295-113412 GCF_040605635.1 Dactylosporangium sp. NPDC005555
TCGCTGGCCGGTCATGCGTCCTCACTTCGTTCCGGGCGCCTGCCCCAGGGCTGTCCTGTTGATGACCGGCCCGAGGCGCTTCGCTGGCCGGTCATGCGTCCTCACTTCGTTCCGGGCGCCTGCCCCAGGGCTGTCCTGTTGATGACCGGCCCGAGGCGCTTCGCTGGCCGGTCATGAGGCCGCCGTCGCGATCACGTTCATCAGATGCTCCGTTGTCACTGCTTCGCCGCGCAGCTCGCCGGCGACGGCGCCGTCGCGCAGCACGACCACACGGTCGGAACCCTCGATGAGCTCCTCGGCGTCGGAGGAGACCAGCACGACGCCGAGGCCTTCGGCGGCGAGCTCGTCGATGAGCGCCTGCACCTCGGCCTTCGCGCCGACGTCGATGCCGCGGGTGGGCTCGTCGAGCAGCAGCACCTTCGGCCCGGTGGCGAGGAGACGGGCGAGGAGGACCTTCTGCTGGTTGCCGCCGGACAGGTCGCCGACGCGCTGGTGCGGGCTGGACGCCTTGACCCGCAGCCGGGTCATGAAGGTCTCGACGATCTTGTCGATCTTGCGTTCGGAGACGACGCCGGCGCTCGACAGCCGCGGCAGGACGGCGAGGGCGATGTTCTCCCGGATCGACAGGCCCAGGGCGAGGCCCTCGGCCTTGCGGTCCTCGGGCTGCACGGCGATGCCGGCCTTGAGCGCGGCGACCGGGTTGGGGCGGCGCAGGACGGCGCCGTCGATCTCGACCGTGCCGCTGTCCAGCGGCAGCGCCCCGGCGACGGCCTTGATGGTCTCGCTGCGCCCGGCACCGAGGAGGCCGCCGAGCCCGACGACCTCGCCGGGGAGGACCTCGAAGCTGACCCCGGTGAGCTTGTGCCGGCTGTTGAGGCCGGCGGCCCGCAGGACGGGTCTGCTGTCGGCGGCGGCGTGCTCACCGCCGAAGCTGGTGAAGCCGGCCTTGCGGACGTCGGACATGGGCCGGCCGAGCATGTGCGAGACGAGCTGGAGCCGGTCGAGGTCCTTGATGAGGCCGGTGTGCACGAGCTTGCCGTCGCGCAGGACGGTGACCCGGTCGCAGATGCGGTACAGCTCGTCGAGGCGGTGGCTGACGTAGATGATGCCGACGCCGCGCTCGTGGAGGCGGGCGATGACGCCGAAGAGCGTCTCGACCTCGCGGGGTTCGAGCGAGGACGTCGGCTCGTCCATGACGACGACGCGGGCGTCGACCATGACGGCCCGGGCGAGGGCGACCATCTGCTGCGCGCCGAGCGCCATGAGGCCCAGGGGGCGGCGCACGTCGGAGGTGATGCCGTACCCGGCGAGGATCGCCGCGGCGTCCCGGTTCATCCTGGCGACGTCGACGAGGCCGATCCGGTTGCGGGGTTCCCGGCCGAGGAAGAGGTTGCGCGCCACGCTCATCAGCGGGACGAGGTTGACCTCCTGGTAGATGGTGGAGATGCCGGCCGCCTGGGCGTCGAGCGGGCCGTTGAACGTGACCGGCCGCCCCAGGTGCCGCAGGTCGCCGCCGTCGGGCTGGTAGACGCCGGTGAGGACCTTGATGAGGGTCGACTTGCCGGCGCCGTTCTCGCCGACGAGGGCGTGCACCTCACCGGCGCGCAGGGTGAACGAGACGTCGTCGAGGGCGCGTACCCCGGGGAACTGTTTGCTGACGCCTACCACTTCGAGCAGCGGCGCGTCCGGTGCGGACATGCGAGGGGTCCCATCTCGGAAGAAAAGCCCAGGCCGGGATCATCCCCGACCTGGGCCCTGATGCAACAGTCAGCTGCGAACGGTCAGGAGGTCAGTACGCGAGGCCCAGGTCGGCCGCGGCGTTCGTCGAGTCGTACTCGCGGTCGGAGATGATGATGTTCTCCGCGATCGGCTCACCGCTGAAGAACTTGGTGGCGGTGCCGAAGGCGAGCGGGCCGAAGCGCGGGTTGGACTCGATGACCGAGGAGATCCAGCCGTCGACGATGCCCTGGACGGCGCCCTTCGTGCCGTCGATCGTCACGATCTTGACGTCGCCGGGCTTCTTGCTGGCACCCTTCAGCGCGGTGATCGCGCCGAGGGCCATCTCGTCGTTCTCGGCGTAGATGCCGTTGATGTTGGGCTTGGACTGCAGCAGCTGCTCGGAGACCTTCTGGCCCTCCTCGCGGGAGAACTGGCCGGTCTGCTCGAACTCGATCTTGATGTTCGGGGCGATCTTCGCGATCTGGTCCTTGAAGCCCTGCGTCCGCAGCGTGGTCACGTTGTTACCGGGGGCGCCCAGCAGGATCGCGACGGTGCCGGTGTTGTTCAGCGCCTTGGCCATCTTGTCGGCGGCGCGCTTGCCCTGCTCGGCGAAGTCCGAACCGATGAACGTCAGGTAGTCCGTGCAGTGCTTCGCGTTGATCTTCCGGTCGATCGTGACGATCGGGATCTTCTTCGCGGTCGCCTTCTGGAACACCGAGTCCCAGCCGTCGGAGTTGAGCGGCGCGATGACGAGCAGCTGGACGCCCTGGTCGATCAGCGTGCTGACGTCGGTGATCTGCTTGTCGAACTTCGAGTCCGCGTTGGTGACCTTCAGGTTCGCGGCCGGGATGCCCAGCTTCGCCGCCTCGTCCTTGATGGACTGGGTCTCGGCGATACGGAACGGGTTGGCTTCCTTCTCCGACTGGGAGAAGCCGATGGTGGCCGTCTTCAGGTCGACCTTCTGGCCGCCGAACTTCGTCAGGTCACAGGTCGAGCCGCCCGCGGCGGCGGACTTCGTCGTCTGCACCGCGGCGGAGCTGTCGGCGGTCGACTTCGCGGCCGGGTCGTCCTCGGACTTCGCGCAGCCGGTCATCAGCAGGGCGGAGGCGCTGAGAACGGCCAGGGCGGGCCGCCAGCGGCCACGCATATCGATCATGTTGGGTCACTCCCTTGAGCGAGGGGGACCGCGGTGCGAGGTGCGCCGCGTTCGGGGTGTACCGCATTCACTCATCCTCCAACTTTTTCTGTCAAGACTTTCCACCCACCCGACCAAAACCAAACACCAACTGTCACATGTTCGAGACCTTGCCGAAGTTGTCCCGACACCGCGGCGATCGATCGTGTCCAATCGCCGCGCCGTATGCCACAATATTCAACACTTTCGATCCTGCTGACCCTGGGAGCTGGGATGACCCGAAGTCCCCGGGCGCTGAAACGCGCCCTGACGGCCGCCGCCACGGCCCTGCTCGCATCAACAGTCATGACTATGATCACGACAAAACCGGCGGCCGCCACCGCCACCCCGCCACCCGGCCCGCTCACCGCCCCCGTGATGGGTTGGAACAGCTGGAACCGGTTCGGCTGCAACATCGACGAGAACCTCATCAAGGCGACCGCCGACGCCATGGTGAGCACCGGCCTGCGCGCGTCCGGCTACACGTACGTCAACATCGACGACTGCTGGATGGCACCCACCCGCGACGCGCAGGGCCGGCTGCGCCCCGACCCGACCCGCTTCCCCGGCGGGATCGCCGCCATCGCCGACTACGTCCACGCCCGCGGCCTCAAGCTCGGCATCTACTCCTCGGCGGGCACCGCCACCTGCCAGGGCCTGCCGGCCAGCCTCGACCACGAGGTCACCGACGCGCAGACCTGGGCGTCCTGGGGCATCGACCTGCTCAAGTACGACAACTGCAACAACCAGGGCCGGCCCGCCGCCCAGCGGTACAAGGCGATGGGCGACGCGCTGAAAGCCACCGGACGGCACATCGTCTACAGCATCTGCAACTGGGGCGACGACGCGCCGTGGGAGTTCGCGCCGGACACGGGCGGCAGCCTGTGGCGCACCACCGGCGACATCAACGCCAGCTGGGGCAGCGTCACGTCACTGCTGGACCAGCAGGCCGGTCTGGAGACGTTCGCGCGCAAGGGCTACTACAACGACCCCGACATGCTCGAGGTCGGCAACGGCCCCCTCACCAACGACGAGAACATCGCGCACTTCTCACTGTGGTCGCTGCTGTCCTCGCCGCTGCTGCTCGGCAACGACCTGCGCAGCGTCCCCGCCGCCACACTCAACGTGCTGCGCAACGCCGACGTCATCGCCGTCAACCAGGACTGGGGCGGATCGCAGGGCCGCCGCATGGCCGACAACGGCGACACCGAGGTGTGGGCGAAACCGATGAGCGACGGGTCCGTCGCGGCGGTCCTGTTCAACCGGGGCGGCGCCGCCGCCTCGATCAGCACCACGACCGCGACCCTCGGCCTGGGCGGCTCCAGCTCGTACACGACGAAGAACCTGTGGACGGGCGCGACCGGCACCACGCCGGGGACGCTGTCCGCGACGGTCCCGTCGCACGGCGTCGCCATGTTCCGGGTGACCCGCGCCGGCACCCTGGCCGGCGCACCGGCCGCCGGCACCCTGCAGGTGAGCGACCTGCCGTGGCTCGCGTCCGGCAACGGCTGGGGACCCGCGGAACGCGACCGCGCCAACGGGGAGCAGGCCGCCGGCGACGGCGGGACCCTGAACGTCGGCGGGACCACGTTCGCGAAGGGCATCGGCGCGCACGCCGACGCCGCCGTCCACGTGTACCTCGGGCGGGCCTGCCGCACGTTCACCGCCCAGGTCGGCGTCGACAACGAGGCCGGCACGAACGGTTCCGTGCGGTTCGCGGTGTACGGCGACGGCCGCCTCCTCGGCTACACGGGCGTCAAGACCGGCGGGCAGGCACCGACGCGGCTGACCGTCTCCACCGGCGGCTACCTGACCCTGGAGCTGCGCGTCACCGACGCCCGCAACGGCGACGCCTACGACCACGCCGACTGGGGCAGCCCCACGCTCGTCTGCGGCGGCAGCGGCGCCGGCAGCGCCGTCAGCGACCGCACCTGGGGCACCGCCACCAACGGGTGGGGCCCGGCCGAGCGGGACACCTCCAACGGTGAGCAGGCCACCGGCGACGGCAGCGTCATCACCGTCGGCGGCGTCAGCTACCCGAAGGGCGTCGGCGTCCACGCCGCCGCCGACATCACCGTGCCCATCGGCGGGGCGTGCAGCCGCTTCACCGCCGTCGCCGGCCTCGACGCCGAGGTCGGCACCTCCTCGACCGGGGTGGTGTTCAGCGTCGTCGCCGACGGCGTCACCCTGTGGACCAGCCCGACGGTGACCGCGGCGGCACCCGTCGCCGTCGACGTGGCCGTGTCGGGCCGCACCAACCTGCGGCTGGTCACCGCGGGCGCCGGTTCGATCGACTACGACCACGCCGACTGGGCCGACGCCAGACTCATCTGCTGAGCTGATACGTCCCCTGGCCGGGGGTGACCACGAAGGTGTCGGGGGGCGTGAACCCGCTCGCGGCGAACGCCTCCCGCACCGCCGTCTCCACCGCGTCGCAGCGCTCCTCGTCGACCAGCGCGAGGACACAGCCGCCGAACCCGCCACCGGTCATCCTGGCACCGTGCGCGCCGTGCTCCAGGGCCACCCGCACGGCCGTGTCGACCTGCGGCACGGTGATCTCGTAGTCGTCGCGCATCGACTCGTGCGACGCCGTCATCAGCGGCCCCGCCGCGCGCAGGTCCCCGGCGCGCAGCACCGCGACCGTGTCCAGGACCCGCTGGTCCTCGGTCACCACGTGCCGGACCCGGCGGCGCATCGTCTCGTCGTCGAGCTTCGCCAGGGCGTCCGGCAGCGCGTCGACGTCCACGTCACGCAACGCGGTGACGCCCAGGATCCCGGCCGCCTCCTCACACGCCCTGCGGCGGGCCGCGTACTCGCCGTCGACGTGCGCGTGCGGCGCCCTGCTGTCCACGACGAGGATCTTCAGCCCGGCCGCGGCGAGGTCGAACGGGACCTGCTCGGTCGCCAGGGACCGGCAGTCCAGGAACAGCGCGTGCCCTTCCTGGCACAGCGTCGACGCGGCCTGGTCCATGATGCCCGTCGGTGCGCCCACGTACTCGTTCTCGGCGCGCTGGGCCAGCCTGGGCCGGTCCCGCATCGGCAGGTCGGCTGCTGCCAGATCCGCCAGTACCGCCATCGTCGCGCACTCCAGGGCCGCCGACGACGACAGGCCGGCGCCGAACGGCACGTCGGACGCGATGGTGAGCCGGGCGCCCGGCACGTCCACGCCGGCCTCCCGCAGCACCCACACGACGGCCGCCACATAAGCGGCCCAGCCCTCGACCTTCGCGCTCAGATCAAAGCTGACCGTCTCACCGGTCTGCTCCGACGTGACCTCCCAACGCTTGCCCGGCAGGCGGGTGCCGCTGACGGCGGTCGCGTGCGGCAGCGCGAACGGCAGCACGAAGCCGTCGTTGTAGTCGGTGTGCTCGCCGATGAGGTTGACCCGGCCCGGGCTCACCCACAGGCTGTCAGCCTTCTCAAGGCGCTCCGCGGCCGTCGTCACAGCTGGACCTCCCGCAGCATCGCGGCGGCCTGCTCCGGCCGCACGTCGTTGACGAACACACCCATGCCGGACTCGGACCCGGCGAGGTACTTGAGCTTCCCCGGCGCCCGCCGGGTGCTGAACACCTGCAGGTGCAGGTAGGCCAGGTCCCGGTCGATGCGGACCGGCGCCTGGTGCCACGCGGAGATGTACGGCATCGCCAGCCCGAACATGCCGTCGAGGCGGCGCAGCACCTCCAGGTAGATGGGCGCGAACGTGTCCCGCTCCGCCGACGTCAGCGCCGGGATGTCCGGGACCTGCCGGTGCGGATACAGGTGGACCTCGAACGGCCAGCGGGCCACCGCCGGCACGAACGCCGTCCAGTGCACGTTCTGCGCCACGACCCGCTCGCCGGCGACGCGTTCGGCGGCGAGGACGTCGGCGAACAGGTTGCCGTCGCCGTACGCGCGGGCGGAGGCGAGCATCCGGCGGGTCCGCGGCGTCACGAACGGATACGCGTAGATCTGCCCGTGCGGATGCGACAACGTCACACCGATCTCGGTCCCGCGGTTCTCGAAACAGAAGACCTGCTCGACGTCGTCACGGGTCGACAGGTCCGCGGTGCGGTCCGCCCACGCCTCCATGACGGTGCGGACCCGCGCCTGCGACAGCGACGCGAACGACGCGTTGTGGTCGGAGGTGAAGCACACCACCTCGCAGCGGCCCGCGCCCGGCCTCGTCGGCACCAGACCCGGCAGGATGTCGCCCTGCTCCGGCCCGACCCGGTGGCTGAACGACGGGAACCGGTTCTCGAACACGACCACGTCGTACTCGCCCGCCGGGATCTCGCTCTGCCACGCCGGTGTCGACGGGCACAGCGGGCACTCGTCCGACGGCGGATGGAAGGTCCTGGACTGCCGGTGCGCGGCGATGGCCACCCACTCATCGAGAATGGGGTCGTGACGCATCTCCGACGCGGCGGGCGGGGGCGGCAGCTCCCGCTGATCGACGCTGTCCCGGGACGCGTCGTCACGCTCGTCGAAATAGATGAGTTCCCGACCGTCGGCGAGGTGGGTGACCGTGCGCTTCACTCGTTCTCCAGTTGCGGTGGCTAACCGTTCGGATCGACCACGATGAGTTCACCGACGCGCTCTGCGAGCTGCACCCGTGCCTCGGCGGCGAGCCCGACGTCGGTGATGAGGATGTCCGCCTCGTCGAGCGGGGTGATGGTCGCGATGCCGACCATCTCCCATTTGGTGTGATCGGCCAGGACGACCAGCCTGCGGGCGGCGGAGACCATCAGGCGGTTGGTGCCGGCCTCCATGAGGTTCGGCGTGGTGAACCCGGTGCGCGGGCTCATGCCGTGCACACCGAGGAACAACACGTCGACGTTGAGCGAGCCGATCGCCGCCTCGGCGACCGGGCCGGCGAGGGCGTCGGACGGGGTGCGGATACCACCGGTGAGCACGACCGTCTGGTCGGGCCGCCCGGCGTGATACAGGGTGTCGGCGACCGGGATCGAGTTGGTGACGATCGTCAGTCCCGGGACATCCACGAGATGCGCGGCGAGCGCCGCCGTGGTCGTGCCGGCGGACAACGCGACCGCCGTGTGCGGTTCGATGAGCTTCGCGGCCCGCTCGACGATCGCCGCCTTCTCGTTGCGCTGGCGCACCGACTTCGCGTCGAAACCCGGCTCCTCGGTGGATCCGGGACCGGCGATGGTGGCGCCACCGTGGACCTTGTCGACCAGCCCGCGGTCGGCGAGCGCCTCCAGGTCGCGGCGGATGGTCATGTCGGACACGCCGAACTGGCGCACCAACTGGCTCACCCGAACGCCACCGTGCCGGCGCACCAGATCCAGAATGGCCGTTTGACGTTGCTGTGCGAGCATCACGCCGTTCCCTTCGCAGGCGCAGCGGCTGGCGCGGCTGCGCGGATGGCGAATCCCATCGCAGATTCCAACGCAGACGTTACGTCGCCAGGGACGGTGTGCACCCCGGTGGCCCGGCCGAAGTTGACGGCCGGGTGGACACCCCCTCGAAGGGCGGCTGGGTGCGCTCGCATGCGCTACAGCTTCGAACCTAGCCGACCAGAAGTCAACAAACTCGAACAGAGAACTGTGCGAACGATGTTCAGAAGGGCGCGGTTCCAACCGTGGTCAAACGTTGGGTTGCCCGGGACAACGCCACGTAGAGCGTCCGGAAACCCGTCTTCGCCTCGTCCCTGATCTGCGCCGGCTCGACCACCAGGACCGCGTCGTACTCCATGCCCTTCGAGTCCAGCGCACCGACCGTCTGCAGCCGCCCGTCCTCGCCGAGCCCGTCGACCCACTTCGCGATCTCGTCGCGCCGGGCGGTCGGCGTGATCACCCCGACCGTCCCCTCGACCTGGTCCAGGAGCGTGGCAGCCGCGGCCCGGGTCGCCGCCTCCAGCTCGGGTGCCGCGACGGTCGTCAGCACCGGCATCCGATGCGAGGACCGCACCGCCGTGGGCAGCTCGATGTCCGGCTGCGCCTTGCGGATCACCCGGGCGGCCACCTCGAAAATTTCAGCCGAGTTGCGGTAGTTCGTGGTCAACGTGAACGCCGACCGGCGCCGGGAACCGATCGCGCCGTCCATCGCACGCTCCGCCTCCGCCGCGTCACCCCACGCCGCCTGCGCCGGGTCACCGACGATCGTCCACGTGGCGTTCGGCCCGCGCCGCCCGATCATCCGCCACTGCATCGGCGACACGTCCTGCGACTCGTCGACGATGATGTGCGCATAGTCACGGTAGTCCGTCGGCCGCTCCACCGCCTGCGCCCGCGCCGCCGCCATCCGGTCCGAATACGTCGTGACCTCCCGCACCCCCTCCGCGACCTGGAACGGGTCCCGCGCCACCCGCTTGCGCGCCGGCGGGTCACCGAGCAGCTCCTGCAGCTCGTCCAGCAGCGCCACGTCCTCCACCGACGGGTCGTCCACCCGGATCGACCCAGCCAGGACGGCGATCTCCCGGTTGCTCAGCACCCCGTTCGCCCACCGCGACAACCGGTGACGATCGGTGAGCCAGCCCAGCACCTCCACCGGGCGCATCACCGGCCACCACGCCCGCATGAACGTCACGAACTCGGGCCGCTCCGCGATGTCCGGCGCGAACTCCTCACGCTTCTGCTGCCGCCCCGACGGCAGCAGCTCCACGCTCTGCCGCCACAACGCGTCCAGCACGTGCCCCGCCGCCTTCGCCCGCGCCGCGTTGCGCCGCACCCCCAGATTGAGCACGGTGCGCCGCAGATCGTCCAGCGCCGGACGATCCAGGGCCAGCAGCTCGCCGCGGTACAGCAGCCGCAGACGCTCCGGCGAAGCAGGGACCGGCCCACGGGCCGCCCGGCTCAACACCCGCTGCATGCGCAACGACCCCTTCACGGCCGCCACCTCCGGCGGCTCGTGCCGGGTGCCCTGCACACCCTCCAGGAGCTGCCCCAGCGACCGCAGCGACGCGGTGTCCTCACCGAGCGACGGCAGGACCCGCGACACATAGCCGACGAACACGTCCGACGGGCCGACGACGAGCACCCCACCCGACTCGTACCGGTTACGGTCCGCATACAACAGGTACGCCGCCCTGTGCAGCGCCACAGCCGTCTTGCCGGTGCCGGGCCCGCCACGCACGATCGTCACCCCGAGGCTGGGGGAGCGGATCGCGTCGTCCTGCTCCCGCTGGATCGTCGCGACGATGTCCTTCATGCCCGTGCCCGTCGCGCGGGACAGGTTCGCCAGCAGCGCCCCGTCACCGATGACCGCCATGTCGCCCGGCGCCGCCTCAGGGTCCAACAGGTCGTCCTCGATGCTGATGACCTTCTCGTTGCTGCTGCGGATGCTCCGCCGGCGCACGACCCCCATCCGGTCCGCCGGGGTCGCCCGGTAGAACGCCGCCGCCGCCGGCGCCCGCCAGTCCACCACGAGCGACTCGTAGGTCTCGTCGCGCAGCCCGAGGCGGCCGATGTACCGCACCTCACCACCGGGCACGACCGGATCCGCGGACGCGGCGTCCTTGCCGTCGCCGGACCGCCCGTCAGGGCCCAGGTCCAGCCGGCCGAACACGAGACCGTCGTGCTCGCTCTCCAGGGCCCGCCGCCGCTTCGCCGCGTGATAGACCATCGCGTCACGCTCCACCAGCGCGCCGAAATTGCCGACCCTGGCCAGGCTGTAACCCTCCCGCTCCACCTCGGCCGCGGTGATCCGCAACTGGTCGAGACGGATATAGACCCGGTCGAGGTATACCTGCTCAGCGGCGATCTCCGACTCGCGAACCGCGTCGTTCAACGCCCCACCCCTAGCACCGGGTTAAAAAACAACCCTACGAGCCTACTTCACGCCGCAGGTGCCGGTGCTTCGTCCCATTTACGGCGTTGGTGTCGGCGCCGGCGCCTGTTCCGCTTCCTCACGCAGAGCACGAGCCTCCGCGGCCGCCTTACGACGCAGGTAGAACGTCGTGACCAGCCCCGCGACCACGGCGAGCGCCAACGCGACCCACGAGAAGTCCTTCAGCCACCGCTCGGCCACCCGGCCCACCGAATAGATCGCGAACACCGTGCCGAACGACCAGGTCAGACCCCCGAGCGCGTTCGCGACCAGGAACTTGCCATACGGCACCCGCAGCGCACCCGCGAGCGGACCGGCCAGGATGCGCAACAGCGCGATGAACCGGCCGAAGAACACCGCCCACACGCCCCACCGCTGGAACGCCCGCTCGGCCTTCGCCAGGTGCGCCGGCCCGAAATGCTTCGGGAACCGCCGCCCCGCCCGCTCCAAAAGATGCCGCCCACCGCGCCGGCCGATGTAGTAGCCGATCGAATCGCCGATGATCGCCCCCGCCGACGCCGCCCCGGCCACCCACCACGGGTCGATCCTCGTCGTCACAGCCAGCAGCGACGCCGTCACCAGCGTGATCTCGCCGGGCACCGGAATGCCCATGCTCTCGATCCCGATCACCCCGCCGACCAGCAGATAGACCCAGACCGGCGAGAGCGTGGCCATCCACGTCTCGATGTGATGCACAGTCGCCTCCCCGCGGTGGTCGCCCCGTCCACCTTCTCATACCGTGGCGACCGTGAAGTGGATGGTGTATGGCGCGAACGGTTACAGCGGGTCACTCCTCGCCCGGCTCGCGGTCGCCCGCGGTTCGCGGCCCGTCCTCGCCGGTCGATCCCTTCCGGCCGTCGCCGACCTCGCGGGCCCGCTGGGACTTCCACACCGCGCGTTCCCGCTGTCGGCCCCCGACCTGACCGGCGTCGACGCCGTCGTCAACTGCGCCGGCCCCTTCGCCGCCACCGCCCGCCCCCTCGTCGAGGCCTGCCTCACCGCCGGCGTGCACTACCTCGACATCACCGGCGAGCTCGACGTCTTCGACTGGATGTTCGCCCAGTCGTCACGCGCCGTCACCGCCGGCGTGGTCCTGCTCACCGGCGCCGGCTTCGACGTCGTCCCCACCGACTGTCTCGCCGCGATGCTCGCCGCCGCCATGCCGGACGCCGTCAGCCTTGAGCTCGCGTTCGACGCGCCGGGCGGCCTCAGCCGCGGCACCGCCCGCACCAGCCTCACCGAGGCCGCCTCGGGCGGCCGCCGCCGCGTCGGCGGCGTCCTGGTCGAAACCCCCTTCGGCACCCCGTCCCGGACCGTGCCCTTCCCGTCCGGCCCACGCACCGTCGGCGCGACCCGCTGGGGCGACCTCGTGACCGCCCACCACTCCACCGGCATCCCGGACATCACCGTGTACATGCGGCTGCCCCGCAACGCCGGCCTGGCCCGCCTGCTCCGCTTCCCCCCGCTGCGAGCCGCGGCCCGCGCCCTGATCCCCGCCGGCGGCCCGTCCGACACCCGGCGCTCCGACACCGGCTGCGAGGTGTGGGCCTCAGTGACCGACGCCGCCGGCAACACCCTCACCGCGACCCTGACCGGCCCGAACGCCTACGCCCTGACGGCTGACGCGTCGCTGCGCGCCGTGCAGGCCGTGCTCGCCGGTGGCATCCCACCAGGCACCCACACCCCGGCCACCGCGCTCGGCCCAGCCTTCGCCCAGACCCTCGACGGCGTCACGGTCACCCCGCCCCACTGACGAGCGCGTGGACTATAGTGGGTGGTAGGGCCGACAAGAAATTTGGTCGGTGGGTGTACCGTTTGGTTTAGCCGGTCGGGCCGACGGACCTTCGGACGTCGTACTCGCTCAGGCGCTTAGCGTCGCGGTGCTCGACGTCGCGGTGCTCGACGTCGCGGCTCTTGGCGTCGCGGCGCTCGGCGTTGGAGGTGCTCGGCGTCGCACCGCGGCTCGTCCCGGCGGCAGGCGTTGCGCGGCGGCGCGACGCGCTGGCGTGCGCCACGGTGCCGGGCTGCGTGCCGTGGCTCGTCGCGGGGCCAGTCGTGGTGGATCTCGCTGCGGGGCCGGTCGCGATAGACCTCGCGGCGGGGTTGCTCGCGATGGGGTTGCTCCCGATGGGGTTGCTCCCGACGGACCTCGCGGTGGGGCTCTCCGTGGTGGGGCTCTCCGCGGTCGAGCTCTTCTCGGCGGGGCCCTTCACGGTGGGGGTCGTGGTGGTGGATCTCGTGGTGGGGGTGGTGCTGCGGGTGCGTTGGCGGGCCATGCGAGTGGTGCGTGCGGCGCGGCGGATGACGTTGACGATCGCGTCGGTGACCATGTCGGGGCGTTCGATGGGCAGCATGTGGCCGGCGTCGTCGCAAGTGATCAGCTCGGCATCGGGGAGCTCGCCGGCGATCGTGGCGGCGCAGGCGGGTGGGGTCAAGCGGTCCAGGGTGCCGACCAGGACCGCGACCGGCAGGCCGCGCATGGCGGCCAGGGTTTCCACGCGGTGGTGCAGGTCGACCGACGGGCGGAAGCCGCCGATCGCGCACAGCGGCGCGTTGCCGACCATCGACGCGGTCAGGGCGACCCACGAGGTGTCGACCCGGCCGCCGAAGACCAGCCACCGGACCCCGGGGGAGAGCAGCGGCATCAGGCGGCGGTGGGGGCGCCAGGCGCCCGAGCGGGCGAGGAGGCCGGCGCCCTGGACCTCCAGGATGCGCATGACCCGGGCGAGGCGCGGGCTCAGACCGTAGCTGGTGCGGGACGAGCCTTCCGCTGACGTCGACACGAGGACCACACCGACGACGCGGGTGGCGAAGGCGGCGGCGTGGCGTTGTGCGTACTCCATGATCGCCATGCCGCCGAGGGAGTGGCCGACGAGGATGACCGGGCCGTCGGGGACGAGCTGGGTCATGACCTCGGCGAGGTCGTCGCCGAGCTGTTCGAGGGTCGCGTCGGTGCCTGAGGTGGCGGAGGAGCGGCCGTGGCCGCGCAGGTCGAAGGCCACCATCCGGACAGGTCGGCGGACCAGGGCGGCGACGCGGGCCGGGAGGTCGGCGATCTGCTGGCGCCAGAGGCGGTTGTCGAGCGTCCAGCCGTGCAGGAAGACCACGGTGACCGGGGTCTGTGCGGCGCCGCCGCGGCCCGGCACGATGGCGGGCACGGTGGCGGGTGCATCGGCTGCCCCGGTGGCAGGTGCGGGCGCGGGCGGGTACAGCACGCTGTACAGGCAGGCGCCGTCAGCGAGCCTCACGGTGGAGGGGAAGACGACGGTACCCATGGACCATTGTTACCCGGAAGTACGTCAGATTACCCCGGTGATCCCCGGGAGCATTTCGGGAGCATTTCGGGTGTGAGCCTGATGAGCGCGGAGGGCAGGGGCCCCCAGGGCAGCGCAAAGCCGCCGCCCGGCGGACCGGGCGGCGGCTGTGGAAGCTGAGCGACGTCAGGCGGCTTCGAAGATGCCCGCGTCGACGAGGCGCTGCTCGGTCGCGTCCCAGCCGTGGCTGGGGTGGGCGGCGTTGAGCGCCTGCAGCTCGACCCGCAGCTTGGACGCGTGGCCGGCGCCGGCCAGCACGCGGATCTCCTCGACGAACGCGTCGGAGGAGGTGCCCAGGCGGTTGGTCTTGCCGTTGGTCAGGTTGCGCACGTAGACGTGCTTGCCGCCGTTGAGCGGGATGAGGTATTTGAACTCACCCAGCACGCTCAGGGCACCGGACGCGCCGGCCTGGCCTGCGCGGACTGAGGCCCGCGCGGTCTTTGAGGTGTTGCTCGCCACGGCGGGAACTCCTTGTCGAGGCTGAAACTGCGGAAGGTCGTCGCTGACGCTGACGTCAGACAGCAAAACTGTAACACCCGCCAGGGTCGACCAAAAAAGCGCGTTACCTGGTGGAGGCTCCTCCCGTTGGACATTTCGTAGGGCCCGAGTTGCCGATTCTCTGGCGCACCGCGCACATCATCGTCATCATGGGTCCCACAAGCACATAGCTACAGGGCGCACCTGAAGTAGCCGGGTCCGAGGTCGTAGGGGAAGACGCACCTCGGTCTCCGGGAGGTCATACGTGCCCACGCGTGGCGTCATATATGTTCACTCGTCACCGCTCGCCGTGTCTTCGCACGTCGAGTGGGCGATCGCGCGCGTCCTCGGAGCGCCGGTCAGACTCGAGTGGACGCCGCAGCCTGTCGAGCCGTCGGCTCGCCGGGCTCAATGCTCCTGGTCCGGTGCCACCGGGACCGGGGGCGAGCTGGCGGCTGCCCTGCGGCAGTGGCCGATGATCCGTTTCGAGGTCACCGAGGAGCCGAGCTCCGGGGTCGACGGCGAGCGGTTCATGCACGTGCCGGGGCGCGGGCTCTTCCACGGGTCGACGAGCGCCAACGGTGACATCGTGCTGTCCGAAGACCGACTCCGGCACCTGATCGCGACGTCGCGTGGGTACGAGACGCTCGGCCACGCGATGGAGAAGGCCCTCGGTGGGCCGTGGGACGCGGAACTGGAGCCCTACCGGCACGCCGCCGACGGCATGTCCATGACGCTTCTCACCCGGGTCGGGTAGCCGTCCCCCAAAGCTTGCACGTGCGTGGTTGAGTGGCACAGTGCCGCGTCCCGGAACCATGCCCCGACTGCTGCTGGCCGCTGCCCTGCTCGGTGGTTGCACCGACGGCACGACGGCGTCGCCGGCGCGGTCCGCGGCGGCGCAGGACTCGGCTGTCAGGCCCGGCGGTGACCCGGCCCGGCAGGCCGCCGAGCTCGTCGCGAAGCTGTCCGACGAGGAGCTCGTCGGGCAGCTGCTGATGCCGTACGCGTACGGCAACGCCGCCGACAAGGTCTCCTCCGGGTCCGTCTCGGCGAACAAGGCGTACGCCGGCGCCGGCACCCCGGCGGAGATCGTCAGGAAGTACCACCTCGGCGGGATCATCCTCGTGTCCAGCAGCGCCGACGACCCGACCGCCGGGACGAACAAGACCACGAACGTCGAGTCGACGGCGCAGGTCGCCAAGCTCACCGGTGGCCTGCAGGCGGCGGCGCTGGGGCTGCCCGCGAAGATTCCGCTGCTCATCGGCACCGACCAGGAGTACGGCCAGGTCACCCGCATCCGCGACGGTGTCGTGCAGCTGCCCAGCGCCCTGGCGCTCGGCGCCGGCGGTGACCCGGCGCTGACCGAGGCCGCGTGGAAGGCGGCCGGCACCGAGCTCGCCGCCATCGGGATCAACGTCGACTTCGCCCCCGACGCCGACGTGCTCGGCGCCCAGCCGGGCGGGGTCATCGGCTCCCGGTCCTTCGGCAGCGACCCGAAGCTCGTCGCCGGGCAGGTGACCGCCGCCGTGAAGGGTCTGCAGGCGGCGGGGGTCGCCGCGACCGTCAAGCATTTCCCGGGTCACGGGCACACCACTGTGGACAGTCACAGCAGCCTGCCCGTCCTGAGCCAGAACATGGGGGCGTTGCAGGAGGGCGACCTGCCGCCGTTCGTCGCCGCCGCGGGGGCGGGTGTCGGCCTGGTCATGTCGGGCCATCTCGACGTGAAGGCGATCGATCCGGGTGTGCCGGCGTCGTTCTCCGGCAAGGTCCTCATCGACCTGTTGCGCACGAAGCTGGGATACCAGGGTGTCGTGATCACCGACGCGCTGAACATGGAGCCCGCGGAGCGGTGGGGTCCCGGCGAGGCCGCGGTCCGGGCCGTGCTGGCCGGCAACGACATCCTGCTGATGCCGCCGAAGCTGACGGAGGCGTACAAGGGGCTCCTCGACGCGGTGCGCTCCGGGCGGCTGCCGAAGCAGCGCCTGGTCGAGGCCGCGACCCGCATCCTGACGCTGAAGTTCCGCCTCGCGGCCGTGCCGCGGCCCGACGCGTCGGTCGTCGGCGGCGATGCCGGGAAGGCCGCCGCCCGGGCGAGCGCCGCCGCGGCCGTCACCGTCCTGCGCGGCCCCTGCTCCGGCGCCGTCGTCACCGGCCCGGTCCGGGTCACCAGCGCAGGCAGCGAGACCGCCCGCGGCTGGCTCGAGGCCGCCCTGACCGCCGCCGGCGCGACCGTGGTCCAGCAGGGCGGGTCGGAGATCCGGCTCGTCGGGTACGGCAAGGGCACCTCCGACCTTTCGGGGTCGGCGGCGGTGACCGTCGCGGTCGACACCCCGTACGTGCTGCGGTCGGCGAAAGGGACCCTCCTCGCCACGTACTCCTCCTCACAGGCGTCGATGCTCGCCCTCGCCGATGTCCTGGTCGGCAAGGCGAAGGCACCCGGACGCTCGCCGGTGCCGGTCCAGGGACTCCCGGCGACCGCCTGCGGCTGAGGCCCGCACCGCGGCAGCGGCGGCCACCGTTCGGTGGATGCCTGTCGCGCAGATCGGATGTCTCCGCGTTGACGTCCGGCGATGTCCGCCGTCTTCCCGCGTCACGGACGCACCCGCCCGGCGGTTGCGGGACAGGGGCATGCATCGGGACCGTGGTGTCAGCACCGGTGCAGGTAAATGGGGGAGATTCTCGATGCCGAACCACGTCATGCACGTCGTCGCCCACCCCGACGACGACCTGTTCTTCATCAATCCCGACGTCTCCGCCTCGATCGCCGCGCAGCTGCCGGTGGTCACGGTGTACGCCACCGCGGGGCAGCTCACCGGCAACGGCAGCACCGACGGGCAGCGGGCCCGCAACCGGCAGCTCGGGGTCATGGCCGCGTACGCGCAGATGTGCGGGATCAGCACACCCGTGTGGGCGGGGGACGCGCTGTGGGTGTCCGGCCGGCAGGTCGAGCGGTACGTCCTGCAGGGCACCACCGCACCGGTCGAGCTGATCTTCGTCAACCTGCCCGACGGCGGGCTCGACGCGGTCAACGCCGGGCAGAGCCGGTCCACGGTCCTCGTCACCGGTGGGATCGTCACCCGCTCGTTCAGCTGTGTGAAGGCCGACGTCGTCGGGGTCCTGGCCGGGTTGATGGCCCGCTACCAGCCGAGCGTCGTGCACACCCTCGACCCGCTGCCCGACGCCAGGTACGCGCCCGATCACGCCGACCACATCGCCGTGGCGAAGCTCGCCGCGCAGGCCGCCGCCGTGCACTGCGACGCGCTGCCGCTGGTCAACCACCGCTGCTACACGATCCAGGACTCGCCGCCGGACCTGCACCCCGTCGACCGCGCCGCGAAGCAGTCGATGATCAACGCGTACGCGGCGTTCGACAGCGGCGTGTACAACACCGGCTGGGTCGACTCGACGTACCTGCGCTGGCCGCGGGGCAGTTCGTGGGTCGGCCGCAACGCCGACGGCCGGCTGCAGCTCTTCGTCGTCCGCGGCGGGGTCCTGTGGACGTGGTGGCAGTCGATCGGCGGGGCGTGGAACGCGCCGGTGGTGCTCGGCGGCGCCGGCGGGGAGCTGGCGCCCACGATCACGGCCGGGGTCAACGCCGACGGCCGGCTGCAGGTGTTCGGGCGGCGCCTCAACGACCACAAGATCGTCACCACGTACCAGACGGCGGTGAACGGCGGTTGGGCCACCTCGTGGGCGGATCTCGGCAACCCGAACGCCGCCTACGGCAACGCCGACCAGGTCGGCGCGGCCACCTGCGTCCTGCTCGGCAACGGGCGGATCCTGCTGACGGTCCGCAACGGCGGCGGCGGGGTGTCCGCGAAGACGCAAACGGCCGCCAACGCGGGTTTCCCGTCGACGTGGGCGGACCTCGGCGGCAGCGACGTGCAGGGCGAGCTGTCGGCGGTCACGAACCCGGGCGGCTGCGTCGAGCTGGTCGCGTCGACCCGGACGGGCATCCTGCACTGGTACCAGAACACCGTCGGCGGCACGATCGTGCTCAACACGACGTTCCCGGGGACGGGACCGGCGTCGCCTCCCGGGACGGTGCTGCTGCAGGACGGCACCGCCGCCGTCGTCTACCGGTCCGTCGGCGGTGAGGTCGTGATCAACCGGCAGACGGCGCCGTCCGCCGGGTGGAACGCGGCCGTGACCGCCGCCGGTCGTCCCGGCACCACGGGACCGGTCGTCACCGGCCGGGACCCGATGCTGCTGAGCCGCACCTGCGGCGGGGTGCTGTCCGTGGGCGTGTACACCGGCGGCGCGTGGACGTGGAGCGACCTGGACGGTGGCCCGTTCATCGACACGCCGGCCGTCGCGGTCGACTCGGCGGGGGTGGTCCTGCTCGCCGCCGTCGGCATGGACGGCGGCCTGCGCGTCAGGACCCAGGTCGCGCCCGGCGTCACCCAGCCCTTCGGCCCATGGCAGACCCTGCCCGCCTGAACGCGGGCACCGACGCGCACAACAGTGCGGGCACCGACGCGTAGGGCAGTGCGGGTGGCGACGCGCAGGACAGTGCGGGTGGCGACGCGTAGGGCAGTGCGGGTGGCGACGCGCAGGACAGCAAGAAGGGCCGGGGCGATGCCCCGGCCCTTCTTTGGCGGAAACGTCAGGCGCGGGCGAAGACCAGTGCCGCGTTGTGGCCGCCGAAGCCGAACGAGTTGTTCAGCGCGGCGGGGATGTCGAGGTGGCGGGCCTTGTGCGTGACGACCTCGAGGTCGAGCTCGTCGTCGGGCTCGTCGAGGTTGATCGTCGGCGGGACGATCCCGTGGTAGATGGCGAGGATCGTCGCGATCGACTCGACCGCGCCGGCGGCGCCGAGCAGGTGCCCGGTCATCGACTTGGTCGACGTGAGCAGCGGGTGGTCGCCCAGGGCGCGGTGCAGCGCCTTGATCTCGGCGAGGTCGCCGACGGGCGTCGAGGTGGCGTGCGCGTTGACGTGGACGACGTCGGACTTGGCGACCCCGGCGTCGCGGAGCGCGAAGTCGATGGCCCGGACGGCGCCGTCGCCCTCCGGGTGCGGCTGCACGATGTCGTACCCGTCGGAGGTGAGCCCGGCGCCGGCGAGCCGGGCGTAGATCCGCGCGCCGCGGGCACGGGCGTGGTCGGCGCGCTCCAGGACGATGACGCCGGCGCCCTCGCCGAGGACGAACCCGTCGCGGCCCTTGTCCCAGGGGCGGGACGCCCGCTCGGGCTCGTCGTTGCGGATCGACATGGCGCGCATCGAGGCGAACCCGGCCATCGGCAGCGGGTGGATCACCGCCTCGGTGCCGCCGGCGACGACGACGTCGGCCCGGCCGAGCCGGATCAGGTCCAGGGCGTGCGCGATGGCCTCGGCGCCGGTGGCGCAGGCGCTCGCGACGCAGTGCACGCCGGCCTGCGCGCCGAGCTCCAGGCCGACCCACGCGGCGGGGCCGTTGGGCATCAGCATCGGCACGGTGTGCGGTGACACCTTGCGCGGGCCGCTGGCCTCCAGGATGTCGTCCTGGGCGAGCAGGGTCTGGGCGCCGCCGATGCCGGTGCCGACGCTGACGGCGAGCCGCAGCTTGTCGACCTCGGGGGAGCCCGCGTCGGCCCACGCCTCACGCGCGGCGATGATGGCGGTCATCTCGGAGCGGTCCAGGCGGCGGGCCTGGACGCGGTCGATCACCGTGCTCGGCTCGACGGCCAACTGCGCGGCGATCCGCACGGTCAGCTGCGCGGCCCAGTCCTGGGTCAGCAGCGACACACCCGACTTCCCGGCGAGCATGGCATCCCACGTGGACGCGACATCCCCGCCCAGGGGCGTGGTGGCCCCGAGTCCGGTGACGACGACCTCAACACTCACAGCACAACACCTCTCTGGCTGACCCACATGACGCGGTCTCGGGCAGGTCCGGGGTGACCGTCCAGACCCGAGACCGCGGCAACGGCTCTCAGGCCTGCGACTTCACGATGTACGACACGGCGTCACCGACGGTCTTGAGGTTCGGCACCTCGTCATCCGGGATCTTCACGCCGAACTTCTCCTCCGCCGCCACCACGACCTCGACCATCGACAGCGAGTCGACGTCCAGGTCGTCGGTGAACGACTTCTCCTCGGCGACGTCGTCGGGGTTGACCCCGGCGACCTCTTCGAGGATTTCGGCGAGACCGCCGGCGATCTCTTCACGGGTGGACATAGAGCTTTCCTTCCTTGGGTGGACGCAACCTCGACGCGAAGTCGAACGCTGGTGAAACAGAGAACGCTGAAACACAGAGGGTGCCCTACGGGCAGCGGACGACCTGGCCCGCGTAGGTCAGGCCGCCGCCGAAGCCGAACAGCAGAACCGGCGCGCCGGAGGGTACCTCACGCCGCTCGATGGCCTTCGACAGTGCGAGGGGGATGCTCGCCGCCGACGTGTTGCCGGACTCGACGAGGTCCTTGACGATGATCGCGTTGGGCAGGTCGAGCCGCTTCACGATGCCGTCGATGATGCGGGTGTTGGCCTGGTGCGCGACGAACGCGGCGATGTCCTTGCCCTGCACGCCGGCGCGGTCCATGGCGGCCTGCGCGTAGGGCGCGATGGCGGTGGTCGCCCACCGGAACACCGACTGGCCCTCCTGCTTGATGTACGGGTGCCAGCCCTCGATCTTGAGCACGTCGCCCTTTTCGGGCGCGGAGCCCCAGACGACCGGGCCGATGCCGGTCGGCTCGTCGCCGTAGGTGGCGGTGACGACCGCGGCGCCGGCGCCGTCGCCGAAGAGGACGGCGGTGGTCCGGTCGGTCCAGTCGACGACGTCGGAGAGCTTCTCGGCGCCGATGACGAGGGTGTTGCGGCTGGCGCCGGCGCGGATCGCGTGGTCCGCGCTCGCCAGGCCGTAGCAGAACCCGGAGCAGGCGGTGTTCAGGTCGTACGCGGCGGGCGCCGTGATGCCGAGCTTCGCCGCGACGCGGGTCGCCACGTTGGGGCAGCGGTCGATGGAGCTGCAGGTCGCGACGACGACCTGGTCGATGTCGGCGGCGGTGAGGCCGGACGCGGCGAGGGCCTTGCCGGCGGCGGCGGTCGCCATGTCGGCGACGGTCTCCGCGCCGGCGACGCGGCGCTCGGCGATGCCGACCCGGTCACGGATCCACGCGTCGTTGGTCTCGATCACCTTGGACAGGTCGTCGTTGGTGACCACCTGCGACGGCTGGTAGTGCCCGAACGCGAGGATCTTGGACCCCGTCGGCTGGTTCATAGCTGGTCTCCAATGCGAGCGAGCGGCTGGCCGGGCGCGACCGGATCGTCGAGGGTGACGAGCCATTCGGCGAGCACGCCTGCGCCGTGGGTGGTGACGTCGACCGGGCCCTGCGGGGTCTGCACCGCGCCGATGCGCTGCCCGTCGCCGACCTCGGCGCCTTCGGCCAGGCCTTCGGCGGGGGTGAACGTGCCTGCCGCCGTCGCCAGGACCACGTTGCCCTGGGGGTGCGGCTCGAGGACCGGGTGGGCGCCGTGCCGGGTGATCACGTCGCGGGCGGCGGCCAGGTCGTCCGGCGTGTTGACGGTGACGATGTCGATGCCCTTGATGGTGCGCTTGACCAGGCCGGCGAGGGTGCCGGCCGGGGCGAGCTCGATGACGGCGGTGACGCCGAGGTCGGCGAGGCGGGCCATGCACAGGTCCCAGCGCACCGGCGCGGTCACCTGCTTGACCAGGCGCTGCAGCATGCTCGGGCCGTGCTCGACGACGGTGCCGTCGCGGTTGGACAGCAGGATCTTCGTCGGCGTGGACACGGTGACGCCGGCGGCGATCGCGGCGAGGGCGTCCTCGGCGGGCGCCATGTAGGGGGTGTGGAACGCGCCGGCGACCTGCAGCGTGATGATGCGGGTGCGGGCCGGCGGCGCGGCGGCGAGCTTCTCCAGGCCGCTCAGCGAGCCGGCGGCGACGACCTGGCCGGCGCCGTTGCGGTTGGCCGGGTGCAGCCCGGCGGCCTCGACGGCGGCGAGGACCTCGTCGGGGTCGCCGCCGAGGATCGCGCTCATCCCGCTCGGCTCGAGGGCGCACGCGGCGGCCATCTCCCGGCCGCGGACGGCGGCGAGGGTGACGGCGGCCTCGGGGCTGAACACCCCGGCCAGATGGGCCGCGGCGAGCTCACCGACGCTGTGCCCGGCGATGACCGTCGCGTCGTACATCGGCAGGTGCTCCGCCGCGAGCAGCGCCGCAGCGACGAGCAGCGGCTGGGTCTTGGCGGTGTCCCTGATCTCCTCGGCGTCCGCCTCGGTGCCGAGGTGGACCAGATCGACGCCCGCGAGGACGGACCACCAGCGCAGGCGGGCCTCCGCGCCGGGCAGCGCGAGCCACGGAGTCAGGAAGCCGGGTTTCTGGGAGCCTTGCCCTGGGGCGAGTACGGCGAGCACGTCTATGACTTTTCCGGATTTCCGTCAATCGCGCGGGTAGCGCGACGCACCAAAGTGGACCACGTCGTTTGTAGGAACCCTACAAGAGTTTGCGTGGTGTTGCCCCAACAGCATGATGCCGTCACCCACCGCAATTCTATGTTCACCTGCCCTGCGACCTGCGTCACCACGGCGATGAAATCGGTCACTGCGGCGGCGGGCTCGACGGTGCCGGCGCGAACGGATCCAGTCTGCCGATCGTCAGCGCGATCCGCAGGGCGAACGCGTCACGAGGCACCAACGGGACGAACCCGGTGACCTCGCCGATGCGCCGCAGCCGGTACCGCACCGTGTTCGGGTGCACGAACAGCCCCCGGGCGGCGCTCTCCAGGACACCACCGCCGGCGTAGAACGCGTCGAGGGTCTCCAGGAGCTCGCCGCCGGCGCGGACCAGGGCGCCGTAGATGTCCTGCCGCAGGATCCGCCGCGCCTCCGCGTCGCCGGCGAGGGCCCGCTCGGGCAGCAGGTCGGCGGCGGCGACGGGGCGGGGCGCGGCCGGCCACGCGGGCGCCGCCCGGAACCCGGCCAGGGCCGCGCGGGCCGACTCGGTCGCCTCGTCCAGCGACGGTACCGCCGGACCGACGACGACCGGTCCCTCGCCGAAGCCCACGAGCAGCCGCTCGGTCGCCGCGATCGGGTCGGGGGCGCCGCCGAGGACGACGACCAGGCGGTCGCCGTGGACGCCGCCGAGGATCTCCACGCCGATCCGGCGGGCCGCCCGGTAGACGGTGTGCAGGACCGCGGTCGCCTCCCCGCCCGGCGACCGGCCGACCGCGACCGCCACCGGCGGCGCGTCCGCCCAGCCCAGCGCCGCGGCCCGGCTCGCCAGGACGTCGGAGGAGTCGCCGCGCAGCAGCGCGTCGACGAGCAGCGCCTGCAGCCGGGCGTCCCAGGCGCCCCGGGTCTCCGCGGCGCGGGCGTAGACGCGGGCCGCGCCGAACGCGACCTCGCGGCTGTAGTGCAGCACCGCCTCGCGGATCCCGGCCTCCTCGCCGTCGGCGGCCAGCAGCGGCAGCTGCTCCTCGACGACCTCGATCGTCACCCTGATCAGCTGGACCGTCTGACCCAGGTTGATCGAGCGGGCCAGGGCGCGCGGCGCGGCGTCGAAGAACTCGTCGGAGTTGTCCGGCGGCAGCGTCCCGCCCTTCTGCCGGTCGCGCAGCCACTCGACCAGGGACCGCACGCCGGCCTGCGCGACGAGCATCACCCACGCCCGCTGGTCGGCCGGGAGCTCCCGGAACCAGGGCAGCGTCTCGTCCATCCGCGCCACGCTCGCGGTCGCGAGGGCGCCGGCCGCCCGCTCGATCGAGCGCACGCTCGCCTCGAGGCTCCTGCGGCTGTCGCGCCCTCCCGGCAGCTCCTGGTTCGTCACCCGCACAGCTTTCCATCGCCGGGCCGCCGACCAGAAGCCGCGCCGGATCTTTCGTCCACCGGCTGCCGGACGCGTGCCCCGCCGGACCGTCCGACGGGCCGCCGGACGCGTGCCGCGCCGGACCGTTCATCGCCTGGCCGCCAGCCAGAAGCCGCCATAGATCCCGGCCTCCTTCGACGTCTGCCGCAGCCCGTCCGGGCCGTCGATCAGGCGCCGCCCCCAGTCGGTCCGCTTTCCCGGCCGGAACCCCTCGACCATGTCCAGGTAGTGGTACTCGGCGCTGTTGCCGCTCCACGCCCAGCCCAGGTAGCCGAGGTCGTGCAACCGGCAGTACGCCATGATCGCGTCCTCGTCGGGGTCGCCGTACTGGTGGATCGCGGAGAACTCGCCGACGACGATCGGCAGCCGCTGCCGGACGAACGGGTCGAGGTAGTCCGACACCTTCTGCGCGGTGTTGAACGGCCCGTACATGTGCACGTCGAAGATCGTGTTGTGCTCGGGGTCGGAGGCGAACACCTCGGCGGCGTGGTCGCGCATGACGTGGAAGGAGTCGTTGCCCCAGTTCGGCGCGTCGACCATGATCGCGTGCAGCAGCCCGGCGGAGCGCAGCCGCTGGATCGCCCGCTTCGTGTCGCCGATCCAGTCGACGTTCACGGCGTGCCCGGAGGGCTCGTTCGCGATGTTGACCACGACGTACGACTCCTGCCGCAGCAGCACCTTGCGCAGGGTCAGCCAGTAGTCGACGGCCTGCGCGATCGTCGCGGCCCCCGGCTCGGTGCCGTAGCCCATCGTGTCGTGCACGTCGAGCACGCAGATCAGCCGGTTCGCCCGGCACTCGCCGATGATCCCGGCGACCTCCGCCGGGGTCGTCGCCGGGAAGGTCGTGCCGCTGGACAGCGCGACCCGCACCGAGTTCGCCCCGGAAGCCTTGATGTCCGCGAACACGGATTTCGGGCCCTGGTTGAAGTACCACCCGTGGTTCACCCCGCGCAGCACCAGGCGTTCCCCGTTGGCCTCGACGAGATGCCCGCCGTCGGCCTTGATGCCGCTCGCGCCGTAGGCGGGCTCCACCGAGACGTATGCGGCGCCCAGCAGTGACAGCAGGAGGGCGAGGAACGCCGCTCTGATCAGCACGGCCCGCCGCTACCCGCCGATCTGCCCGCGAACCGCCGAAAGGGAAATTGACAGGTCGACCGGGGTCCCTCCCCCCGGGTAATCTGGAGATCACGTAGCGTGGCCAAGATCGCGGAGAGGCGGGCTGTGGAGTCCAAGTCGGCCGAGCTGGCGTCCGAGCAGCAGCACTTCGACCTCGCCCGCAAGCACCGCGAACGCGTCCGGGCCGAGCTCGGCGCTGCTCCCGACGCCGCCGCCAACGCCGGCGCGGGCCGCCGCCTCGCCGTCTTCCGCCGCAGCCGCAAGGAGGCGATCGCCCCGCCGGAGGAGCAGGTCGCGTTCGGCCGGATCGACTGCCTGCCCGCCGACCCCGGTGTCGACGACACGTTCTACATCGGCCGGGAGACGATCTTCGACGACCAGCGGCAGGTCCTCGTCGTCAACTGGCAGACCCCGATCGGCACCCTCTACTACGAGGCGACCCACGAGGACCCGCGCGGCCTGCAGCGCAAGCGCACGTTCCAGTGCGCAGGCAACCAGATCAGCGACTTCGACGACGTCGTCTTCGCCCAGCTCGCCGCCGCCGTCGCGGAGCTCGCGGGCCCCGACGACGCCCTGCTCGCCGAGCTCGACCGGGCCCGCACCGGCGCGATGACCGACATCGTCGCCACCATCCAGGGCGCCCAGTCGCGGCTGATCCGCTCATCCCTGGACCAGGTGCTCGTCATCGAGGGCGGCCCCGGCACCGGCAAGACCGCCGTCGCCCTGCACCGCGTGTCGTGGCTGCTGTACAACCACCGCGACCGCCTCAAACCGCAGGACGTCCTCGTCGTCGGCCCGCACCCTGCCTTCACCCGCTACATCCGCACCGTGCTGCCGAGCCTCGGCGACGCCGACGTGGCGCAGCTGGACATCGACCAGCTCGGCCCGCCGGTGCAACGTGGACGGCCGGAAGCGGCGCAGACCCGCAGGCTGAAGGGTGAGGCGCGGATGGCCCGGCTGCTCTCCCGGGCCCTGGAGAACCGGGTCGGCACCCCCGAACCCGCCGAGCGGATGCTCTTCGACGGCGCGTTCGTCACCCTCTCCGGCGTCGAGGTCGCGGCCGCCGTCGCCGCCGCGCGTCAGGCCGGCGGCTCGTACGCGCAACGCCGCCAACGCCTGAGGGCCCAGCTCGGCGACCTCGTCCGCGCCCGCGGCGGCCCCGTCGACCCGGAGCGGCTCGGCCCGGTCGAGAACCTCCTCGAACGTCTCTGGCCCCTGCAGAGCGCCGCCGCGTTCCTGCGCACCCTGCTCGGCTCCCGGGCCAGGCTCGCCAACGCCGCCGCCGACGAGTTCACCCACGACGAGCTCGCGCTGCTGCACCGCCGCGGCGCCGACAAGCTCTCCGAGCAGATCTGGAGCAACACCGACCTGCCGCTGCTCGACGAGCTCGAAGAACTGCTCAACGGCGTGTCGCGCAGCTACAAGCACATCGTCGTCGACGAGGCCCAGGACCTCTCACCCATGCAGCTGCGCGCCGTGGCCCGCCGCAGCTCGACCGGCTCGCTCACCGTCGTCGGGGATCTCGCCCAGTCCACCGGCGCGTGGGCCCGCGACCACTGGGGCGAGGTCACCGAACACCTGCCGTCGCGGCTGCCCGAGGTCGTCGTCGGGCTGCGGTACGGCTACCGCGTCCCCCGCCAGGTGTACGAGCTGGCCGCCGAGCTGCTGCACGTCGCCGCCCCCGACGTCGAGCCGACCAGGGCCGTGCGTGAGGGCCCCGCCGACCCCGGCGTCCACGTCGTCGAACCCGCCGAACGCGCCGGCCGGGCCGCCCTCATCGCGAAGGACCACGCCCTCGGCGGCCGCTTCGTCGGCATCGTCTGCCCCGCCGCCTGCCGGGCCGAGCTCGAGTTCGCCCTGCACGCCAACGACCTGCAGTGGGGCCGCGCCGACCAGGGCGAGCTCGACCACGCCATCAACCTCGTCAGCCCTCAGGAGGCGAAGGGCCTGGAGTTCGACGCCGTCATCGTCGTCGAGCCCGAGGAGATCGTCGCCGAGGACGACCGCGGGCACCGGCTGCTGTTCGTCGCCCTCACCCGCACGATCCGCTTCCTGGACATCGTCTGCGCCGGCGACCCCCTGCCGATCGAACCCGGCCCCGACGTCACCGCCAGGATCCCCCGCCAGCGGACCGTCGTCGAACCCGACGCCGACCCGACCCTCGACATGACCCAGCTGGACCGCCTCGCCGAGGACCTCGCCGCCCTGATCACCGGCGGCGCTCCGGTCCCGATGTGGGACGAGGTCCTGCAGCGCACCGCGGCCCTGCTCGACGAGCGCGCCGACCGCCCCCACCCCTCGGGCCGCCACCGCCGCGACTGACCTGCCTCGGCTTCCGCCGCGGCGGCCCGCCGGCGCCGCGACCTCAGCGGGTGACCATGCGGTCGATGGCCGCCGAGTCGAGGCGGCGGCCCACCACGGAGTCGACGATCCGGTTGGTGACGGACTCCTTCGTCGCCTTGCTGGGGAGGGCGACGCCGAGGACCTTGGCCAGTTCGCGCAGCTGCGGGACGGTGAGGCGTTCGTCGTTGAGGTACTGGACGGCGGCGGCGCGGGTGCCGATCTCCGACAGCATCTGCTCGATCTCGGCGACCGGCCGGGACAACGGCTTCGCGGAAGCGGCGGGCCGGGTGGGGGCGGTGCGGCCGCCGCGGGGGACCAGCGTGAGCGCCGCGGCGCCGGTGGCGAGGTCGGCGAGTTGCGAAGCCGGCAGGGACTTCACGAACGCGGCGACCTTGAGCAGCACGTCGTGTGCGAGGTCGGCGGGGTCGGTCATCGCGGTGACACTCCTCAGATCCGGGTGCGCGCCAGGAACTCGCTGGTCAGCTGCTGGAACTCGTATCGTAGGGTCTCGATCGACGCGGTGCCGGGCGGGGCGAGGACGACGGGGAGGCTGCGCTCGCCGGCGTCGGTGACGGCGGTCTTGTTGTCGCGGACCGTCTGGCGGAAGACGGGGATCTCGATGCGGGAGGTCTCGTTGACCGACGTGCGCTGCGAGATGAGGGGGCCGGCGCCGGTGTACTGGACCATCGTGTACACGACGCCGACGATCTCGGGGTTGATCGGGTGGGGGGCGACGGCGTTGTACTCCTCGACGAGGCGGGTCATGCGGGCCCGCAGGTAGTCGATGCCGCGGGTGGACAGGTAGTCGGGGCGGGCCGGGACGATGACGTGGTCGCTGGCGACCATCGCGGTGCGGGTGACCATGTTGAAGTTGGGCGCGCAGTCGATGAGGATCGAGTCGTAGCCGTCGAACGCGTGGTCGGTGAGGGCGTCGGCGACGAGCCGGTGCACCGGCAGGTAGCGGGGGTTGCCGGTCTGCAGCCGGGCGCCGCCCAGCGCCGCGGCCAGGTTGAGGTCGACCTCGATGAGCCCGAGGTCCCCGGCGAGCAGGTCCAGCCGGCCGCCGAGGGGCTGCACCACGGCGTTGACCTCGCGCGGGCTCACCACGTACTTGTGCAGCGGCTCGGCGACGCGGGTGGCGAGGTACCCGTCGAACCACGGCAGGATCGTGGGCCGGGACTCGAACTCGGCGGGCCGGTAGAACGAGAACGTGAGGCTCGCCTGCGGGTCGAGGTCGATGAGCAGGACCTTGCGCCCGCGGGCGGCGAGCTCGGCGCCGATGTTGGCCGTCAGTGTGGTCTTGCCGACCCCGCCCTTGTAGTTGATCACGGAGACCACGCTCATGCCGCCGCCTCCGCTGACGCTCCAGCGTCGGCCTGAGCCAGTAGCCGCGTCATGATTCGCGGCCCTCCGCTGCGCTCCAGCCCGCTCATGGCAGCAGCATGACATCGGCGCGTGCCGTTGTCGTCCCTCGATCGTGGCGGTTAGGCTGTCTTTCCTATCTGTGAACTAGGTAAGGGGGCGGGGGATGGCGTTACCGGACTTCCTGGTCGCCGGGGTACCGAAGGCCGGCACCTCGGCGCTGCACGCGGCACTGGTGCGACACCCGCAGCTGTTCCTGCCGGAGGTCAAGGAACCCAAGTTCTTCCTGTCCGACGGCCCGCCGCCCGACCGCGGCGGGCCCGGCGACCGGCAGACCTACCAGGAGCACGTGTGGCGGCGCGCGGACTACGAGGCCCTGTTCGCCCCGGCGCCGCAGGGCACGCTGCGCGGCGAGGCGACGCCGTTCTACCTGTACGACCTGGCGTCGCACGATCGCATCCAGCGCCTGATCCCCGCCGCGAAGATCGTCCTGGTGCTCCGCGACCCCGTCGACCGCGCCCACTCCAACTGGTCCCACCTGTGGGGCGCCGGCCTGGAGCCCGAGGCGGACTTCCTGCGCGCCGTCGAGCTGGAGGAGACCCGCAGGGCCGCCGGCTGGGCGGACTTCTGGCACTACACGGCGCTCGGGCACTACGGCAGCCAGCTCCGGCACCTGCTCCAGCGCTTCCCGCGGGAGCAGGTGCTGCTGCTGCGGTACAAGAGCCTCCGCGACGATCCGGGCGCCACCGTGGACCGGGTCTGCGCCTTCCTGGGCGTCGCCACCGGGCACGTCGCGCGGATCCCGCCGGAGAACGTCCGCCGGTACGTCGCCGACACGCGGGCCAACGCGGGCCTGCGCTTCCTGCTGCGCAACGGTGGGAAGATCGGGCATCGCTTCCCCGTGCCGGTGCGCCGGGCGTTCAGCACCCCGCTGCTCGCGCTGCTGCACCGTGAGCACGGCCGGCGACCCAGGGTCACCGCCGAGCAGCGTGCCGCGCTGCTGCCACGGTTCGCCGAGGACATCGAGCTGCTGCAGGAGGTCTCCGGCGAGTCGTACGCCGACTGGCTGAGCCTCGAGCACGCCAGCAACTACCACTAGGAGCTTCTCTTGGTCGCGCTGCCCCGCCTGACAGGTTCCGCCGTCGTCGTCGCCCCGCCCGCCGGCGGCCCCGGCAACTGGGCCGGCGGCCCGAGCGCCGTCACGCACGATGCGTCGGTGTTCCTGGCGTACCGGCTGCGCAGGCCGATCGGCTCGGGCCGCGGGTACGCCAACGTCATCGCCCGCGCCGACGACGGCGTGCACTTCACCACGGTCTCCGAGGTGTCCAGGGAACGCTTCGGTGGCGCGTCCCTGGAACGCCCCGCACTCGTCGTCACCCCCGAGGGCAGATGGCGCCTGTACGTGAGTGTCGCCACCCCCGGCACGAAACACTGGCGGGTGGACCTCCTGGAGGCCGACGAGCCCGGGAAGCTCGGCGAGGCACCGGCGCTCACGGTCCTGCCCGGCTCGGACGAGATCGGCGTCAAGGACCCGGTCCTGCACTTCGACGGCCACCGCTGGCACCTGTGGGCGTCGGCGCACCCGCTGGAGACCGCCGAGCACGCCGACCGCATGTCCACGTGGTACGCCACCAGCCCCGACGGCATCGACTGGACGTGGCACGGCGTCGCCCTCGCCCCCCGCCCGGGCACCTGGGACGCCCGCGGCGTCCGCCTCTCCGCCGTCACCGTGTCGGACGGGGTCCTGCGCGCCACGTACGACGGCCGCGCCACCGCGGAGGAGAACTGGGAGGAACGCACCGGCACGGCGACCGGGGTGCTCGGTGCCGACGGCCTGTTCGGCCCGCTGACCGCCTCGGACGCCGGCCCGTGCGGCTCGCCCCACGCCCCGCACGGCCTGCGCTACCTGACCACGATCCCCGGCCGCCTGTACTACGAGGTCACCCGCGAGGACGGCGCCCACGAGCTCCGCACGGAGCCCACGCAGTCCTGAATGCCGAGGAAACCACATGGCTGCGGCGGCCATCGTCCAGGCCGGCGATCAGGCGTTGACATCGATGGCGCGGGCTAGCCTGGAGTGGTGGACCGACTGGAGCAGCTGCGTGATCCTTCGTCGTGGCGGCGGGCTGTCGTGCTGGTGCGACGGTTCCGACAGGAGCCGGGGACGGCAAACCTGCGCCGGTTCGCCCCGTTGGCCGAGGCCGTCCTGCGCGAACGTGCTGCGCTGCATGAACTTGACGACGAGGCGCTGTCCGAGCGCGCCGGGCGCACGGCGAACACAGATCTTGCCGATGACGGCGATCTGGTGGGATATCTCGCGGTCGCGAGCGAGGTCGCGCGGCGCCGGCTGGGGATGGAGCCGTTCGAGGTGCAGTTGCTGGCGGCGGTGAGCATGCTCCGCGGCCGGGTGGTGGACATGGAGACCGGTGAGGGCAAGACCCTGGTGGGGTTCCTTGTCGCGGCCGGGCTGGCGGTGACGGGCCGGCGGGTGCACGTGCTCTCGGCCAACGACTATCTGGCCGGTCGGGATGCCAGCGCGGGGGCGACCCTGTTCGAGGCGTTCGGGCTGTCGTGCGCGGCGGTGGTCGACGGCATGGACCACGCCGACCGGCGGGCTGCGTACCGCAGCGACGTGGTCTACGCGACCGTGCACCAGGTGGGGTTCGACCTTCTCCGCGACCGGCAACGGTTCGAGGACGCGCAGCGGCTGGTGCCGGACCTCGACGCGGCGGTGATCGACGAGATCGACGCGGTGCTGCTCGACGACGCGATGGTCCCGCTGGTGATCGCCGGGGACGGCGAGCCGCGGCCGGAGGAAGCGTCGCTGGCCGGGGTGGTCGCGGCGATGACGGCGGGCGTGGACTACGAGGTCGACGGCGAGCGGCGCAACGTGTCGTTCAACGAGGCGGGGATCGCGGCGCTGGAGGAGCACCACGGCGTCGACGACCTGTACGCCAAGGATCACGTCGGCCTGCTGACCGCGGCGCATGTGGCATTGCACGCACACGCGCTCATGGAATGCGACGTGCACTACATCGTGGCCGAGGGTCAGGTGCGGCTGGTCAACGACGCCCGCGGTAGGGTCGCCGACCGTCAGCGGTGGCCGGACGGCCTGCACGCCGCGATCGAGCGCAAGGAAGGCCTCGAGGTGACCGCGCCGGCCGAGGTGCTCGACCAGATGCTGGTCGAGACCGTGGCCCGTGGCTACCGGGTCATCACCGGGATGAGCGGCACCGCGCTGGACGCCTCCGTTCGTCTCGCGGAGGACCTGGACCTGCGCACCGGCGCGATCCCGACCAACCGGCCCGGCATCCGCGTCGACGAGCCCGACCGGCTCTATCTGACGGCCGAGCAGCGCGACGCGGCCGCCGCCGACAGAGTGCGGGCCGCTCATGCGGCCGGCCAGCCCGTGCTGATCGGCACGGCGAGCGTGGCCGACTCCGAACGCTTCGCCGTGCTCCTGGCCGACCGCGGCGTCGATGCGGTCGTGCTCAACGCCAAGAACGACGCCGCCGAAGCCGGGATCATCGCCCGCGCCGGGGAGCACGCGGCCGTCACCGTGTCCACGCAGATGGCCGGCCGTGGCGTCGACATCCGGCTCGCCCCGCAGGCCGTCGCGGCGGGCGGACTCCTCGTGCTCGGACTCGGGCGGTACGACAGCGCCAGGCTCGACCATCAACTCCGCGGCCGGGCGGGCCGGCAGGGCGACCCGGGTCGTTCGGCGTACTACACCAGTCTCGACGATGACGTGGTGACCGAGCACCTGGTCATCAACATGGACCCGCGAACGGTGGACGCGGACGGGAGGGTCCGCGACAAACGGTTCCGCCGGATCTACGATCACGCCCAGCGCGTCGCCGAGGGCAAGCTCCTGCAGCTGCATCGCACCACCCGCCGCTACCACACGGCCACCGACCAGCACCGGCGGCTGCTGCTCGACACCCGCGAACGACTCCTCACCGACCCGACCGCGCTCGAGGACTACCTGGCGCACGTCTGGACCGCCGGCTCCGACCAGCCGCACCGGTGGACCCGACCGGCCCGGCGCCGGCTCGCGACCGAGGTGGCGCTCTACCACCTCGACCGCGCCTGGACCCGGCACCTGAATCTGCTCGCCGAGGTCCGCGAGGGCATCCACCTGCGGGTACTCGGCCGCCAGGACCCGCTCGACGAGTTCAACCTCATCGCCACCGACGACTTCCGCGCCCTGGCACAAGCGGCCGCCGCGGCCACCCGGCACACCCTCGACGCGGCATCCGAGAACGCCACGACCCTCGCCGACCTCGGCCTGCGACGTCCCTCCTCCACCTGGACCTACATGGTGGCCGACAACCCCTTCGGCTCCGAGGCCGACCGTTTCTTCGAGTTCATCGGCCAAGCGCTGCGCGGCAGTCAGCCCCCGGCCATTTCCTACACCTGATCGGAGGCTGCAAGGATGGGCCGGTGAGCGGCCCCGACCTCGTCCTGATCCTGCGGTACCGCAAGGCGGTGACGTACGGCTTCCACACGCTGCTCGCGGCGCTGGAGGAGCACGCCACCGACACCCGGTACGAGGTGGTGTTCGCCGAGTCGGCGCAGGCGACGATCGAGGCGATCACCAGCCGCCAGGGCCGCAAGCTCGTGCTGTGGTCGTTCTACTCGCCCGACGCGGCGGCGCTCGCCGAGGAACTCGCGACCATCAAGCGGCAGGCGCCCGGGGCGGTGCACGTCGCCGGTGGGGTGCACGCCACGGCGGAGCCGGTGCAGACCCTCGACGCGGGCTGGGACGTCGCCGCCGTGGGGGAGGGGGAGCGGACGTTCCTCGATCTCGTCGACAGCGGCGGGGACCCGGCCGGGATCACCGGGCTCGTCTACCGCGACGAGCACGGGAAGCTCACGCGCACGGGCAAGGCGCACAAGGAGCCGCTCGGCACCTATCGGGCGTTTCCCCTCACGTACAAAAGGATGAACCCGATCGAGATCACCCGGGGCTGCATCTACGCGTGCAGGTTCTGCCAGACGCCGTTCATGTTCTCGGCGCGGTTCCGGCACCGCAGCGTGGAGAACGTGCGGTGGCACGTGGACCGGATGCGGGAGCTGGGGAAGCGGGACGTGCGGTTCATCACCCCGACGTCGCTGTCCTACGGGACCGACGGGGAGGAGCCCGACCTCGCGGCCGTCGAGGAGCTGCTGGCCGGCTGCAAGGAGGGGATCGGGCCGGACGGGCGGGTGTTCTTCGGGTCGTTCCCCAGCGAGATCCGCCCCGAGCACATGACCGTCGACGCGTTGCGCCTCGTCAAGCGGTACTGCGCCAACGACAACCTCATCGTGGGGGCGCAGTCCGGGTCGGAGCGGGTCCTGGAGGCCGCGAAACGCGGGCACGACGTCGAGTCGGTGCGGCGGGCGGTGCGGATCGGGATCGCCGAAGGGTTCCGGATCAACGTCGACATGATCTTCGGCATGCCGGGGGAGGACCCGGCGGACGCGGCGGCGTCGCTGAAGCTCGCGCAGGAGCTGGCGGACCTCGGCGCCCGCATCCACTCGCACGTGTTCATGCCGCTGCCGGGCACGCCGTGGCGGGACGCGCCGCCCGGGGACGTCGACCCCGAGACGATCCGCGCGGTGTCCCGGCTCGCCCAGCAGGGCGCGCTGTACGGCCACTGGCAGAAGCAACGCGAGCACGCCACCAGGCTCGCCGCCGCCGCGGTCGAATACCCGAGACCCGGCCGCAGCCGCACGCTGCTGCCGATGACGGAGCGCGCGGTCGCGGAAAGCCGGCCGTCCGAAGGGGCGTGACCAGCGCGAGAGGGAAGGCGGCGGCTCGGCATCCTGGCAGCCGTCCGGGTTCCCCCGGCCGTCAACGGGCCGGGGTCGTGACCGCGGCGACCATGGCCGAGCGTGGCGAGCGGGTGCCGAGCAGGTCCCGGGAGTACACGGCGAACGTGTAGTCCGTCGAGCCGCGCAGCCGCGGCAGCGTCACCGTCGCCCGGCTCGTCGTCGCGACCCGGGTCTCCACCGCGCCCTCCACGGCGACGACCTGGTAGGTCGCGTAGCGCCGGGGTTTCCAGCCGATGGTGACCGTCGAGCTGGTCACGTCCAGCACCCGGACGTCCTGCGGCGCCTTCTTCGGGGGCGCGGCCACGGCGTTGCGGTAGATCGTGGCCTCGCGGGTGTCGGTGGTCAGGCCGTTGGGGCCGGAGATGAAGCGGCGGCCCCAGGCGGTGAGCTTCGCCGCGTCGAAGTCGTGGACCAGGTCCAGGTAGCTGAACTGCTTGTCGTTGCCGCTCCACGACCAGCCGAAGTAGCCGAGCTCGCGGGCCTCCGCGTACGCCATGATCGCGTCCTCGTCGGGGTCGCCCCACTGGTGCTCGCCGGAGAACTCGCCGATGAGGATCGGCAGGCGGCGGTCCGTGAACGAGCTCAGGTAGGCGTTGACCTTCGCGGCGGTGCCGAACTCGCCGTACATGTGGATGTCGAACAGGGTGTTGCCCAGCGGGTCGGCGTCGCGGACCTTCTCGGCGTTGTCGCGCATGACGAACGACTCGTCCTGGCCCCAGCCGGGCGCGTCGACCATCAGCGCGTGCTTGAAGCCGGCGGCGCGCAGCGCGCGGATCGCGTCGGAGGTCTGCTGGGTCCACGGCATCGTCGAGCCGTTGCCGAACGGCTCGTTGGCGACGTTGACGATGATGTGGTCCTCCTGGCCGGCGAGGACGTCGCGCAGGCCGAGCCAGAACTGGACGGCCTGGGCGACCGTCGCGGCCTTCTTGTCCTGCCCGAAGCCGGTCGTGTCATGGGCGTCGAGGATGCAGATGAGCCGGTTCGCCCTGCAGAGGCCGACGACCTTCGCGACCTCCTCGGTGCCGCTGCGCCGCCACTGATGACCGATGCCGAGCGGGATACGGACGGCGTTGGCGCCGGCGGCCTTGATGGCGGCGAACGCGCTGTTGCGGTCCGGATACCACATGACGTCGTGGTTGACGCCACGCAGCACGAGGTCGCTGCCGTTGGCCTCGACCAGGCGCCCGTCCCGCACATGGATCCCGGTGTGCGCGGCGACGAGAGCGTTGGCCTTGGCCGGTGCCAGCAGGGCACCGGCGAGCACGGCGAGCACGACCAGGCTTCTCACGAGGCGAACCGCTACCCGCGCGGGCCCGGGTTACACCACCCGACGAGGTGACCGGGCCCGGCGGGGTGCTACTGCAGCTTGGCGAGCGCGGCGCGCAGGCGGGCGAGCGTCCGGTCGCGGCCGAGGACCTCGAGCGACTCGAAGAGCGGCAGCCCGACGGACCGGCCGGTGACCGCGACCCGGATCGGCGCCTGCGCCTTGCCGAGCTTCAGCCCACGCTCGGCGCCGACGGCCTCCAGGGTCGCCTTCAGCGACTCCGCGTCCCACGCCGCCGTCCCGAACGCCGCGACCGCCGCGCCGAGCAGGTCGGCCGCGCCGTCCTTCATCGCCTTCGCCCACGCGGCCTCGTCGACCGCCGGCTCAGGCAGGAACGCGAAGTCGACATTCGGCACGATCTCGGCGAGCAGCGCGATGCGGGTCTGCGCGTGCGGGGCCAGGGCGTCGAAGACCTTCGGGTCGTAGTCGGCCGGGTCCCACGGGGGAGCGGTGACCGGGGTCCCGCCGGGCGCGACCGGGGTGCCGGTCAGCCACGGCCGGCACGCGTCGGCGAACGCCTCGGGGGACAGGGCGCGGATGTACTCCCCGTTGAACGCCCGGAGCTTCTTCTCGTCGAAGAACGCCGGCGACGGGTTGACCTCCTCCAGACGGAACTCGTCCTCGATCACGGACCAGGGCACGATCTCGCGGTCGCCTGCCGGTGCCCAGCCCAGCAGCATCAGGTAGTTGCGCATCGCGTCGGCGAGGTAGCCCTCGTCGCGATACTGCTCCAGGGCCACCTTGTCGCGCCGCTTCGACAGCTTCTGGCGCTTCTCGTTGACGACCACCGGCACGTGCGCCCACACCGGCGGGGTCCGGCCCAGCGCCGCCCACAGCAGCTGCTGCTTCGGCGTGTTGGGCAGGTGCTCCTCGGCGCGGATGACGTGGGTGATGCCCATCGTCATGTCGTCGACGACGTTGGCGAGCAGGAACACCGCGGAGCCGTCGGCGCGGGCGATGACGAAGTCCTCGATGAGCTTGTTGTCGAATGTGGGCTCGCCGCGGACCAGGTCGACCACCACGGTCGAGCCCTCGTCGGGGGTGCGGAAGCGCAGCGCGCGGCCCTCGCCGGGGCCGAGCCTCCGGTCGCGGCAGAAGCCGTCGTAGCCGCGGAACTGGGCGCCTGCGCGCTCCTGGATCTGCTCGCGGGTGCAGTCGCAGTAGTACGCCAGCTCGCGGGTGTAGAGCTCGTGCGCGGCGGCCGTGTGCTGCTCGGCATAGGTCGACTGGAAATACGGACCCTCGTAGGTGTCGCGGGCGATGCCGATCCACCCGAGGGCGTTGAGGATGCCCTCGGTCCACTCCGGACGGTTGCGCGCGGCGTCGGTGTCCTCGATCCGCAGCACGAACACCCCGCCCTGCTGCTTGGCGTAGATCCAGTTCTGCAGGGCCGAACGGGCACCGCCGACGTGGAACATCCCGGTCGGGGAGGGGGCGAAACGCACGCGAACCGTCACACCACCAGACTAGTGGCTGTGGTTTTCGAGTTCATCCGGGATTACGACGCCCTGCTCCAGGGCGTCGGCGCGGGCGGCGTCGAGGATGCGCGCGAGGACCGTCTCCAGCATGAGCAGGGTGTCGTCGTCGAGCCGGTCGAGCAGCCGCTGCTGCGCCCGGGTGCCGCTGTCCATGATCTCGGTGAGGATCTCCCGGCCGGCGGGTGCCAGGTGGATCCGGCGGATGCGGCGGTCGTGGGTGTCCTCGACGCGGGTGACGTAGCCGTGTGCCACCAGGCGGTCGATGATCCCCGACAGCGTGGCCAACGTCACGCCGAGCAGGCGGGTGAGCTCCTGCGAGGGGATGCCATCGTGGCGGGACAGCAGCAATAGCACCTTGAGCTGCTGCATCGTGAGGTTTACTGAGAACAGGCGATTGGTCCGGTCGTAGGCGAACAGGCCGCGCAACCGTTGCTCAGCCGCCATCACGCGGCGCAGGAGCGCTTCCCTGTGAATCTCCACAGCAATGTTTTACCCCCTGGAAAAGCTTTGCGCGAGGCGAACGGTTAGCATCACACGAACTAACGTCTGTCTTAGCCGATCGGAAGAAGACTCCAGACATGTCGTTCCTCGCCCGGCTCAGTTTGGCGAACCGGGGGCTGGTCGCGATCATCGCGATCGTCGTCCTGGGCTTCGGCGCCATTGCCATCCCGTCACTGAAACAACAGCTCATCCCGTCGATCGACTTCCCTGCCGCGTTCGTCCTGGCGCCCTATCCGGGTGTGTCGCCGGACATCGTCGAGGAGCAGGTCACCAAGCCGATCGAGAACGCCCTGCAGGGCGTACCCGGGCTCACCGACATCACCTCCACCACGCGTGAGGGTGTCGCGACGGTCCAGGTGTCGTTCGAGTTCGGCTCGTCCATCGACGACATCACCAACAAGATCCAGACGTCGATCAACCGGATCAAGTCGACGCTGCCGTCGACCGTCGACCCGCAGGTCATCGCCGGCTCGACCGACGACCTCCCGGCCGTGGTGCTCGCCGCCAGCAAATCCGGCGACCAGGTCGCGTTCGCCCAGCAGCTCGACGCCATCGTCGTCCCGGCGCTGCAGGGGATCGAGGGCGTGCGCGCCGTCGAGGTCACCGGCGCCGCGTCGCAGGACGTGGAGATCACGCTCGACCCGGCGAAGGCCTTCCCGGCCGGGGTCAACGCGCAGACGGTGACCGCCGCGCTCAAGTCCAACGGCGTGTCCTTCCCCGCCGGTACTCTCACCGAAGGTGACCGGTCGCTCAGCGTGCAGGTGGGCGGTACCCTCGCCACCCTCGACGACCTGAAGAACCTCAACGTCACGCCGGCCGTGAAGCTCGGCGACGTCGCGAAGGTCGAGCTCAAGGCCGCCGAGACGACGTCGATCACCCGCACCGACGGCAAGGCCAGCCTCGGCATCGCGGTCACCGCGTCACCCGACGGCAACGCCGTGAAGATCAGCCACGAGGTGCGGGACAAGCTCGACGACCTCAAGAAGGAGCTCGGCGGCGACGTGGCGATCACGCCGGTCTTCGACCAGGCGCCGTTCGTCGAGAAGTCCATCAAGAGCCTCAGCACGGAGGGCGCGCTCGGCCTGCTCTTCGCCGTCCTGGTGATCCTGGTGTTCCTGGTGTCGCTGCGCTCGACGCTCGTCACCGCGGTGTCGATCCCGCTGTCGGTCGTCGTCGCCCTGATCGGGCTGTGGCTCGGCGACTACTCGCTCAACCTGCTCACCCTCGGCGCGCTCACCATCGCCGTCGGGCGGGTGGTCGACGACTCCATCGTCGTGCTGGAGAACATCAAACGACATCTGGAGTACGGCGAGGAGAAACGCCACGCCATCCTCACCGGCGTCCGCGAGGTCACCAGCGCCGTCGTCGCCTCCACCCTGACCACGGTCGCGGTGTTCCTCCCGATCGGTCTCGTCGGCGGGTTCGCCGGGCAGCTGTTCCGCCCGTTCGCGATCACCATCACCGTGGCGCTGGTCGCGTCGCTGCTGGTCTCGCTCACCGTCGTGCCGGTCCTCGCGTACTGGTTCCTGCGCCCGCCGAAGCAGGTCGGCGCCCTGGAGCGGGAGGCGATCCTCGCCAAGGCCCTCGACAAGGAGGAGCGCAGCCGCCTCCAGCGGACCTACGTGCCGATCATCAGCTGGGTCACCCGCAGCCGCGCGACCCGCTGGATCACCGTCGGCCTGAGCATCCTCGTGTTCTTCGTGACCATCGGCCTGGCCGGCCTGCTCAAGACCAACTTCATCGACCAGAGCGGGCAGACGGAGTTCTCCATCTCCCAGGAGCTGCCGGTCGGCTCCAGCCTCGCCGTCACCGACGCCGCCGCGAAGAAGGTCGAGGACCTCCTCGGCGCCCGCGGCGACATCGCGTCCTACCAGGTCACCATCGGCGCCTCGGCCGGGTTCGGCTTCGCCGGCGCGCAGTCGGGCAACACGTCCAACTTCTCGGTCACCGCGAAGGAGGACGCCGACGTCGACAAGGTCATCGAGGAACTGCGCAAGCAGGTCGCCGACCAGGCCGCGTTCGGCACCGTGAAGGTCACCGCCGGCGGCGGTGGCGGCGGCTCGACCGACCAGCTCGAGGTCGTGATCAAGGCCAACAACAACGACGACCTGGCCACGGCCGCCAAGGCCGCGCAGGACGCGATGGCCGGCACCCCCGGCATCGCGGACGTCGAGAGCAACCTCGCGGCCAGCAACCCGCGCATCGACGTGCGGGTCAAGCGGGACGTCGCCGCGAAGTACGGGCTGTCCGACGCGGCCGTCGGCGGCATCGTCAGCGCCGCCTACCGCGGGCAGAACCTCGCCCAGCTCACCGTCGACGGCCAGCAGCGCGACCTGATCCTGCGCTCCGGCCCGCCCCCGGCGACCCTGGAGGCCCTCAAGGCGCTCGCCATCCCGGTGCAGGGCGCGACGACGCCGTTCGTGCGGCTCGACCAGGTCGCCGACGTCAAGGAGGGCGCCGGCCCGATCGCCATCACCCGCATCGACGGCAACCGCAGCGCCTCGGTCACCGGCCGGGCGGAAGGCTCCGACCTGGGCACGGTCTCCACGGACCTGCAGAAGAAGCTGGACAAGCTGACCCTGCCGGCCGGTGCGACCGTCACCCTCGGCGGCGTCACCCAGGACCAGCAGGAGGCGTTCGCCCAGCTCGGCCTGGCCATGCTCGCCGCCATCGCGATCGTCTTCATCATCATGGTGGCGACGTTCCGCAGCATCGCCCAGCCGTTCATCCTGCTGGTGTCGATCCCGTTCGCCGCGACCGGCGCGATCCTGCTGCTGCTCGCGACGAACACCCCGCTGGGCCTGCCGGCGATGATCGGCGTCCTGATGCTCATCGGCATCGTCGTCACCAACGCGATCGTGCTGATGGACCTCATCAACCAGTACCGGGAGGGTGGCATGCCCGTCCGGCAGGCGGTCATCGAGGGCGGCCGGCACCGGCTCCGCCCGATCCTGATGACGGCCGTCGCGACGATCTGCGCCCTGGCCCCGATGGCGATCGGTCTCACCGGCGAGGGCGGGTTCATCTCCCAGCCCCTCGCGATCGTGGTCATCGGCGGTCTGATCAGCTCGACGCTGCTGACCCTGGTGCTCGTGCCCACGCTGTACACCATGGTCGAGGGCGTCAAGGAGCGCCGCCGGCTCAAGCGTGAGGGGCGGCACGCCTCCGTGGAGACGGCGCCCGCACCGGAGCCGGAGGTCGAGGGCGAGGGCCGGCACCGCGTCGACCCGCTCGAACCGGCACCGTCGCACTGAGAACACCGCGGCCCCCCTCGCGTGAGGGGGGCCGCGCCGTGTCTCAGACCCGGAAGCGGCCGACCGCCTCGTTCAGGTCCGCCGCCATGCGGGCCAGGGCGTCGGCCGTCGTGCGGGACTCCTCGACGGTGTGGCTGGTCGACTCGGTCGCGTCGGCGACGCCGCCGATGTTGCGGGCGATCTCGTCCGCGCCCGACGCCGCCTCCGACACGCTGCGGCTGATCTCGCCGGTCGTGGCGGTCTGCTCCTCGACGGCGGAGGCGATCGTCGTCTGGTAGTCGCTGATCCGGTCGGTGATCCGCGTGATCCCCTCGATGGCGGCCACCGCCGCCGCCGTCTCCGCCTGGATCGTCTGGATGCGCGACGCGATGTCCTCGGTCGCCCGGGCGGTCTCCTGGGCGAGGTCCTTGACCTCGGAGGCGACGACCGCGAAGCCCTTGCCGGCGTCGCCCGCGCGGGCGGCCTCGATGGTGGCGTTGAGCGCCAGGAGGTTCGTCTGCTCGGCGATCGACGTGATCACCTTGACGATGGTGCCGATCTCCGACGACGACTCACCCAGCCGGCCCACGATGCCGGTGGTCTCCCGCGCCGAGGCGACCGCCTCGCCCGCCACGCCCGCGGCCTCGCCGGCGCTCGAGGCGATCTCCCGGATCGCGGCGCCCATCTGCTCCGCGGCGGCGGCCAGGGTCTGCACGTGGCCGGCCACCTCCTGGGCCGAGTGCCGGACGGCACCGGCGCGCTGCGCGGTCTGGGCGGCGCCGCCGGCCAGCTTGTCGCTGATGCCGGACATGTTCCGCGACGACCCGCCGAGCGCGGCGGCACTCGTGCTGATCGTGGTGACCGCCGTGAGCATGCTGCCGATCGCCCGGTTGAGCGCGGAAGCCATCTGACCGACCTCGTCGTTGCCGCGGACGTCGGCGCGGCGGGTCAGGTCACCGTCGGCGACCGCCTCCAGCACGCTCGTGACCCGGCGCAGCGGGCCCACCACCGCGCGGGTGACCAGCCAGGCCACGCCAAGGCCGAGCAGCACGCTCAGCGCCGCGCCGCCCAGGACCATCCAGTTGGTGCTGGTCCGCTTGTCCTTCACCGCGGCCGCCTCCGCCGCGGCGGAGGCGGCCTGGCCGGCCACGAGGGCCTCGAAGCGCTTGTTCATGTCGTCGGTGAGCAGCTCGGACCTGTTGTAGCCGGCCCAGAAGCCGTCCAGGTCGTTCTTGTCGGCGGCGGGCAGGACCTCGCCGTCGCGGATCCGCTGGTACGACGCCCAGTCCTTGCGGAGGCTCTCGAAGCTGGCCGGGTCGGCGGTCTCCCCGGCGTACCGCTGCATCGACGCGGCGATGCGGGCGTCGAGCGCCTTCATCTGCTCCAGGTGCTTCGCCCGCCACTCGGCGCTGGAGATGAAGTACTTCACCGTCGTGTTCAGGCCGGCGAGGACGTCCGCGCGCAGCTGGGCGAGCGTCTGGGTGGGCCGGACGCCGTCGACGTACACCGCCTGCCCGCCGTCCGCGAGGCGCTTGAGCCCGGCGAAGCTCAGGCCGGCCACGACCGCGGACGTTACGATGACGATCAGCACCGCACCGAAGATCTTGGCACCGACCCCGCCACGCGGCGATGCTGCGGTTGTACTCATCCGGGTGCCCTCCAGCGGGGGTCAGTAGCGGAACGTCTGGACGATGGCGCGGAGGCTGCCGGAGAGCTCGGCGAGGCTGCCCGCGGCGCGGTCGGCCTCGGTGAGGCCGGCCGTCGTCAGCTGCACGGAGGTGGAGACCTCGCCGATGGTGGCGGCGACCTGGTTCCCGGTCGCCGCGGCCTGCTCGACGCTGCGGCTCATCTCCTCCGTGGTCGCCGACTGCTCCTCGACGGCGGAGGCGATCGTCGTCTGGTACTCGTTGATCTGCGCGATGATCCCGCTGATCTCCTCGATCGCGGCGACGGCGCCGGTGGTGTCGGACTGGATGGCGGCGACCCGGCGGCTGATGTCGTCGGTGGCCCGGGCGGTCTCCTGGGCGAGGTCCTTGACCTCGGAGGCGACGACCGCGAAGCCCTTGCCGGCGTCGCCCGCGCGGGCGGCCTCGATGGTGGCGTTGAGCGCCAGGAGGTTCGTCTGCTCGGCGATCGACGTGATCACCTTGATGACGTTGCCGATCTCGGCGGAGGACTCGCCGAGCTTGCTCATGACCGTCGTGGTGGTGCCGGCGACGTCGACGGCGCGACCGGCGACGGTGACGGCCTGCGTGGCGCTCTGGGCGATCTCGCGGATCGAGGCGCCCATCTCGGTGGCGCCGGCGGCGACGGTGGAGATGGCGCCGGACATGTCGGAGGCGAGCCCCGCGACGGCGGCGGCCTGGCGGGCGCCGGTCGTGGCGCCCTCGGAGCTCTGCCGGCTGGTGGTCGCGAGCTCCTCGGAGGCGCTGGCGAGCACCGTCGAGTGCTCCGCGAGGGTGGCCACCGTCCGGCGCAGGTTGCCGGTGGCGGTCCGCAGGTCGTCCGCCATCTGCCCGACCTCGTCGCGCTGGTCGACGTCCGGGTCCTGGGTCAGGTCGCCGTCGGCGACGGCGCGCAGGACGCGGGAGACCCTGCCGAGCGGCTGCACGATGAGCCGGGCGATGTACAGGGCGAGCCCGACGGCCAGGGCGAGGGCGACGACGAGCAGGGCGACGACCGTGAAGCGGACCGACGACACCGTGTCGCCGAAGTCCTTGCCGGCGATCAGCGCCGCGTCCGCCCGGGTGATCTCCTTGTCGATGAGGTCCTCGTACACCTTGCGCAGGTCGCGGTTGGGACCGGACGCGGCGGTGACGGCCGCGGCGCGGTCGGTGCCGAACAGCGTGAACTCCGATCGCAGCGCGGCGAACCAGGCGTCGGTGGCCGCCTGGATCGCGGCGATCGCCTGTCGTTCCCCGGCGTCGCCGATCGCGGCGGCGGATCGCAGCGCGGCGTCGACGCCCTCCTTGCGGCCGAGGGCCTCGTCGCGGAACGTGGTCTCGCCGCCGAGCAGGTAGCCGCGCTCGTCGTTGGCGGCGGCCTTCGCGGTCAGCGCGGCGCTGTTGAGCGCGGTGATGTACGGCACCGACGTGCCGACCTCGTGGTTGCGCGTGTCGCTCATGTCGGCGATCCCGGCGAGCGCGAGGACCCCGGTGGCGGCTGTTCCGGCGATGGCGACCGCCGCGACGAACAGGATCTTGGTGTACAGGCGGCGGGAGCCGAGCCAGCGACGCATCAGCGACGTCCTTTCGGATGTTCTCCCCGGCTGAACGACCGACGGAGTGGACACCTGAGGAAAAGCGTGCGCGAAGATGACGCCGTGGACAGTTGGGTGCGCTTCCGCCGGTCCGATCCGGCGAGGGTCGTCGACCTGGTGCGCGCCGTCGCCGACGCCCGCGACGCCGGCGAGCACGGCCAGGGCGTCGAGGTCGTCGTGGAGGCGCCCAGGCTGCGCTGGTGGCGGGCGCTGTTCAACCGGGACGACACCCTGGCGCAGGCGCGGATCGTGGTGACCAGGGACGGCGGCGAGGTGCGCCACCCCTTCGACATCCAGCTCGTCACGGCGTACGGCGCGGACGCCGCGCACCGGGTCGGGCGGCGCACCGGGTGGGCCGCCAGCAACTCCGCCGGCCTGGCGTTCCTCATCCAGAAGGGGCCGGACCCGGACTACGGCGAGCTGGTGACGGGCGCGGTCGAAGCCCTGGCGAGGCTGCGCCGCCGGCCCCGCGAAGGGGGCTGGCGGGCACGCGTCGACCGCGCCGTGACCAGAAGCTGAACGGGCCGGCCTGGCCGGGTCGTCACAAGGACGTGACGGTCGCCAGTTCTTCCGCGGTGAGGGAGAAGCCGAGGACCGACAGGTTCTGCTCCATGCGGTCCCGGTGGGTCGACTTCGGGATGATGACGATGTCGTGGTGCAGCTGCCAGCGCAGCACGACCTGCGGCACCGTCACGCCGTGCGCCTCGGCGACCGCGACCAGCCGCGGGTCGTCCAGGGGCGTGTTCTTCAGCGCGCTGTACCCCTCGACGACCACCCGCCGGTCGCGCATGTCGGCGAGGAACCGCTCGTCGTGCTCGCCGGGGCTCCACGAGACCTGGTTGACGACCGGGGTCTCGCCGGTCTCCTTCGTCAGTTCGTCGATGAGGGCCGCGTCGTAGTTGCTGACCCCGATCGAGCGGGTCAGGCCGGCGTCGCGGGCCGCCTGGAACTGCGTCCAGACCGGCACGGACGCGCCGCGCGACGGCGGCCAGTGGATGAGCCACAGGTCCACGTGGTCGACGCCGAGCGCCTTCAGGCTGGCCTCGATCGTCTGCCGCTCCCGGCCCGCCTGCGACGGCGGGAGCTTCGTGGTGATGAAGACGTCCGAACGGTCCACGCCGCTGTCGCGCAGCGCCCTGCCGAGCTCCTCCTCGTTGCCGTACATGGTCGCGGTGTCGATGTGCCGGTAGCCGACGTCCAGCGCGGTGCGGGCCGACTCGTACGCCGACTTCCCGGTGATCTGCCAGGTGCCGAAGCCGATCGTGGGCAGTTGCACGCCCGGGGCGAGCTCGGCGGTCGGGATCTCATGTGCCATGCGCCCAATACTGCCCCGTTCCCGGCATTGATCCGAAGCGGTAGCGTGCGGTCATGTCCGACTTTCCAGCAGGGTTGCCCGCGGGATTCCAGTTCGGTGTCTCGACCGCCGCCTACCAGATCGAGGGCGCCGCGGACGAGGACGGCCGTGGACCGTCCATCTGGGACACGTTCAGCCGCACCCCCGGCACGACCAGGGGCGGCGCCACCGGGGACGTGGCCTGCGACCACTACCACCGCTGGGAGTCCGACCTCGACCTGATCCAGGAGCTCGGCGCGACCGCGTACCGGTTCTCGATCGCCTGGTCCCGCATCCAGCCGACCGGCGAGGGACCCGCCAACGCCGCCGGGATCGCGTTCTACGACCGGCTCGTCGACGGCATGCTCGCCCGCGGCATCGACCCGCTCGTCACCCTGTTCCACTGGGACCTGCCGCAGGCGCTGCAGGACCTCGGCGGGTGGAGCAACCGCGACACCGCGATGCGCTTCGGGGAGTACGCGGAACTCGTCGGTGAGGCCCTCGGCGACCGGGTGAAGCTGTGGGTGACGCTCAACGAGCCGTACATCCACCTGTCGCTCGGTCACGTCCTCGGCGTCCACGCCCCCGGCCAGCGGCTCGGCATGGAACTGCTGCCGGTCATCCACCACCAGCTGCTCGGCCACGGTCTCGCCGTGTCGGCGCTGCGCCGGGTCTCGTCCGCGCCGATCACCCTGGCCAACAACTACTCGCCGGTGTGGCCGAAGAGCGACGCCGAGGACGACCGGACCGCCGCCATGTTCTACGACCTGGTGCAGAACCGGCTCTTCACCGACCCGATCCTGCTCGGCGCGTACCCGCCGATCGTCGAGGCCCTCACCGGCGCCGACGTGGACTCGATCGTCATGGACGGCGACCTGGAGGTCATCTCCCAGCCGATCGACGCCCTCGGCGTCAACTACTACAACCCGAGCCTGATCAGCGCCCCGCAGGCCGGCGAGGACCTGCCGTTCAGCCGCGCCGAGAGCATCCCCGGCTACCCGACGACCGACTTCGGCTGGCCCGTCGTGCCGTCCGCGCTGCGGGACCTGCTGGTGACCCTGCGCGACACGTACGGGTCGCAGCTGCCGCCGATCTGGATCACGGAGAGCGGCTGCTCGTACGCACCGGTCGACGACCAGTTCCGCGTCGACTACCACGCCGGGCACCTCGCCGCCGTGGGCGAGGCGGTCGCGGCCGGCGTCGACGTGCGCGGCTACTGCGCGTGGTCGCTGCTGGACAACTTCGAGTGGGCCGAAGGCTACGACCAGCGGTTCGGTCTCGTGCACGTCGACTTCGACACCCAGGAGCGGACCAGGCGGTCCTCGTTCGAGTGGTACCAGCGGCTTTGCACCTCAGCTGCACCCCGCCCGGACTTGCAGGGCGGACCGACCGGATGACACATTCGATGCGGGGCAATCCGTAGCGTTGCGCAGGTCAGTTGTGCGCAGCGTTGGGAGACGTCGTCGTGACCGAGCAATACGCCGGAGCCCTGCTCTACCTGGTCCCGGTCGTCGTGGCGGCGATCGTCGCGTTCGTGGTCACCAGGCCGGAGAAGGACGAGCCGGTCCCCGCCGCGGCGCCCCCGGACACGACCCGGCGCATCCCGGCGCAGCGCAGCGCTGCGCCGTCACCGTCGGGCGGCGGGTCGTCGTACACCGGCGGCAACCGCCGCGCGTCGACCTCGGCGCACCAGTCGCCGACGCTGCTGCACGCCGCGCTGTCGTCGCACCTCGCCGCGGTGTCCCGCACGACGACGTCGCAGACCGCGCCGCTGTCGGCGAAGCAGCCGGTGCTCCGGCCGAACCGTCTCGTGTCGATCCGCCGCCCCGCGCGCATCCCGCGGCGGCCGCTGCACCAGTGCCCGCACAAGCCCTGAGGACACCGTCCACCGCATCCGGGTAAGTGTGGGCACGGTTGGGTTCGAACCAACGACCCCCCGCTTGTAAGGCGGGTGCTCTTCCACTGAGCTACGCGCCCCGGAGTGCTGCTGATGCTACCTGCCGCGCCCCATCCGACCCAGTCGGTATCAGCTGTGTATCAGATCCGCAACGATGCGATCGCTGTGCGCCACCTGTCCTGGTCCCGGGACTGACCCGGGCCGACCTGCTCGGCGAACCGCACGACACCGGCGGTGTCGACGAGAAACGTGCCCCGGTTGGCGAATCCGGCCTTGTCGTTGAAGACGCCGTACGCCTGGGCGACCGCGCCGTGCGGCCAGAAGTCCGACAGGAGAGGGAAGTCATAGCCTTCTCTGTCCGCCCAGACCTTGTGGCTGTACGGCGAGTCGACGCTGACGGTGAGCAGCTGCACCGTGTCGGACTGGAAATCGCCAGCCGTCGACAGTTCCCCCTGGCAGGTGCCGGTGAAGGCCAGAGGGTAGAAGACCAGCAGAACCGCTTTGCGCCCGCGGAAATCCGACAGCCGGACCTCCTGGTTGTTCTGGTCCTTGAGCGCGAAGTCCGGCGCCTCGCGGCCGACGTCGACAGTCATGGACACGAGCATGCCACTTGTCGTACCGGGGGCCTACACTCGCCCGCATGACTGCCGGTCCGCGTCTGGGCATCGACTTCGGGACCTCCCATACCGTTGCGCTGCTCGCGTGGCCGGATGGGCGGGTCCGCCCCTTGCTGTTCGACGGTTCGCCGTTGCTGCCGTCCTGCGTCTATGCCCAGCCGGACGGGCAGGTCCTGGTGGGCCGCGACGCGGTGCACGCCGCGCGGGTCGACCCGGCGCGGTTCGAGGCTAGCCCGAAGCGGCGCATCGACGACGGCACGGTGCTGCTCGGCGACCGCGAGTTCACGGTCCCGGCCCTGATCGGGGCGGTGCTGTCGCACGTCGCGTCCGAGGCCCGGCGGGTCGCGGGCGGGCAGGTCGGCGCGGTGACGCTGACGCACCCTGCGGCGTGGGGCGTGTCGCGGCGGCTCGCGCTCGTGGAGGGCGCGACGATCGCGGGGCTGCCGCAGCCGGCGCTCATGCCCGAGCCGGTCGCCGCCGCGCACTATTTCGCGGGCGTCCTGCAGCGGCCCCTCACCGCCGAGCAGGGCCTGCTCGTGTATGACTTCGGCGGCGGCACCTTCGACGCCAGCGTCGTCACCCGGGCGGGGGAGGGCTTCGACGTCCGGGCCGTCGACGGCATCGACGACCTGGGCGGCATCGACCTCGACGCGCTGATCGTGGACCACGCGAAGCGCAAGCTGGAGGACCCGCCGGTGTGGGCGCGGCTGGAGAGCCCGCAGACCACCGAGGACCGGCGGCACCGCCGCCTGCTGTGGGACGACGCCCGCGTGGCGAAGGAGATGCTGTCGCGCACCCCGACGACGGGGCTGCACGTGCCGATCGCGGCGGCCGACGTCGACATCACGCGTGAGGCGTTCGAGGACCTGGCCCGGCCGCTGCTGGAGCAGACGGTCCGCACCACCGCCGCCGTGGTCCGCTGGGCGGGCCTGGACAACAGCAAGCTCGCCGGGCTGTTCCTGGTCGGCGGGTCGAGCCGGATCCCCCTCGTGGCGACGTTGCTGCAGAAGGAGCTCGGGGTCGCGCCGACGATCATCGAGCAGCCCGAGATGGTGGTCGCCGAGGGCAGCCTCCGCGCCTGGGTCAACGTGGGCGCGCAGCCCGCCGCGGGCGCTGCTGGAGCCTCCGGGGCTCCGGCCGGCGCTCCGACGGGTGCTCCGGCAGGTGCTGGTGGACAGGGCGCTGCCGCGGCCGGTGCTGCGGCGGGGGCCGCTGCCGCGGGCGACGTGTTCGGCAAGGCGGGTGGAGCTCAGGCGGGTCCGGCGGCCGCTCAGGCCGCGGCGGCGCAGCAGGCAGCTCCGGCAGCGCAGCAGGGTGGGTATCCCGCGGGGTTCCAGCAGGGGCCCGGCACGCCGCCCAACGGTATCGCCCCGGTCAGTGGCATGCCGATGAGCGCGCCGCCGGTGAGCGGCCCGCCCGGTGCGTATCAGGGCGGCGTCCAGCCGATGAGCGCCCCGCCCGCGGCGAACGCGCCGATGAGCGCGCCTCCCGTGAGCGGCGCGCCCGGTGCGTATCGGGGCTACCAGCAGGGCGGCTTCCCGGCCGGCGCGGCGCCGGTGAGCCCCGGGTCCGGTGACGCGGAGGCCACGCAGCGGCTCCGCCCGATGACCCCGCCGCCGGTGCAGCAGGCCTATCAGCAGGGGCACGCGCCGGTCCAGCCGCCGCAGCCGCCGCAGTTCACCCGGCCGCCGCAGGCGGTCCAGCAGACCTACATGTCCCCGTCGGCGTCGCCGATGAACTACGCGCCGATGCCGCGGGAGGACACGCCCCCGCCGTCCCGCCGGCGCAACGTGGCGATCCCGCTGCTCGTCGGCATCCTGGTCCTCGCGCTGGCGCTCGCCGGCTACGTGGTGCTCAAGGAGGTCGGCAACAACAAGGACGACAACAACGTCGCGCAGCCGCCCGGCTCCAGCGCCCCGAGCTCCGGCCCGGCCCCGTCGGCGACCGCCGACGTGCAGGACCTCCCGGCGTATTCGCGCGAGAGCCGGCCGTCCTGGGTGCCCGGCAACTGGAAGCAGTTCGCGGACCGTGGGCCGGACGAGCTGTGGTATTCACAGGACGAGTCCGAGGGCGGCAGGTGCAACGCCAGCAGCGACGACCTGCACGTCGTCACGGTCAGCCGCGGCCTGACCGGCTGCACCCTGAGGGACCCGCTCAACGCCAACATGACCGACGTCGGCATCGAGGCCAAGGTCCACCGGCAGAGCGGCTGCGGCGGCATGTGGGTCAGGACCGGGGACAAGGCCTACACCGTGGGCGTGTGCGATGGCGTCATCCGCCTGTACGCGCTGGGCGACTCCGCCCCGAGCCAGAACAACGAACTCGCCTCGTGGCCCGTGAAGACCCCCGGCGACCCGTACGTCGCCCTGGTCGTTGTCGGCACCGAGATCACCGTCTACGCCAACGGCGTCAAGCTCGGCACCAAGGTCAACGACCTGATCAAACGCGGCAAGGTCAACCTGGGCGCCTTCACCCCGGGCGACGCCGCCGACGTCACCTTCTCCGACGTCCGCGTCTACCAGCCCCAGTCCAACTCCGGCGGCGGCAACCCCACCACCAACCCCACCCCGTCGAAGTCCTGGTCCAACTCCCCGTCGCCGACCTGGACGCCGAAGCCGACCTCGACCAAGTCCTCGACCTGACCCACCCCGTCCCCACGAGCCGCCCCTCCGGCCGCGTCGTGATGCGCCCTGACCGGGGTGGCTCGGGCGGCCGGCCCGACCCGCTCCTCACGCTGCCAGCGCCCCTGTGGGCCTGGCATGGACGGGTCGACGTCGTGCGGGAGGTGTGGCCGGGGCGGAGCCTCGCCGCGTAGCTCTGGGCGCCGCGGGTGGTTTCGGTCTGGCCCGGCCCGCTCCTCAACCCTGGCCCTGCCCGCTCCGCGAGGCCGCCCCCGATGGGACGGCGACCCTTCCCCGCTGCGGTGGGGCGGGGGTGTTCAGGCAGCTTGGCGGGCCGGGTCCGCTCTGCTCAACCCCGGCGACGCCGTGCGCAGCGCATCCGTGGGAGGCAAAGTTCTACAACCCGGTGGATCGCTGGGGTCATGGGAACAGCAATCCACCACGTTGTGGCCGCGGCGGGTGGACACGGCGCAGCGTGGTTGGCCGAAGGTTCTCGGTCAACCACGCTGTGGGAAACGCCGGTCGGTGGATCGGGCGCAGCACGCATCGACCCGGGGACCTCGCCGGGAGCGGCGGAGGGCCGGCGGGTGTCAGGGCTCGCCTTCAGCCTCCTCGTGTGGGGGAAGGCGCCGGCGAGCGCACCGACGAGCTAGCGGCGGGACCTCGCGGCGCGCGGTGCGACCAGGCGCGCCGCGGTCCAGTCCTTGCCGGCGTTGACCGTCGAGGTCTGCTGCAACCCGGCGGTGGGAGCCGACTCGTTGATATCGCTCGGCTCGACGTGTCCGGGACGGCCGGCCTTGGGGGTCAAAAGCCACACCACGCCGTTGTCCGCGAGCGGGCCAAGCGCGTCGATGAGCGTCTCGACCAGGTCGCCGTCGTCGTCGCGCCACCACAGCAGCACCACGTCAACGACCTCGTCGGTCTCCTCGTCGACCAGGTCACCGCACCGGTCGATCAGGACGTCGCGGAGATCCTGGTCGACGTCGTCGTCGTACCCCATCTCCATAACGACCATGCCCGGTTCGACGCCGAACCGGTCCGCCAGGCTCTTCACCTCGGCCTGACCCGCGGTCGCGTTCACTGTCCACTGCCTCCTGTCGCACACCACTGTTAGCGCGTAGTCCACACAGTACGGGCCGTCAACGCAAGTGGCGCACCGATGCGATTCAAAAGATAAAGGTCCAAACTACCGGGCCAACAGCGATTTCGCTCCCTGGACGATCTGTTCCTCGGAGACCAGAACGTGGTTGGCGGCGGGTCCGAGCGGCACGAACGAGTCGACCGCGGCCACCCGGCGGGCCACGCCGACGTAGCCGGCGTCCACCAGGGCGGCGATGATGCCCTCGCCGACGCCGCCGGAGCGGCGGGTCTCGTCGACGACGAGGACGCGGCCGGTGTCGGAGGCGTGCTTGATGATGTCGCCGACGGGCAGGGGCGACAGCCAGCGCAGGTCGACGACGCGGCAGCTGACGCCCTCCTCGGCGAGGCGCGCCGCGGCCCGCAGCGACATCCGCACGCCGTTGCCGAAGGTGATGATGGTGAGGTCGTCGTTGGGGCCGCTGTGGTACGCCCGTGCGCGGCCGATCGGCACGTGGATCGCCGACCACTCGCTGGGTGGCGCGTACTCCGACAGCCACCAGTTGTCGCTGTCACCGTGCAGGTCGCGGGTGTGGTACAGCGCGATCGGCTCGAGGAACACGCAGACGCTGCCGTCGACGACCGCGCTGGCCAGGCAGGTGCGCAGCATGGGAGCGGCGTCCTCGGCCCGGGCGGGCGCGGCGACGACGAGCCCCGGGATGTCGCGGAGCACGGCGAGGGCGTTGTCGTTGTGGAAGTGCCCGCCGAAGCCCTGCTGGTACGCCAGGCCCGCGACCCGCACGACCATCGGGTTGTGATACGCGCCCTGCGAGAAGAACTGCATGGTGGCTGCCTCGCCGCGCAGCTGGTCCTCGGCGTTGTGCAGGTACGCCAGGTACTGGATCTCCGGCACGGGCAGCATCCCGGCGAGGCCGGCGCCGAGGCCGAGCCCGAGGATCGAGGTCTCGTCCAGGAGCGTGTCGAAGACGCGGGCGCTGCCGAAGCGGTCCCGCAGCCCCTTGGTGACGCCGTAGACGCCGCCCTTGGCCGCGACGTCCTCGCCGAAGACCACCATCTGCGGGTACGCGAGCATGGCGTCGGTCAGGGCGGCGTTGATGGTCTGGGCGAGGGTGAGCGGCCCGGCCCGCTCGGGCAGCCGCCCGTTGAACGCGGCCGCCCGCGTCGGCGGATGCACGTTGCCGCGGTGGTCCCCGCCGGGCTCGGCGGCCTGCTGATCTCCGGGTTCCGCGTGTACGGGGGAAGCGTCGCCGGCGGGTTCCGCGTGCCTGGCGTCGGAGGCGGTCTCCGGATCCGGCCAGTCCGCGTCCGGGTCCACGGTCTCGCCGGCCAGGTCGTCGGTCAGGTCATCGGACGAGGCGTCGGCCAGGTCGTCGGCCAGGTCGTCGGACGAGGCGTCGGCCAGGGCGTCGGGGTCCGGGGCGCGGTGCGACGTGACGGCGTGGTGCGGCGCGTCGTCGGCGAGCGGTGCCTCCTGCGAGGAGAGCTCCAGGTCGTCGTCGATGTCGCTGCCCGCGTCCGGGTCCACGGTCTCGTCGACCAGGTCGGCGGCGGCGTCGGCGACGGCCCGGGACACCCGGACCGGCCGGCGCGGGGCGAGGGGCGCGGTCACCTCGGAGGCGCTGGCCAGCTTCGGCTCGCCGAGGACCTCCTCCGCGACCTGCCGCACGTCCCAGCCGAGCTCGTCGTAGCGGGCCATCAGCTCCGCGGGGGTGGCGACCCCGGCCTCGACGAGGAGCCGGGCGGTGCGGACCAGGGGGTCGCGGGCGAGGTCGGCGGCGATCTCGACGGGGGAGCGGTACGCCATCTCCGCGTCCGCGCCCGCGTGGCCCATCAGCCGGACGGTGGTGAGGTGCAGGACCGCGGGCCGGCGGAAGCGCCGCACCCATGCGGCGGCCTCCGCGGCCCGGTCGTAGGTGGCGGCGGTGTCACAGCCGTCGGCGGCGTAGTAGCGCACCCCGGGGCGGCTGCCGAGCGCGGCGGCGACCCAGCCCTCGGGGGAGCGGACGCTGATGCCGAGGGAGTTGTCCTCGCAGACGAACAGCAGCGGCAGCCGCAGCCCGATGTGGTCGCACCAGCCGGCGGTGTTGAAGGCCGCGGTCGCGGCGGCGTGGTTGATCGACGCGTCGCCGAAGGAGCACACGACGAGGGCGTCACCGGGCCAGCCGTGGCCGTTGCCGGTGGCCGGGCTCAGAACGGTGCCCGTGCCGGCTCCGGCGGCGGGTGTACGACGGCGGGCCCGGCCCAGCGCGTACGCGACGCCGACCGAGCGGGGCAGGTGCGACGCGATCGTCGAGGTGGTGGGCACGACGTGCAGGTCGGGGTGGCCGAAGACCTTGTGCCGCCCGCCGGCGATCGGCTCCTTCGCCGACGCGACGACCCCGCGGAGCACGTCGCGGATCGGGTCGCTGCCGGGGACCTGGGCGGCGCGCATGCAGTAGAAGCCGCCGGAGCGGTAGTGCAGCAGGGCGGGGTCGGTCGGGCGGAGCGCCGCGGCGACCGCCGCGTTCCCCTCGTGGCCGGCGGAGCCGATCGTGTAGTAGCCGGCGTCGAAGCCGCGCAGCCAGCGGGCCGCGAGGTCGAGGTGGCGGCTGGTGCACTGGGCGTCGTACAACGCGCGGGCCTGCACCCCGGTGAGCGCGGTGTCGTCCCGCACCGGCTCGTCGAGGTCCCGGATGACCGTGGCGGCGACGAGTCCGGCGAGCTCCGCGCGGAACCGCTCGTCGAGGTCCTGAGGGGTGGTCACGCTCGACAGCATGGCCGAAATTGGTCTTCGTCTGCCAGTCCGATGCGCCGGGGTGCGCCGCCGCGCTCAGCGCCCGGTGCGCCCGGCCAGGGTCCTGTACTGCGAAGACTCCAGGAAGTCCGGCACCAGAAGTGCCGCGGTCACGCCGAGGTCCCGTGCGAGTGCCTCCTCAGGTGTGAGGAACACCATCGCCTGGCCCTCGCCGAGGACGATGTCGTCCTGGGTGGCGTCGGTCGCCGCGCAGTACACGTGCATCTCGACGAGACCGTCGGCCGTCGTCACGGAGGGTCGGGTGCCGGTGACGTAGTGTTCGAGGTCGGTCACGACGAGTCCGGTCTCCTCCAGCACCTCGCGGCGGGCGGCCTCCTCCGGCGTCTCGCCGTCCTCGATCTTGCCGCCGGGCATCGCCCACTGGTCGGGGGAGACCTTCGCGTGGGAGTCGCGGTGCTGCATGAGGACCCGCCCCTGCGGGTCGACGAGGAACACGACGGCGACGCGACGCTCGATCACGTCTGGGATCCTCCCGCCTGCGGGCCGGGAACCCCGGCAGAAACGCGGTTCATTCCTGACTCATCCGTGCAGGAAGCTGAGGCGGACCTGGCGGGTGGCGTTGTCGCCGTTGGGGTCGACCAGGCAGATCGACTGCCAGGTGCCCAGCGCGATCCGCCCGCCGAGGACGGGCAGCGTCGCGTACGGCGCGACGAACGCCGGCATGACGTGGTCGCGGCCGTGGCCGGGGGAGCCGTGCCGGTGCCGCCAGCGGTCGTCGGTGGGCAGGACGTCGTCGAGGGCGCGCAGCAGGTCGTCGTCGCTGCCGGCGCCGGTCTCGATGATCGCGATCCCGGCGGTGGCGTGCGGGGCGAACACGTGCAGCAGCCCGTCGCCGTCCGGCGCGTGCGCGGCGACGAACCGCGCGGCCTCGTCCGTGATGTCGCGCACCACCGGCCGGGAGCCGGTGCGCACGGTGATGACCTCGGAGTGCATGGACTCCAGTCTGTCAGTCGCTGGACGAGGACGACGACCCCGAGTCCGAGGAGGACGAGCCGGAGTCGCTCGACGAGGACGACGACCCGGAGTCCGAGGAGGACCAGGACGACCCCGAGTCGTGGGAGTGCGAGTGGTGGCCGTGGTCCATGCCGTGCCCCCAGCCGTGCACGTGGCCGCCGTGCCCGCCCCCGTGCCCGCCGCCGTGGCTTCCGTGCCCGCCGGAGAAGCCGCCGTCGGGGGTCCAGTCGGGGCCGAGCTGGTTCGGGTCCTGCCCCGGGCCGTAGCTGCCCGGCCGGTACGTGCCGCCCGTGAAGGCGTTGCGGCTGGAGTTGACGACGCCGCGGGTCCGGCGCACGACGAACACGACGATGATGACGGCGACCGCGACCGCGGCCGCGACGCAGAGCAGGGGGACCAGGAGCCACCAGGCGGAGTTCTCGGACACGGCCGCACCGTAGCCGACGTGACCTCCCGGGACGCCCGTTCGGTCGCGGTTCTGTCACCGCCGCGCGCCGCCCGACCGTCAGTCGGTACCGGACGAGGACGAGGATGAGGACGAGCCGGAGTCGCCGGTGGACGACGACGAGCCGGAGTCCGGCGAACCGGAGTCCGTCGAACCGGTGTCGGAGGGGCCGTCGGAGCTCCAGCCCGGCTGGCCCGGGTCGGACGACAGGCCGTCGCCGCCCGAGCGCCGCGCGGAGCCGCGGGACGACGAGGCGATCCCGACCACGAGCACCACGAGCATCAGGATTCCGAAGATCACGAACAGCGCGATGGGCGGCCCGGGGGCCTCCGGCGGGGTGTCGGGCACAGGCGCACCGTAGTCGATGCGACCTCCCGGCGGCGCCCGTTCGGTCGCGGTTTTGTCACCCAGAAGTTACCCGCCGGTATCGTGTCGCGCGTCGCAGTTGGCGCCCCGTAGACGTGACGGATCGCACTGGGTGCAGGCAGGATAGGACATGGGCTCACACATTGCCTCAACAAGTACACCCCGAGGCCATCCCGACCGGTCACCGCCGGCCCACCGCAGCGGCGAACGGTCCTACACCTAGAAGGAACGCCTGTGTCCACCGAACGCAAGCGCCCAGTGATCAGCGACGGCCTGCCGAGTCAACTGCCGGACATCGACCCGGAGGAGACCACCGAATGGGTCGAGTCGCTGGACGGAGTGATCGACGAGCGCGGCACGAAGCGCGCACGGTACGTGATGCTGCGCCTGCTGGAGCGCGCGCGGGAGCGACAGGTCGGCGTGCCGCCGCTCACCACCACGGACTACATCAACACGATCGCGCCGGAGCGTGAGCCCTGGTTCCCCGGCGACGAGCACGTCGAGCGGCGCATCCGCGCCTACATCCGCTGGAACGCGGCGATGCTCGTGCAGCGCGCCCAGCGCCCCGACGTCGGTGTCGGCGGTCACATCTCGACCTTCGCCAGCGCCGCCAGCCTGTACGAGGTGGGCTTCAACCACTTCTTCCGCGGCAAGGACCACCCGGGCGGCGGCGACCAGATCTTCTTCCAGGGGCACGCCTCCCCGGGCATGTACGCGCGCGCGTTCATGGAGGGCCGCCTGAGCGAGCAGCAGCTCGACGGGTTCCGCCAGGAGCTGTCGCACGGCGGCCCGGGAAGGGGCCTGCCCAGCTACCCGCACCCGCGGCTGATGCCCGACTTCTGGGAGTTCCCGACCGTCTCGATGGGTCTGGGCGGCATCAACGCGATCTACCAGGCGCGGTTCAACCGGTACCTGCACAACCGGGGCTTCAAGGACACCAGCCAGCAGCACGTGTGGGCCTTCCTCGGCGACGGTGAGATGGACGAGCCGGAGTCGATCGGCGCGATCGGCGTGGCCGCCCGCGAGGAGCTGGACAACCTCACGTTCGTCATCAACTGCAACCTGCAGCGCCTCGACGGCCCGGTCCGCGGCAACGGCAAGGTCATGCAGGAGCTCGAGGCGTTCTTCCGCGGCGCCGGGTGGAACGTGATCAAGGTCGTCTGGGGCCGGGAGTGGGACCCGCTGCTCGCCGCCGACACCGACGGTGCGCTGGTCAACCTGATGAACGTGACCCCCGACGGCGACTACCAGACCTACAAGGCGGAGTCCGGGGCGTACGTCCGGGAGCACTTCTTCGGCCGCGACCCGCGCACCCGCAAGATGGTCGAGCACCTGTCCGACGACGAGATCTGGAACCTCAAGCGCGGCGGGCACGACTACCGCAAGCTGTACGCGGCGTACAAGGCGGCCACCGAGCACACCGGCCAGCCGACGGTCATCCTCGCCAAGACGATCAAGGGCTGGACGCTCGGCTCGCACTTCGAGGGCCGCAACGCCACGCACCAGATGAAGAAGCTGACCCTGCAGGACGTCAAGGACTTCCGCGACCGGCTGTACCTGGACATCCCCGACAGCGCGATCGGTGACAACCCGTACGCGGTGCCGTACTACCGCCCGGACGAGAAGTCCGACGAGATGCAGTACATGCTGCAGCGGCGCGCGGAGCTCGGCGGCTCGGTGCCGAACCGGCGGACCAAGCACGTGGACCTGAAACTGCCGGATTCGTCCGTGTACGGCGACATCAAGCGCGGCTCGGGCAAGCAGAAGGTCGCCACGACGATGGCGTTCGTGCGCATGCTCAAGGACCTGATGCGCGACAAGGGCATGGGGCGGCGCTGGGTGCCGGTCATCCCCGACGAGGCCCGCACGTTCGGCATGGACTCGCTCTTCCCGACCGCGAAGATCTACTCGCCGCACGGGCAGAACTACACGCCGGTCGACCGGGAGCTGTTCCTGAGCTATCGGGAGTCCACGAACGGGCAGATCCTGCACGAGGGCATCAACGAGGCCGGCTCGGTCGCCTCGTTCACCGCCGCGGCGACCAGCTACGCCACCCACGGCGAGCCGATCATCCCGGTCTACATCTTCTACTCCATGTTCGGCTTCCAGCGCACCGCCGACGGCATCTGGGCGGCCGCCGACCAGATGTCGCGCGGCTTCCTGCTCGGTGCCACCGCGGGGCGCACCACGCTCAACGGTGAGGGCCTGCAGCACGAGGACGGTCACTCGCTGCTCATCGCGGCGACGAACCCGGCCGTGGTGGCCTACGACCCGGCGTTCGGCTTCGAGATCGCGCACATCACCGAGAACGCGGTCAACCGGATGTACGGCGAGAAGCCCGAGGACCTGATCTACTACCTGACGATCTACAACGAGCCGATCTTCCAGCCGGCGGAGCCCGCGGACCTCGACGTGCAGGGCGTGCTCAAGGGCCTCTACAAGTACCAGCCGGCCGAGTCGCGGGAAGGGCCGAAGGCGCAGATCCTCGCCTCCGGCACCGGCATGCAGTGGGCGCTGAAGGCGCAGAGGCTCCTCGCCGAGGAGTGGGGTGTCGCCGCCGACGTGTGGTCCGCGACGTCCTGGACCGAGCTGCGCCGCGACGCGGTCGTCGCCGAGGAGCACAACCTGCTCCACCCGACCGACGAGCCGCGCGTGCCGTACATCACCAAGGCCCTGGAAGGTGCCGAGGGCCCGGTCGTCGCGGTCTCCGACTTCATGCGGGCCGTGCCGGACCTGATCTCCCGCTGGGTACCGAACGACTACACCTCGCTCGGCACCGACGGCTTCGGCCTGTCCGACACCCGGCACGCGCTGCGCCGGCACTTCCACGTCGACGCCGAGTCGATCGTGGTCGCCACGCTGCGCCAGCTCGCCCGCCGCGGCGAGGTCCCGGCGTCGGCCGCCGGCGAGGCCGCGAAGAAGTACGCGATCGACGACGTCAACGCCGCGCCGGTTGGCGAGACCGGCGGCGACTCGTAACGCGGGAGGCATAGAGGGCCGCCCCGTTCCCGGGGCGGCCCTCTTTTCTGGTAAACAAGTTTATGGCGTAAAGTTCTTTGCATGACCCCCGTCGATGACGACGCGCCACCCGCCTCGCCCGCCGAGACCCTCGCCCTCATCCAGCAGGAGCGGGCCGCCGTCGCCGGCACCGTCTCGCTCAACCCCCTCGGCTACTACCTGCCGTGGGGCGCCGCCTGGCTGATCGGCTACGGGCTGCTGTTCCTGCGCTACGGGCCCGACGGGCGGATCTTCGTCGACCTGCCCGCCTGGCTGCCCCTCGTGGTGCTGTTCGCGGCCATGGTCCTGGCCATGATCAGCACCGCGGTCGTCTCCGCCCGGCGCGGCCGCGGCGTCGAGGGCCGCTCGACGTGGCAGGGCACGGCCTACGGTTTCGCCTGGTTCCTCGCGTTCGCCGGCGTCGGCTCCACCACCGGGCGCTTCGCCAAGTACCTGCCGGAGCAGGAGCAGGGCCTGCTGTGGGCGTGCGTGTCCGTCGGCACCGTCGCAGTCATGTACATGGTGGGGTCCGCGATCTGGCTGTCGCGCGACATGTTCGTCCTCGGCGCCTGGCTCACGGTCATCAACATCGCCGGCGTCGCCCTCGGCCCCGGCTGGCACTCGCTGCTCGTCGCGGTCGGCGGGGGCGGCGGCCTGATCCTGTTCGGGCTGATCCTGTGGGCACGTGAGCGGCGGCGGCGTGGCTGACCTCGACCCCGTGATCCACGCCCAGGCGAGACTCCGGATCATGGCGGCGCTCTCCGCCCTGGCCGACGGCGACCGGATGACCTTCCCGCGCCTCCAGCAGATCCTCGACATGACCGCCGGCAACCTGTCGGTCCACCTGACCAAGCTCGAGCAGGCCGGCTATGTCGAGGTCGCCAAGTCCTTCCGCGGCCGCACCCCGACCACCTCCGCCGCGCTGAGCGCCCGGGGACGCGTCGCGTTCGACGACTACACCGCGGCGGTGCGCGCCCTCCTCGACCCCCCGAAGGAGTCCTGATGGAACTGCTTGCCAGAACGGTCGACGTCACCCGCCGCTACGGCGACCAGGTGGCCCTCGACGGTGTGAGCCTCGACATCCCCGCCGGTGGGGTGGTCGGGCTGCTCGGCCCCAACGGCGCCGGCAAGTCCACGCTCATCAACCTCCTCGTCGGCCTGCGCCGTCCCACGAGCGGCCATGTCGAGCTCTTCGGCGGTGACCCCCGCGACCCCGCGAGCCGGCGCCGCATCGGCGTCACACCGCAGGAGACCGGGCTGCCCGCGACGCTGCGGGTCCGCGAGTGCGTCGCGTTCGTCGCCGCCCACTTCGCCGACCCGGTCCCCACCGGCGAGCTCCTGGCGGGCTTCGGCCTCACCGAGGTCGCCGGGCGGCAGACCGGCGGGCTGTCCGGCGGGCAGAAACGGCGCCTCGCCGTCGCGCTCGGCTTCGTCGGCCGCCCCGACCTCGTCTTCCTCGACGAGCCGACGACGGGCCTCGACGTGCAGGCCCGTCGCGAGCTGTGGGATCACGTGCGGGAATACGGGCGGACCGGCACCGTCGTGCTGACCAGCCACTACCTGGAGGAGATCGAGGCCCTCGCCGACCGGGTCGTCGTCGTCGGCCGCGGCCGGGTCCTCGCCGACGACACCGTCGAGGCGATCCGCGGCATGGTCGGCATCCACCGGGTCAGCATCGCCGCCACCGAGCTGCCCGACCTGCCCGGCGTCGTCGGCGTCGAGCAGGCCGACGGCCGCACCTCGCTGCTCACCCCGGACCCCGACCAGCTGGTCCGGGACCTGGTCCGGTCCGGGGTCGCGTTCCACGGCCTGCAGGTCCAGCCGACCACCCTCGAAGAGGCCTTCCTGACGCTCACGACCGCGAAGACGGGATCCTGACCATGTCGCTGGCGCTCACCCACGCCCGGTTCCGCATCCTGGAGACGATCCGCATCCCCGTCGCCGTCGTCGGCGGCGCGTTCTTCCCCGCCGCGTCGATGCTGTTCTTCGTCGTGCCGTTCGCCGGGGACGACCCGGTCGGCGCCACCTACGCCACCGCGTCGATGGTCATGTTCGCCGTCATGACCAGTTCGCTGTTCACGTACGGGGTCGGCGTCTCCGAGGACCGCGCGCAGCCGTGGGACCCGTTCAGCCGGACCCTGCCCGCCGGGCCGGCCGCCGCGTTCACCGGCAGGGTCCTGTGCGGGCTGACGTTCATGTTCATCTCGCTGATCCCCGTCGTCATCATCGGCGCGCTCTTCACCGCGGCGACCGCCACGCCGGTGCGGCTGCTGCTCGCGCTCGGCGCGGTCGTGCTCAGCGCCCTGCCGTTCACGTTCATGGGCCTCGCCATCGGCTACGCCCTGCCGACCAAGGCGGCCCTCGCCGTCGCGCAGATCATCTTCTTCCCGCTCGCGTTCGGCGGCGGGCTGCTGTCGGCGCCGGGTGACGCGCCCGGCTTCGTCGAGACGATCGCCCCCTACCTGCCGACCCGTGGCGCGGTCGAGCTGGTCTGGGCCGCCGTCGGCGACTTCGAGGTGTCGACGACCTCGATGGTCGCGCTGCTCGGCTGGACGGTCGGCGCGGCGGCCCTCGCGGCATGGGCGTACCGCCGCGACGAGGGAGCCCGCTTCAGCTGATCCGCATCCCGGCGCCCTCCGATCGGTGAACGAAAGCCGATTGGAGGGCGCCGATGTATGCCACGAAGAACACGATTCCCGCGATCCCGGCGTTGCGCGCACATCGATCTTCCCAGGTCGCTAGCCTGATACCGCAGGCCTGCGACAGCGCAAGGCCGAGGCGATGTCGAGGTGCTGACAGCCCGAGGTCGAGAATTGCCGAACCATACGACTGGACGCACCGTTTCTCCGATCGCCGGTGAATCCTTTCTTCGGGGAACATGAAATGTATCTGTGGTACCGCGACCTGGCGGTGCGGCTTCCGTTGTCCGCCAGAAGGACACGGACAGGGACGACGACGAGGGTGACGAGGGCGGTGACGGCCGTGGCGCAGCCGGACGCGGTCGGTCTCGTCGTGTCGTACCTGCGCGCGCAGCACCACCTGTCGGCCGCGACGCTGGTGACCGCGCGTCCTGAGGATCTGGGCGGGGAACTGCCGGTCCTGCTCGTGGAGGCGGTGGGGGAGCCGGTGCGCTCCCGGCTGCCGTGGGCCCGTCAGGCCCGCTGGCGGATCGGGCTGCAGGCGTGGGCCGAGCCCGACCGGGTGGAGGCGTTCATCTACGGCGCGCTGACCGCGCTGCTCGCCGCGCGCGGCGTCCGGCTGCCCGGCGGGGGGCGGATCGTCCGGGTCGACCCGGCGGCCGAGCCCACGGAGGTGCCCGATCGGAAGGCGGGCGACGCCGTCAGCCGGGTGGTGGCCACCGTCGACGTCTCGATCGGTTACTGATCACTAGAGTAGATCAACACTCAACGATGAGTAGACGGTTCGTCAACCGTTGAGTAACGCTGCCGGGTTACAAGGGTCGACGTAGGGCTACACCAGCGCTACGTTGGGCAGCGGCATGAATTCTGCACGTGAATCTTTTCCGATGCCTAGCGAGCTCTGGGACGTCCGCCGCTCGGCGGGTCGCCCGTGCGCGCACGAGCGCGGACATGGCAACGGCCGGTCCCCCCGAGAGGACCGGCCGTCGGCTGTGGTGGGGGTGTTACGCGGCGGAACGCCAGGTGGCCCGCGGTCCGGCGGTCGCCAGCGGGCCCGCCCCGATGGCGTCGAGCATCAGCGCCTGCACGGCGTAGGGCTCCGCCGGCCGCCAGTCGTGCGTCTCCGGGGACAGCTCCCAGCGGACCCGCCCGCCGAACTGCGGGCTCGGCGCCGCCGGCACCCACGAGCCCTGCCCGTGCAGCACCACGTCGGGCTGCTGGGCGAGCTCCGGCAGCAGGCCGTGCCCGGGCAGCACCAGGAAGAACCAGCGGTCGCCCTGCCCCTTCTGCTGGGCGACGGCGACCGGTCCCCGCGCCGCGACGAAGCCGTCGCCGAGCAGCGCGGCCCGGCCCAGTGTCGCGGAGACCTCCAGCACGTCGAAGGCGTGCCCGGTCGGGAAGAGCACCGTGTGGGGGTTCCGGCTCCACCACTGCGCGACGACCGCCGGGGAGCGGCTCGGCGTGCGGGCGCAGGACGGCACCGGGTGGCACGCCACGGTGCGGCAGCCGACCTCGCCGCAGTCGAAGCGGCGCTCCTTCGCGTGCCGGCCGGCCCGCTGGCCGAGCAAGTAGGCGCCGGGCAGCACGTGCCAGCCGTGATCGACGTAGCGCAGGGCCGCTTTGCGCAGTTTGGCGCGTTCCCAGGACCGCATGTGCTCCTCCTAGCAGGGGAGATCACTCGAAAGTGCCCACAGGACCACGTCGCGTCACCGGACGCCGTGTGCGTCGTTGGTATTGGCAACGGGGGCTGCAAGTTGCACATCGGAACCTATGAGCACGGACGCCGGACGAACCGCACAAAAGGTGCGATGTCGACCGAGCGGGTGACCTCCGGAGGTGAGCGGCGTGGATGAGCTGCCGATCGGCCGGCGCGTGGCCTACTGGCGGAACCGGCGCAAGATGTCCCAGCAGGTCTTCGCGGACCGGCTCGGGAAGTCGAAGAGCTGGGTCGACAAGGTCGAGCGCGGGGTGCGGCGGCTGGACAAGTTCTCGGTGGTCTACGAGATCGCCGACGTGCTCCAGCTGGACGTGCAGATCCTGCTCGGCAAGGACCCCGAGCGGCGGCCCGACAGCGTCAACTGCGTCGACCAGGTCGAGGTCGAGGAGATCCGCGCCGCCCTGGAGCGGTACGACCAGATCAGCGCCTTCTTCTACGCGCCGCCCGAGCCGCCGCCCCTGGCGGAGATGCGCAAGGCCGTCACCCACGCCTGGCTGAGCTACCAGCACGCCAAATACGGGATGCTGGCCCGCACCCTGCCGCGCCTGCTGCGCGAGGCCCAGGCCGCCGACACCGCCTACGCCGACGGCGGGCAGGGCCAGGAGGCCGCCCACCTGCTCGGGCAGGTCTACCAGATCGCCTCCTCGGCGCTGCGCAAGCTCGGTGAGCACGAGCTCGCCTGGCTCGCCGCCGACCGGTCGATCGCCGTGTCGCAGCGCGCCGGCGACCAGCTCCTCGCCGGCTCGGCCACCACCCGCGTCGCCCTCGCGCTGCTCGCCCTCGGCCGGTCCCGGCCCGCCCTGGAGATCAACGTCAACATCGCCAGCCGGCTCGCCCCCGGGAGCAACGGCAACGACTGCGCACCGGAGCGCCTCTCGGTCTACGGGATGCTGCTGCTGCAGGGTGCGATGGCCGCGGCCCGCATCGGCGACGGCGCCACCGTCCGGGACCTCCTCGGCGGGGCGGAGGAGGCCGCCAAGGGCCTCGACGGCGACCACAACTACTACTGGTCCTCGTTCGGGCCGACCAACGTGCAGCTGCACCGCGCCGCCGCCGCCGTCGAGCTCGGCGAGGGCCGCTTCGCGGTGGAGGTCCACGAAGGCCTCGACCTGGAGGCGTTCCACGCGCTGCTGCCCGAGCGCCGGGCCCACCACTACCTCGACCAGGCCCGCGCGCACGCGATCCTCGGCGACATCGACCTCGCCAGCGAGATGCTGCTGGAGGGCGACCGGCTCGCGCCGTCGGAGATCCGCTGCCGCCCCCTCGCCAGGGAGGTGCTCAGCGACGTGCTGCGGCGCACCCGGGGCACTCCATCGGCGCCCGTCGTGGAACTCGCCGAACACATGAGCGTCGGGGTGTAGCCAGGGAGTAGCACAATGCCCGCATGGCCGGTCATGTCCTATACGCCGTGACGTGCGGATCGCCCGTCACGCAGGATGCCAGCAAGCTCGTGTCTCTCGCTCAGGCGAAAGGCTGGGAGGTCTGCGTGGTCGCCACGCCGGACGCCCTCAAATGGCTCGACATCCCGAGCCTCGTCGCACAGACCGGGCACCCCGTCCGGCACCGCTACAAGTACCCCGGCGACCCTGACATCCTCCCGCAGGCCGGTGCGCTGATCGTCGCCCCGGCCACCGTCAACACGATCAACAAGTGGGCCGCCGGCATCGCCGACACCCTCGCCCTCGGCCTGCTCGTCGAAGGCCTCGGCATGGGCCTGCCGATCGTCGCGGTGCCCTTCACCAACGCCGCCATGGCCCGCCACCCCGCCTTCGGCGAGTCGATCTCGAAGCTGCGCTCCTGGGGCGTCACCGTCCTCTACGGCGAGGACGTGCTGCCCCTGCACCCGCCCGGCACCGGCGACAAGCGCACCGCCAGCTTCCCGTGGCATCTGCCTGTCGACGCCCTCGGCGGTCCCAGCGTGGAGTAACCTCGCGCCGTGCTTGTCGCCGAACTCGTCGAGCTGCTAGAGCAGCGGTATCCGCCGTCCTGGGCCGAGAGCTGGGACCGCGTCGGTCTCACCCTCGGCGAGCCGTCCGCGGAGGTCACCAGGATCTTCCTGGCCGTGGACTGCGACCCGCGGACCGTCGAGGAGGCGATCGCCGCCGGGGCGGACTTCATGTTCACCCACCACCCCCTGCTGCTGCGCGGCGTGTCCAGCGTCGCGCCCACCACGTACAAGGGCCGCGTCATCCACCGGATGATCAAGGCGGGCATCGCGCTGCACACCGCGCACACCAACGGCGACGTCGCCAACCCCGGCGTGTCCGACGCGCTCGCCGCCAGGCTCGGGCTGCTCGACGTCCGCCCACTGGTCCCGATCGCCGACACCGGCCGCGGTCACGGGCGCATCGGCCGGTTGCCATCTGCGATGGCACTGTCGGACCTCGCCGCTCTGGTCTCCTCGGCCGTGGGTGGTGTACGGGTGGCAGGGCCCCCCACAGCGGCGGTGGAGACGGTCGCGGTGAGCGGCGGCGCCGGGGACGCGTTCCTCGCCGACGCCGCCCGGGCCGGGGTTGACGCATACTTGACCGCGGATCTGCGCCACCATCCGGCACACGAGCACCTCGCGGGCGGCGGACCGCTGCTGCTCGACGTCTCGCACTGGGCGTCCGAGCGGCCCTGGCTCGACGACGTGGCGGCGTTCCTGCGGCAGGAGACCGGCCTGCCGACCATCGTGTCCGATGTGGACACCTCACCGTGGACATTCGTCGCGGACGCATTGCCGGCGGACGTTCCGCCGGACGCTTTGCCGGCGGGCGTTCCGCCGGACGACGCTTTATTGGAGGACGGCAACTCGTGAAGGCTGACCCAGAGGCTCAGCGTCGCCTGCTCGACCTGCAGGCGATCGACATCGCGCTCACCCAGCTCGCGCACAAGCGCAAGACGCTGCCCGAGCACGCCGAGCTCGACCGGCTGGCCCGCGAGCTGTCCACGATGGAGGACCAGCGCGTCCGCGCCCAGGTCGCCGTCGACGACCTCGACCGCGACATCAACCGGCTCGAGCGCGACGCCGAGCAGGTCCGCGCCCGCAAGGACAAGGACCAGACCCGCCTCGACGCCGGCACCGGCCCCGCCCGCGAGCTGGAGGCCCTCCAGCACGAGATCGCCACGCTCAACCGGCGCCAGGGCGAGCTGGAGGACGCCGAGCTGGAGCTGATGGAGCAGCGGGAGACCGCGCAGGCGACCCTCGACGACATCACCGGCCGGCTCACCGAGACCCGCTCGGTGCGCGCCGCCACCGAGCAGCGCCGCGCCGAGACCGTCGCCGGGATCGCCAAGGACGAGGAGTTCCGCCGGTCCGGTCGCAAACCCCTCGCCGCGGACCTGCCCGCCGACCTCATCACCCTGTACGACAAGATCCGCGAGAGCAGCGGCGGCATCGGCGCCGCCATGCTCCGCCATGGCCGCTGCGAGGGCTGCCGCCTGGAGCTCGCCGGCGGCGACAAGGCCCGCGTCAAGGCCACCGCCCCCGACGAGGTCGTCCGCTGCGAAGAATGCCGGCGCATCCTCGTCCGGACCGCGGAGTCCGGTCTGTGAAGGTCACGATCGAGGCCGACGGCGGGTCCAGGGGCAACCCCGGCCCCGCCGGCTACGGCGCGGTCGTGCGCTCCTCCACCGGCGAGGTCCTCGCCGAACGCCTCGGCCGCCTCGGCGTCACCACCAACAACGTCGCCGAGTACACCGGGCTGATCGAAGGCCTGCGGGCGGCGTCCGAGCTCGGCGCCGACGAGGTCGAGGTCCGCATGGACTCCAAGCTCGTCGTGGAGCAGATGTCGGGCCGGTGGCAGATCAAGCACCCCGGCCTGCGCCCCCTGGCGGCCCAGGCGGGCGAGCTGGCCGGCGGCTTCCGGGCGGTGCGCTACTCGTGGATCCCCCGCGAGCGGAACAAGCACGCCGACCGCCTGGCGAACGCCGCCATGGACGGCGCCTCGGCACCTCCTGTCGCGGCGTGCGCTCCGGTCCTGCCGGACGCCGCTCCGGTCGCGGGTCCCGACTCGCCGGGCCGGGCCGCCGCACGGGCGGTCGCCGCCGCGGCCTCGGGTGCCGCCGCCCAGCCCCCGGTGCCGTCGTCCAGTGCCGATTCGACTGCCGATTCGAGCTCTGCCGATCCGAGCGCTGCCGATGCGTCGACCGCCGAGCCGGTGGCACGCTCGTGGGCGCCGCCGACGACCGGCTCCCCGTTGCGGATGATTCTGGTGCGGCACGGCGAGACGTCGTACACCGTGGAAAAGCGCTATTCGGGGCGCAGTGACATCCCACTGTCCGACCGGGGTCGTGACCAGGCCGCTCGTGCCGCCGGCCGGGTCCGGGTCGTGGCGCCCGATCTCGCCGCCGTCGTCAGCTCGCCGCTGCGGCGGTGCCAGGAGACCGCGGCCGCGATCGTGGCCGGCGGCGACATCGAAGTGGTCGTCGAACAGGACCTCGTCGAGTGCGACTTCGGCGAGTGGGACGGGATGACGTTCGGCGAGGTGCGCGCCGCCTATCCGGGCGAGCTCGACCGGTGGCTCGCCTCGCCGCTCGTCGCGCCGCCCGGGGGCGAGTCGCTGCAGCAGGTCGCGATCCGGGTCAGGCGCGCGCTGCGGCGGTTGCAGCAGCAGTACGCCGGGCAGCAGATCGCCGTCGTCAGCCACGTGACGCCGATCAAGTCGATGCTCCGCGACGCGCTCGCCGCCGGTGACGCGTTCATGTACCGGCTGTACCTCGACCCGGCGGGCGTGTCGATCGTCGACTCGTGGCCCGACGGCGGGGTCGCCGTGCGTACCGTCAACGACACCGCGCATCTGTCCTAGGCAACGGCCCGATAGAGCAGCACCAGACCAACCACCGTGCCGAACGCGACGATCAGCCACTTCAGCACCGCGGACGGCAGCCGCCTGGCGAGGCGTGCCCCGACGTAGCCGCCGATCATCGCGGTCGGCGCGACCACCAGCACGTCCGCCCAGTTCACCGGCCCGAACGCCCCGAACGTGACCACCGTGACGAGCCCGCCGAGCGCGGACACGACGTTCTTCAACGCGCTGATCCTGGCCATCGACCGGTCCAGCACCAGCCCGAGCGCCGCGACCAGCATCACGCCGAGCGCGGCGCCGAAGTACCCACCGTACAGCGAGCCGACGAACACCATCGCGTGCAGGCTCAGCACCCTGCGCCGCGGCGTCATGTCCCGCGGATGCCCGACCACCTTGCGCAGCCGGTCCTGGAACGCGAGGGTGGTCGCGGCGGCCAGCACCAGAAACGGGACCACCAGCTCGAACGCCCTCGCCGGCGTGGCCAGCAGCAGCAGGCACCCCAGCACCGCCCCCACCACCGCCGTCGGCGCGATCCTGAGCACCGCCCGCCGGTCGTCGAGGTCCGACCTGCTGCCGTACACCGAGGCGACGTAGCCGGGGAACACCGACACCGAGTTCGTCACGTTCGCCGCGACGGGACTCAACCCGGTCGCGATCAGCGCCGGGAACGTGATCAGCGACCCGCCGCCGGCGATCGCGTTGACCGTGCCGGCGGCCAGCCCGGCACCCGACAGGAGCGCGATGTCAGCAAGGTTCATGGTCCGCCTACCATAGACACCACGACGGACGAGTCGACCGGGCGGCCGCGTCGGCACCTTCACCGGTGCCGCCGAGGAACGTCCGGGCTCCACAGGGCAGGGTGGTTGTTAACGGCAACCCGGGGTGACCCGCGGGACAGTGCCACAGAGAACAGACCGCCACGCCTTCGGGCAGGGTAAGGGTGAAACGGTGGGGTAAGAGCCCACCAGCGCCCCGGGTGACCGGGGCGGCTAGGTAAACCCCACCCGGAGCAAGGTCAGACGCAGGCGTTCGAGGGCTGCCCGCCCGAGCCTGCGGGTAGACCGCTGGAGCCTGCCGGCAACGGCAGGCCGAGATGGATGGCCGCACACCGCCACCAGGCGGGGACAGAACCCGGCGTACAGGTCGACTCGTCCGTCGCCCGCCGCATGATGCGTGCCGCGATGCGAGGGCGCAGCCTTCGCCGGCGCGGCTGTTGCTGCCTTTGGGTAAATCCCACCGGGCCTCGGCCATTGCCGCTGCGGCTTGTCGGGACCGTCCTGTCGGCGGAAGCAGGGGGCGCGTGGTCCTTGTATCGTCTGGCCATGTATCCCGCGCACTGGATCCGGGTGTCGGACGCGGACCGCGAGTCTGTCGTCGCACACCTCAGCGCGGCGGTCGCTGAAGGGCGGCTGACGCTGGAGGAGTTCAGCGAGCGGGCGCAACTGGCGTATGCCTCCCGTGTATGGGGTGAGTTGGCCCACCTGGTGGGTGACCTGCCCGCACCGCCCATCGCGGACACGACGCCGGCGGCTGCGGTCTCCACGGCGGCTGGACAGGCCAGCAAGCTGCCGTTGGCCGCGCTGATCGTCGGGATCACCTCCATCCCTCTGACCTTTTGCGCAGTCCTGGGCGGCGTCGCTGGATTGGTGGCGATAGTCCTCGGGATTGTCGCGCTACGCAAAGGCGACCAGGGGGTGCCCGGTCAACGCGGCATGGCCCTCGCGGGCTTGCTTTGCGGATTGTTCGGCGTAGTGCTTCAGGGTGCGATGATCGCGCTCTTCAGCCTCCTCGAATAAGTCAGCTCGTCCGCCAGAGCCCGGTGCCACCGCGATTTGGTGACGCTGGGCTTCGCCGTGTCCGAACGGCCCACCAGGGCCGCCTTGAAGACGTATGGAAAGTTCTCACCCGCCCGATGGATCGATGGAACCGATGTTGTGGCGATCCATCCCTTCGGACAGTCGTGTATCCCGCTACCGCGCCGAGTCGACACCCATCCAGCGCCGTATATTAACCTTCCGTGCCATATGTGAAACGATGGTCAATGGTAATTTGGCCTCATGGCTCCACCTGACCCCGAAGCAGAGTATGAGTCCGACATTTTGCGAATTATCGATGAGATCGATGTTGAGGTTGCCGCCTATACCAGGCGGCTACAGCGTCGCGAAATTCGGCACAGCGTGTTGGCAATTTCGGCTTTCGTGCTGTCGGTGGGCGCCGGGCTTGCATTCGTGCTGATCTTTGGCAAGCGGTTTGCCCCGCAAGTAAGCACGATCACACTTGTGATAGGAATTCTTATTACGACGACCGTGACTACCGGCGCTCCGATCTATAGGCAGGCTATGAATATAATTCATGTGTCACGCCCTCGCCGGCTGCGTGAGTTCGAGCACCTCGGATCTTTGGCGCATGAAGTGCTAGAGAGTCGTGCTGCGACAGTTCGACGCATGGCGGAAATGGTGTACATGGCTAGAAGGGCGGAGCGTCGATGAGCTTTATGGGGGGCGGTACAAGTTCGGCCCAGTATCAGAATGCCCTGATTAAGATTGATGAAGAGCTAGCCAGGTCCAGGCCGCCGCATGGGTTTTCTATCCAGGCGGTTGCGGCATTCCTGGTTAGTCATGCGTCATTTGCGGCTGACCTGGGTATTGAAGCTACCCGACTGGCGAAGCACAGCAGATCCGACCAGGTCTCTGTCTATCATGTTCAGGAGGCGGACACTCGGCTCAAAGTGTCACCGGACATGTGGAAGAGCTCGCTATATACGACGTTTGGTGGGCTGCTTGCTGGAATTGGCCCTCCCGTCCTATTTGCCATTGCAACGACTAATGAAGGTAGCACACGAGCCTCAATTATTGGCGCGTTGGGTTTGTCGATCGCGGCAGGCTTTTTACTGCTGATGGGAATAGTTAAGTCGAGGCGTCGCTAGGTGGCTGGAGGCGGTCCAACCCTGCGGTCTTCTGGCGCAGCGTGAGCCGCAGAGGGATCGAAACTGGTAGGTTCTGGACGGCCTGACCGGTATCCAGACGGAGAATGCATGGTGCGCGCCCGATCAATTCGTGGACTCAGCCGCCGGCAGCTGCTTGGGTGTTGATGCGTTTTCCGGTCGGCGGCGGGGCGGCGGAAGATCCTCGTCCGGCTGACCAGCCGGAGGTTGCATCGGGCGGCGGATGCCGGGCTGCCGTCCGTGGAGCATCACGAGCTGGCGGACCTGAACGATGAGATCGAGTACTCGATTGACCGCAGCGACGTCGCGGAGATCGCCGCGCGGGTGTCGGAGATCGTGGACGGCTGCCAGAACGACAAGACGGCCGACCAGGCGCGGTATCGGCTGGCGTTGTTGACGCATCTGACGGAGCGGCTCGGCAGGTCGGTGCTGTTCGAGTCGTTGACCGGCGATGCGGCGCGGGTTGCGGTGCCGCCGCTGGTACGCGGGGTGCTGCAGACCAGCTGGCGGCTCCGTGAGTTGACGTTCCCGAACCGGGAGACCGCCGAACGGGACGAGGTGGCCGCTGCGGTGGCGCTCGGGCAGGTCTGCCGCGTCATCGCGTGGCTGCAGCAGTGCGCGCAGGAGCGGCTGCAGACCGATCCGAACGACCCGGCGAGCCGCCAGATCGGCATTGCGCTGAGTCAGGGTAGGCAGCAGATCGTGCTGTTCGTCGATCCGGACCCGCCGGGGTTCTTCCGGGCGGAGAGCGACCCCTGGCCGTACGGGTTCAGCGACCCGCGCGCCGTCCTGCTGTGGCTGTCCGCCCTCTGCGAGTTCGACGGCAGTCACGCGGGTGTCGGCATGTACGTCCTGTGCGAGGTGCTGACCGGGGAGAAGTTCTTCGGCAACTATTGGGACGACGCCTGCGTGTTCACCGAGATCGAGCGGCGCATCGGGCGGTCTGGGGAACACTCCACGACCGCGGGTGACCTTGTGTCGGCGTGCGGTGGCCTGGGTACGGTCAGCCTCGACCTGGCCGCAACGGTGATCGCGGGCCTGCGGAACCGGAACGTCGTGCCGCCGGCCGGGTGGGAGTCGGACGCGAGCTACTCCACCGACAAGCGGTACCTGCGCAGCCAGTTGACGATGTTCGCCACGTACGACTGCCTGCCCGACGAGCACGCCGCGCTCGACTGGGTCGCCGAGGCGTTGCTCAGCGCGCCGACGCGGCGCTGTGTGGAGAACGTGGTCCGGGAGGCGTACGCCCAGCACGCCGAGCCGAGCCGGATTCCCAGACGCTCCCTCGGTGAGCGTCCCGGCGCGGTGGTCCTGGCGGCGTTGGTCCGGCTGGCCATGCATCGACCGGCGCAGGCTGAGGCGTTCCTGCGCCGGCTGCCCGCGCCGCTGCTCGGCGAGGTGCTTCAGCAGGCACGGTTCGCGTTCCGGGCGTCCACGCCGGCCGAACCCGTGGCGTCCATCTGGGCAGCGTGGACCCGGAGCCCACCCACCCCTGGGTTTGCCGGGTCGCCGAGGTCAACGGGCGAGCAGCCCCGGCCGCCGGAGGCATCACGGCTTACCGTTCAGCTGGAGGCACGGAGGACCGCGACGGCGATGAGGGCGGCGCCGATCGCGACCTCCACACACATGCCGGCGACAAAGAGCTTCGGATGGTCGACGAACATACGCAGTGTCCGCAGTGGACCAGGCAGCGATCTGCCCGCTCGCACCCGTCGCTGAGCCCACGAGCGCAGGCCGAGGTTCAGGAGGGCGAACACCAGGACGACGACGCCGAGCCCACCGATCACCTCGGGCGACGCGTTCTGGGATTCGCTGAGGGCGATCGTCCGGCTCATCGGCTGCTCCCGTCGGCGGGGAAGTGCTCGAAACGCAGCGAGCCACGGGTGGTGACCGGCACCGCGGGCGGGTTCAGTGCGGGGCGCCCGACGCGTACGCCGGTCCCCGGGGTCGCGCCGCGCAACTTCGGGTCGGAGTTCGGCGCCGGTATCAGCGGCGGGGTGGCGGCCCGGGCGACCGGCGGGACCGCGAAGGCCCTCACGAGAACGGGACCGTCAGGTCGAGGCGGTCCAGTGTCGACGGGTCGCCCAGGAGCTCGATCTCCACGACTCTGCCGTCGGTGACGACGAAGTCGAAGACCACGCGGGGGGTGCCGCCCGTCGACCAGACGGCGCCGACGAAACCGTCGACGAGGGCGAGCCTGGCGCCGCGGGCGCGGCCGCTGAAGGTGGTGGCGACCGCGTGGGCGCCGTGGACCGTGGGGGCGGCGCCGGTCAGTACCGTGGCGGCATCCGCGCGGAGGACGACCTCCGGGTCCAGGAGGGCCAGCAGCGCTTCGAAGTCGCCGGCGCGGGAGGCGGCCAGGAACGCGTCGACGACCTCGCGCTGGCGGGGCAGGTCCGCCTTCTCCAGGAGCGAAGCTCCCTGGACGCGGCGGCGGCCGCGGCTGGCGAGCTGGCGGGCGGCGGCGGGGGAGCGGCCGACGATCCGGGCGATGTCCTCGAAGGGCACGGTGAACAGGTCGTGCAGGACGAACGCGAGCCGCTCGCCGGGCGTGAGGGTGTCGAGCACCACGAGCATCGCCTGGCCCACCTCGTCGGCGAGCAGCGCCTCCTGCTCGGGGTCGGGAGCGGCGCGGAGCACGACAGCATCAGGAGCGGCCTTACGGGCGCGCAGCAGGTCCAGGCAGATCCGGCCGACGACCGTGGTGAGCCAGCCGCCGAGGTTGTCGACGGCGGCGTGGTCGGCGCGGCTCAGGCGCAGCCACGCCTCCTGCACGGCGTCGTCGGCCTCCGCGTGGGAGCCGAGCATCCGCAGCGCCACCCCGCGCAGGTGCCCGCGGTGCTCCTCGAAGCGGCGGGCCAGTACGTCGCTCACGGTCCCCAGCGTCATAGTCTGAGTCCGAAAAGGCAAACCAGGGGGACCAGGGGGAATGGCATGGACAAGCCGGCACGGACCACCGGGCAGCGCGTCGCCGACACGCGGCACCGGCTCGAGCACGACGTCGACGCGTGGGTGGCGACGGCCTCGCCGGAGGGGGAGCCGTGCATGGTGCCGCTGTCGTTCCTGTGGGACGGCGCGACGCTGCTGTTCTGCACGGCGCCCAACAACCCGACGACGCGCAACATCGCCGCGAACGGGCGGGCCCGCGTCGCCGTCGGGCCGACCCGTGACGTGGTCCTCATCGAGTGCGCGGCGCAGACGGTGCCGGCCGGCGGCCTGAGCCAGGACGTGCTCGACGCGTTCGCCGAGAAGGCCGGGTTCAGGCCGGGGCCGCGTTACGTGTACCTGCGGATGACACCGATCTGGGTGCAGGCCTGGCGTGAGGCCAACGAGCTGGCCGGCCGGGAGCTGCCTGCGCTCACGCGACCGGCGTGATGCCCAGCTGCTCCCAGGGGCCCGCGCTGGTGCCGTTGCCGCGCACCATGTTGAGGTAGCTGCCGGTCATGTCGACCCGCACGCTGACCCAGCCCTTCGTGGCCTGGTTGCGCAGGAAGTACTTGCCGGCGTCGGACCACACCTCGAAGATCTCCCAGTCGCTCGGCCACTCGCCGCGACCGCGGAGCATGCCTTTGAGGTTGCCGCTGTACCCGTATTCGGCGGTCACCAGGTAGCCGGAGGTGGCCTGGATGAAGATGAGGTCGCTGCGGCCGTTGAAGGAGCAGAGGCTGAAGTGCTCCCACGTGCCCAGGCCGTCCGTGGTCTGCCGGGCGCGGAGCATGTTCTTGTTGCTGCCGGTGTACCCCTGCTCCTCCGAGATGTAGCGCGCCGCGCGGTGGCTGAACAGGTAGTACCGCCGGCAGGTCGACGTGCCCGGGATGCCGGTCGGCGCGAGGGCGTTCGCCTGCACCCCGCCGTCGCCGAGGTCGAGCGGGGTGCGCTTCAGCCCGTGCGGGGCGGGGTCGTCGTCGCCCGCCGCCGCGGCCGTGCCGGGGGGTGACGCGCCCGGGCTCGGCTCCGCGTGGGCGACCCCCGGCACCAGCATCGCGGTGAGGACAACGGCGGCGGACAGCAACCCCCGGGCACGGCGCACGGCTACTCCAAGCGTGGTTGGTTTGGACCCCGCCGGACATGCTGGTCGAACACATTGATGAGTGTCAAGACCCGTCGAGCAGCTTCAGGGTCGCGCCGTGCAGCGCCGCGCTCCTGGAGAACAGCGACGGGCCCGCATCCGGAGCCTGCCGTCCGTCGAGGCCGCTGTACCGCCCGCCGGCCTCTCGCACGATCAGCGACGTCGCGGCGAAGTCCCAGATCTGGCCACGGGTCTGCACCGCGAGGTCGAGCCGGCCGTCGGCGACGAGCAGGGCCGCGTGCACCGGCCAGGGCGCCGTGCGGGCCACGGCGGTCAGCGGCTCGAGCATCGCCCGGTCGGGCCGGTGGACGTAGTCGTCGGGGATGACGCCGACCGTGGCGCCGTGCGGGGTGTCGGCCCCGGTGGGGTCCACGCGCAGGCGCCGGCCTTCGTCGTCGCCGATGCCGCTCTGGTACGCCCCGGCGCCGCGTGCGGCCCACCAGACGGTGCCCTGCGCCGGTACGACGGCGACCCCCGCGACGACCTCGCCGTCTTCCTCGAGGGCGACGAGGACGAGCCAGCGGTCGTCGCCCGCGACGAACATCGCGGTGCCGTCGATCGGGTCGATGATCCAGCGGCGGCCGCCGGTGCCGGTCAGGCCGCCCTCCTCGCCGAGGATCGCGTCGTCGGGGCGGGCCCCGCCGAGCACGGCGCGGACGGCGGCCTCGACGGCCCTGTCGGCCTCGGTGACGACGCTGCCGTCCGCCTTGAGCTCCCTGGGCAGCTCCGCGAGCGCCGCGAAGTACCGCAGGCCGACCTCGGCCCCGGCGAGCGCGGCCCGCCGGGCCAGGGCCAGATCGCCGGCCAGGTCGCTCACAGACGGGCCAGGTCGACGTAGTACGTCGGGTAGGTCTTCGAGATGCACCTGGGGTCGCGGATCTCGATGCCCGGCACCCGCAACCCGATCAGCGACAGGCTCATCGCCATGCGGTGGTCGTCGTACGTGTGGAACGCCGTCGGCGCGACCGGCCCCGGGTTGACGGTGAAGCCGTCGGAGTCCTCGACGGCGTCGATGCCGGCGCGGCGCAGCTCGGTGACGACCGCGGCGATCCGGTCGGTCTCCTTCTTGCGGATGAAGCCGATGCCGGTCACCCGGGTCGGGGAGTCGGCGAACACCGCGACGGCCGCGAGGGTCTGCGCGGTGTCGGAGATGTCGGCCATGTCGACGTCGATGCCGTGCAGCGTGCCGGTGCCCGTGACGGTGATCCGGTCCGCGGTCCGCTCGACCCGCGCGCCCATCCGCTCCAGGAGGTCCGCGAAGCGCACGTCGCCCTGCAGGCTGCCGGTGCCGAGCCCCTCGACGGTGACCCGGCCCCCGGTGATCGCGGCGGCCGCCAGGAGATACGACGCGGCGCTCGCGTCGGGCTCGATCGCGTAGTCCGTCGCCCGGTACGTGCCCGGGTGCACGTCGAGCCCGTCGACGCTGACGCCGAACGCCGCCATGACGGCCGTGGTCGCCTCGACGTACGGCACCGAAACCAGTGGCGAGGTGAGCTCGACCGACAGTCCGTCGGACATCAGCGGCCCGGCCATGAGCAGCCCGGACAGGAACTGGCTGGACAGGTGGCCGGGCAGCGCGACCTTGCCGCCGGTGACCGGCCCGGTCACCGCGACCGGCAGGAACCCTGGCTCGCCCAGGTCCTCGACCGTCGCGCCGAGCTCGCGCAGCGCGTCGGTCAGCGGGCCGAACGGCCGTGCCCGCAGCTGCGGCGCGCCGTCGACGACACCGCGCCCCGGGCGAAGCGCCGCCGCCGGCACCACGAACCTGCCCGTGGTGCCCGACTGGCGGGCGTCGATCGTCGTCGGCGCGGTGGAGGTGCGCGGGTCGACGCCGTCGACGACGACCGTGTGCGCTGCCTCGTCGACCGTCAGCGTCGCGCCGAGCGCACGCACGGCGCCGAGCATCGCGTGCGTGTCGTCGGCGAACAGCATCCCCGTCAGCGTGCTGCGGCCCGGCGCGAGCGCGGCGCAGATCAGCGCGCGGTTGGTGATGCTCTTGGAGCCCGGCGGCCGCAGCGACACGTCGGGCGGCGAGGTCAGCGGCGTGATGGCAAGGACGTCCGGAAGGTCATCGGCATGGAGGCTCACCCTGCGATTGTCCCGCAGGCCGCGGCGGCGCTGCCCGTCAGGGTTTGCGCATCTGGAACGAGCCGTCGCCGGCCGGCTCCAGCGGCACCTCGTCGCCGAGCGCGGCGGCCGCCTCGGGCGAGACACGCAGCCGGCCCGGTCCGGCGAGGTCGGCGAGGCGGGTCGCGACGCCGTGTGTCCGTCCGCCCGCCGCTGACGCGTCGCCCGCCGCTGACAGGTCGCCGATGTGCAGGCCGAACCGGACCATCGTCATCGCGCGCGGCCGCAGGTATCCGGTGACGTCGCGGACCGCCGCCGCGGGGTCGTCGTAGAGCACCAGCGCGCGCCCGTCGGCGGTCCGCGCGGGGCGTCCACCGGTCAGGGACCTCACGACGTCATCGGGTGCGGCCGAGCCGCCGATCGCCAGAACCGTGGTCACGGCATCGAGTATCGGGGCGGTGCGGCATCCGCGTCCACCGTGGACCGTTTGCCTCCTAACGATGGTGGGAGGGTCGCCCGTCCGACTCGAATCCGGATCCACCGAACGGCTCACCCTCGGGTGATCGTGACCACAGGCATCCGCGGCCTTCGGTGTCCGCCGCGGGCCGTGCCGGGTCTTCGGCTTTCTCCCGGAATCGTTGATGCGTAAGGAGTATCCGATTCCGGCCGGGTCGTTTTCGTCACCGTCAGGACCATCTGCGGGCGTCTGCTCCCCTGGCCGCGCCGTTGCGTCTACTGTGGAATCCCAACCAGCTATTTGCCGGTTTCGGTGGCGCGTGTTGCATTTGCGGTGCACAGTGATGTCATGAGCAGCAGCGGTGCTGAGCGGTACTACTGGTGCCTTTCCCACCATCGGGTCGAGTCCGAGGCCGACATGTGTGCCGGCAGGGATCGGCTCGGCCCCTATGATTCGGCGTCAGAAGCCGAACAGGCGCTGACAACAGTCCAACAACGCAACGAGGCGTGGGACGCCGAAGACGAACGGTGGGAAGGCAAGCACTAGCAACACGTCGGAGCCGAAGGCGACCGCGAACCGCCCCCGGCACACGGCCTTTCGTTCGAACCGTCTCCACCCGCACGACCCAACCGCGAACATCCCGCAGGATGCGGGAGAACTCCTCCAGGAGGACCACGATGGCCGCAGCTAAGAAGGCCACCACGAGATCGGCCGCAACGAGCGCGGCCACCACGACTCCCGCCGCGGACGCGGTGAACCCCGCCGAGACCGCGACCCCCGCCAGGGCCGCGAAGACGGTCGCCGCCGCCGCTCCCCGCCGGCGCGCGACCACGGCAACCCCTCGCACGCGCGCGACCACCACGACGGCCTCGACCCCGGCCGCCACCACCGCGTCGCCCTCGTCCCCGGCCCCGTCGGCGGCTTCGGCTCCTTCGGCGTCGGCGACGACGTCCGGCACTGCCGCGACCCCGGCTTCGTCCTCCCGGACGGCGAAGCGGACCGCCGCGACGAAGGCAACCCCGGCCGCTTCCAAGGCTACCGCCACCGGCACCACCACCGAGGCGACTGCCACGAAGTCCCCGGCCGCCACCGACGCCGCGGCCACCACCACGACGGCGAAGACCCCGGCGGCCCGCTCGACAACGACGAAGTCGGCCACCCCGGCCACGGCGAAGACGTCGAGCACGACGGCGAAGACCCCGGCGGCGAAGTCGACGGCAGCCAAGGCCACCCCGGCCACGGCGAAGACCCCGGCGGCCCGTTCCACGGCGGCGAAGTCGGCAACGCCCGCGGCCAAGTCGACGGCGGCCAAGGCGACCACCGCCAAGGCGACCCCGGCGGCGAAGGCCACCACGGCGAAGGCGACGCCCGCGGCGAGGTCGACGGCGGCGAAGTCGGCCACGGCGAAGACCCCGGCGGCGAAGTCGACGGCAGCCAAGGCCACCACGGCTAAGGCGACGCCCGCGGCGAAGTCGGCCACGGCGAAGGCGACGCCCGCGGCGAAGTCGACGGCAGCCAAGGTCACAACGGCTAAGGCGACGCCCGCGGCGAGGTCGACGGCGGCGAAGTCGGCCACGGCGAAGACCCCGGCGGCGAAGTCGACGGCAGCCAAGGCCACCACGGCTAA
>NZ_JBEXDG010000014.1:113511-124960 GCF_040605635.1 Dactylosporangium sp. NPDC005555
AGGCGACGCCCGCCGCGAAGTCGGCTACGGCGAAGGCGACCCCGGCGGCGAAGTCGACGGCGGGGAAGGTCACCACGGCGAAGGCGACGCCCGCGGCGAAGGCCACGGCGAAGGCCACGGCGGCGGCTCCGGCGGCGAAGGCGACGCCCGCGAAGTCGGCCAGGACGGCAGCGGCCAAGGCGACTCCCGCGAAGACCGTGACCGTGAAGGCGACCCCGGCGAAGGCGGCCACCAAGTCGGCTGCCACACCTGCCAAGGCGGCCACCAAGTCGGCTGCCGCACCCGCGAAGGCGGCCAAGGCCGCTCCCGCGAAGTCGGCGGCGAAGGCGACCCCGGCGACCAAGGCGACCACGGCTAAGGCGACGACGGCCAAGGCTGCTCCCGCGAAGGCTGCGGCGACCAGGTCGACGGCGGCCGCGAAGTCGACCGCCGCCAAGGCCACCACGGCCAAGGCCACGGCTGCGAAGTCGGCGGCGAAGGCGGCCCCGGCCAGGTCCGCGGCGACCAAGGCTGCGGCGACCAAGGCGACCGCGGCAAAGGCAACTCCGGCGGCGAAGTCCACGGCTGCCAAGTCCACGGCTGCCAAGTCGACTGCGGCGAAGTCGGCGACGGCGAAGGCCACGACGGCGAAAGCGGCACCGGCCAAGGCGGCAACGAAGGCCACCGCGGCGAAGACCGCGAAGGCTGCCCCGGCGAAGTCCGCTGCGGCGGCCAAGTCGGCTCCTGCCAAGTCTGCCGCGAAGGCGACGGCTGCCTCGGCGGCGAAGGCGGCCCCCGCGAAGACCGCCAAGGCCACCACCGCCAAGGCCGCCAAGGCCCCGGCGGCGAAGGCGACCGGCGCGAAGGCGGCTCCGGCGAAGGCCGCGGCCAAGTCGACCGCTGCAAAGGCCACGACGGCGAAGGCAGCCCCGGCGGCGAAGGCAGCCGCGGCCAAGGTGACCGGCGCGAAGGCCACGGCGAAGGCGGCCGGGGCGAAGGCGGCGCCCGCGGCGAAGGCGGCCACGGCCAAGGCGACCGGCGCGAAGGCCACCGCCAAGGCCACCACGGCGAAGGCGGCGCCCGCGGCGAAGGCGGCCAAGGCGACCGGCGCCAAGGCCACCACCGCCAAGGCGGCCGGGACGAAGGCGGCACCTGCGGCCAAGTCGACGGCGGCCAAGGCGGCCACGGCGAAGGCGGCCACGGCGAAGGCGGCCCCGGCGGCGAAGGCGGCCACCGCGAAGGCGGCTCCGGCGAAGGCCACCACGGCGAAGGCGGCCCCCGCGGCGAAGTCGGCCACTGCGAAGGCGGCTCCGGCGAAGGCCGCGGCCAGGTCGACGGCCGCGAAGGCGACCACGGCGAAGGCCACGCCCGCGGCGAAGCCGGCCACGGCGACCAAGGCCGCCCCCGCCAAGACGGCGGCCAAGGCAACGGCGACGAAGGCTCCGGCGAAGGCCGCCGCCAGGACGGCACCCGCAACGGCAGCCACGGCGGCAACGGCAACGCCCGCCAAGGCGGCGGCGAAGTCCACGGCGGCCAAGTCGACGGCCACCAAGGCCACCGCGAGCAAGGCCACCGCGAGCAAGGCCACCGCGAGCAAGGCGGCGCCGAGCAAGAAGGCCGCCAAGGCCACCGCCGCCACGGCACCGGCGCCGGCCACGGCGACCGAAACCGCCGGCGCGACCGCGGCGGCCGGTCCGGCCACCACGGCATCGGACGCGGCGGCGGCGCCGGTGAAGGCGGCCGCCAAGGCCACCGTGAGCAAGGCCGCGCCGGCCAAGAAGGCGGCGGCGAGGAAGGCGGCCCCCGAGGCACCCGCGGCGGCCTCCGGCGTGCCGGCGCCCGTTGCGGCCGAGCCGGTGACGCCGGCGGCGGTCGTGTCCGAGGGTGGGCTCGATGCCGGCACCGGCGGAACCGTCGAGAACGCGGCGGCCGTGCCCACGGGCGGGGCGGCCACCGAGGCCATCCCCGGTCGCGAGAACGGCAACAATGTGGAAGAGGCGTCGAGCATGACGCCGGAGGACTGGGCGAGCCTGGCCAGGCCGTAACGAGCAAGGAAGACGGCGGCGCCACGGTCCCCACGGACCGTGGCGCTGCCGCGTTCGCGGGGAGCGATGGTAAGACTGTGCCGTGGCCTTACGACGTATCCGAGCCGCCCGCATCGACTTCTCCGGGCTGCGCCGAGAGCTCGACCTGCCCACCGGCTTCCCCGAAGCGGCCGACCGCGAGGCCGCGGCCGCCGCCCAGGACCGGCACGACGACCGTGAGGACCGCACGGACCTCGAGTTCGTGACGATCGACCCGCCGACGTCCAAGGACCTCGACCAGGCGCTGCTCCTGCAGGGCAGCGACAGCGGCTACCGGGTGTATTACGCGATCGCCGACGTCGCCGCGTTCACGACGGGTGCGCCCGCGATCGAGGCGGAGAGCTGGCAGCGGGGGCAGACGGTGTACCTGCCCGACGGCAAGGTTCCGTTGCACCCGGCGGTGCTCAGCGAGGGCGCCGCCAGCCTGCTGCCGGACCAGGACCGGCCCGCCGTCCTGTGGACGATCGACCTGGACGCCGACGGCGCGACGACCGGCGTCGACGTGCGCAGGGCGACCGTGCGCAGCCGGGCGAAACTCAGCTACGAGCAGGTCCAGCAGGACGTCGGCGCGGGCGCCGCGCACCCGTCGGTCCGGCTGCTGCCGGAGATCGGGCAGCTGCTCACGAAGCGCGGGCTGGACCGGGGTGCGGTCAACCTGCCGATGCCGGAGCAGGAGCTGGAGCCGGAGGGCGACGGCTGGCGGCTCACCGTCCGCGGGCCGGTGCCGGTCGAGGAGTTCAACGCGCAGATCTCGCTGCTGACGGGGATGGCCGCCGCGCAGATCATGCTCAAGGGCGGGGTCGGGCTGCTGCGGACAATGCCGCCGCCGGCCGAGGAGGCGGTGCGCAAACTGCGGCTCGCCGCGAAGGCGCTGCGGCTGCTGTGGCCCGACGGCGCCGGGCCCGGCGAGGTCATCGCCGCGCTCGACCCGATGGACCCGCGGGCGGCGGCGCTCGTCGACCAGGCCGCGGAGATGATGCGCGGCGCCGGCTACACCCCGTTCGACGGCGAGGTCCCGGAGCAGCCGCTGCACGGTGCCGTCGCCGCCCCGTACGCGCACGTGACGGCCCCGCTGCGGCGCCTCGCCGACCGGTACGTCACCGAGGTGTGCCTGGCCCTGCACGCGGGCGCCGAGGTGCCGCGGTGGGCGCGGGAGGCGCTGCCGCGGCTGCCGGAGGTGATGAGCCGCACCGACCGGGTCGCCAACGCCGCGGAGCGGGGTGCGGTGGACCTGGCGGAGGCCGTCCTGTTGCAGCACCGCATCGGTGAGGTGTTCGACGCGGCGGTACTGGACGTGGAGAAGCACCGGGCGGACATCGCGCTCGACGAGCCGCCGGTGCGGGCGCGGTGCGAAGGTGAGGGGCTACCGCTCGGGGGAAGGATCCGCGTGCGGCTCACAACGGCCGACCCCGCCCGCCGCAAGGTGCTGTTCACCCAGGTAAGACTTGACGCATGAGCTATGACGACATCGAGTTGCCCGACGTTTCGGCGTTGCGGGTCGGCATCATCGGCGGCACCGGTCCGCAGGGCCGCGGGCTCGCGTACCGGTTCGCCCGGGCGGGCATCCAGGTGATGGTGGGGTCCCGCTCGACGGAGCGCGGTGAGCAGGCGGCTGAGGAGCTCAACGCGCTGCCCGGCGTGACCGCGACCGCCGTGGGCGGCGACAACGCGTTCGCCTGCCAGGCCGACGTGGTCGTCATCGCCGTCCCGTGGGAAGGGCACGCCGCGACCGTGGCCGAGCTGGCGCCGCTGCTGCTCGGCGGCAAAATCGTCGTCGACTGCGTCAACCCGCTCGGGTTCGACAAGCAGGGGCCGTTCGCGCTGCCGGTGCCGGAGGGCAGCGCCGCCGAGCAGGCCGCGACGCTGCTGCCGGATGCGCGGGTGTGCGCCGCGTTCCACCACGTCAGTGCGGCGCTGCTGACCGACCCGGAGGTCACGACGATCGACCTGGACGTGCTCGTCCTCGGCGACGACCGCGACGCGGCCCTGCAGGTGCAGGCCATCGCCGGGAAGGTCGACGGGATGCGGGGCGTGTTCGCGGGGCGGCTGCGCAACGCCGGCCAGATCGAGGCGCTCACCGCCAACCTGATCGCGATCAACAAGCGGTACAAGGTGCACGCCGGGGTACGGGTGACGGACCTGTGAGCGCGTTCGACCCGTGGTCGCCGGCGTTCGTCGCGCACCCCTACGACGCGTACCGGCGGCTGCGGGAACAGGAGCCGGTCAGCTGGTTCGAGCCGAGCGGCCAGTTCCTCGTGTCCCGGCACGAGGACGTCAACGCGCTGCTGCGGGACCGCCGGCTCGGCCGCACCTACCTGCACGTCGCCACGCACGAGGAGATGGGCCGCACCGCCCCGCCGGCGGAGGACGACCCGTTCTGGACGCTCAACAACAACGGCATGCTCGACCGGGAGCCGCCCGACCACACCCGGCTGCGGCGGCTCGTGTCGCAGGCGTTCACGCCGCGGCGGGTCGAGGCGCTGCGCCCCGTGGTGCAGCGCCTCGCCGACGGGCTCGTCGACGCGTTCGTCGCCAAGGGCGGCGGCGACCTGATCGCGGAGGTCGCCGAGCCGCTGCCCGTCACCGTCATCGCCGAGCTGCTCGGCATCCCCGACCCGGACCGGCACCTGCTGCGGCCCTGGTCGGCGGCGATCTGCGGGATGTACGAGCTGAACCCGCCCCGGGAGACGGCGGCCGCGGCGGTCCGGGCCGCCGAGGAGTTCTCCGACTACCTGCGCGGGCTCGCCCGGCGTCGCGCCGCCGACCCTCAGGACGACCTGGTCAGCGCCCTCGCCGCCGTGGAAGGCCTCAGCGAGGACGAGCTCATCGGCACCTGCGTGCTGCTGCTCAACGCCGGGCACGAGGCGACCGTCAACGTGACGGGCAACGGATGGTGGGCCCTGTTCCGCAATCCGGAACAGCTGCGCAAACTTCAGGCCGATGTCGCGCTGGTACCGGCGGCGATCGAAGAACTGATGCGCTACGACACGCCGTTGCAGATGTTCGAACGGTGGGTCCTGGAGGACATCGAGGTGCACGGCCGGACCATCCGCAGAGGGCAGGAGGTGGCGCTGCTGTTCGGCTCCGCCAACCACGACCCGGCGGTGTTCACCGACCCGGAACGCCTCGACGTGGAGCGCCGCGACAACCCGCACATCTCCTTCGGCGCGGGAATCCACTACTGCCTGGGCGCGCCGCTGGCACGGATCGAGCTGGCCGCGTCGTTCGGCGCGCTGCTCACCAAGGCGCCCGCGCTCCGGCTGGAGCGCGAGCCGGAGTGGAAGCCCGGTTTCGTCATCCGAGGCCTGGAAAGGCTCGACGTCTCGGTCTGAGCCGCCGCGACCCAGCCGGCGCAGACGTCACAGCGCCCGCGCCGGCTGGTGCCGCTGTGCTCAGAACGTGTGCTCGGCCGCCGGGAACGCGCCGGAGCGGACCTCGTCGGCGAACGCGCGGGTGGCGTCGCCGAGGGCGCCGGCCAGGTCCGCGTACTGCTTCACGAAGCGTGGCATCCTCCCGGTGCGCATCCCGGCCATGTCCTGCCAGACGAGCACCTGCGCGTCGGTCTCCCCGCCGGCCCCGATGCCGACCGTCGGGATCCGCAGCTCGTGCGTGACCCGCTTGGCGACCTCACCCGGCACCATCTCCAGGACCACCGCGAACGCGCCGGCCTCCGCGACCGCGTGCGCGTCGGCGACCACCTCGTCGGCGGCGTCACCGCGGCCCTGCACCCGGTAGCCGCCGATCGCGTGCTCGCTCTGCGGCGTGAAGCCGATGTGCGCCATGACAGGGATCCCGGCGCCGGTCAGCGCGGCGATCTGCGGCGCGACCCGCACGCCGCCCTCCAACTTGACGGCGTGGCAGCCGCCCTCCTTCATGAACCGTACGCCGGTGCGCAGCGCCTGGGCCGGCCCTTCCTCGTACGAGCCGAACGGCAGGTCACCGACGACGAGCGCCCTGCGGGTGGAGCGGACCACGGCCCGCACCAGGGGCAGCAGCTCCTCCTCGGAGATCGACACGGTGGAGGCGTAGCCGTACACGTTGTTGGCGGCGGAGTCACCGACCAGCAGGACCGGGATGCCGGCCTCGTCGAAGATGGCCGCCGTGTACTGGTCGTACGACGTCAGCATCGGCCAGCGCTCGCCCCGCTCCTTGGCGGCGAGCAGGTCCCTGGTGCGCACCCGGCGGTTGACCGCACCGCCGTACAGCGACTGGACTTCGGACATCGATGTCCTCCTTCAGGTTCCTCGAGGCCCCGCAGTGGGGTCCCCGGGCTTGTTCACCCCGATGGTCGCACCGCACCCCGCCCCTGGGCAGGGTGCATGCGAAATGTCACTGTTACCCGCCCGTCACTGTTTCCCGCCGGTCGCCTTCGGCGATAGCTCGCTGCCCCACGCTGCGCGCGGGTCCCGCCGGGGATTCTCACCCCGGACCCCCAATGCGCCGCTCCGCGACGCACTGCCTGCTTGGCGCGGCAGCCTCACACGCATGCGCGTGGCATCCTCGGTGGCTGGGCGCCGCCCGCCGCTTTTCCCGTGATCCGGAAGAGATTTCGTCGCTCAGACGACCAGAAGTCTTCCGGATCACGGAGACCAGCCAGCCTGCCCGCCCGGCGGCTAGGAGCCGGTTTCGCGGAAGCGGTTGGTGATGGGCAGGCGGCGGTCGCGGCCGAAGGCCTTGATGGAGATCTTCGTGCCCGGGGCGCTCTGGCGGCGCTTGTACTCGGCGAGGTCGACCATGCGCAGCGTGCGGTCCACGACGGCCGGGTCGTGGCCGGCGGCGACCAGGTCGTCGCGGCCGAGGTCGCCGTCGACGTAGCCGGCGAGGATCGCGTCGAGGACCTCGTAGTCGGGCAGGGAGTCGGCGTCGAGCTGACCGGGGCGCAGCTCGGCGCTCGGCGGCTTCGTGATCGACCGCTCCGGGATCGGCGGCACGTCGCCGCGGCGCTCCGCCTCCTCGTTGCGCCAGCGGGCGAGCTTCCACACGAGGGTCTTCGGCACGTCCTTGAGGGGGTTGAAGGCGCCGACGGAGTCGCCGTACAACGTGGAATAGCCGACGGCGAGCTCGCTCTTGTTGCCGGTGGTGAGCACGAGCGGGCCCTCCTGGTTGGAGATGGCCATCATGATGACGCCGCGGACGCGGGCCTGCAGGTTCTCCACGGCGAGGCCGGACAGGGCCATGTTGGCCAGGAAGCTGTCGACCATCGGCTGGATCGGCTCGACCCGGTAGTCCAGGCCGGTGCGGCGGGCCATGTCCTCGGCGTCGTCCTTGGAGTGCTGCGAGGAGTGCCCGCTCGGCAGCGACACGGCGGTGACGTTGGCCGGGCCGAGGGCGTCGCAGGCGATGGCGGTGACGACCGCGGAGTCGATGCCGCCGGACAGGGCGACGGCGACGCCGCGGAAGCCGTTCTTGCGCACGTAGTCGCGCAGGCCGAGGACGAGCGCCTGCCAGATCTCGGCCTCGTCGGTGACCCGGGCGGCGATCTCCGGGGGCGGCGCCGGCTGGTCGCTCTCGGTGACGCTGTCGGAGACGTGCACGTGGGCGACCCGCATCTCGGCGTCGTCGACGGCCGGCGGCGCAGGCACGGCGTCCGGCAGGTCCAGGTCGAGGACCATGAGCTGCTCCGCGAACTGCTGCGCGCGGGCGATCAGCGAGCCGTCCGCCCGCACGACCATCGAGTCGCCGTCGAAGACGAGCTCGTCCTGGGCGCCGACGGTGTTGACGTAGGCGATGGTCGCGCGCGCCTCCGCGGCGCGGCGGGCGACGAGGGCGAGCCGCGTGTCGTCCTTGTTCAGCTCGTACGGCGAGCCGTTGATGTTCACCACCAGCCCGACCCGCGCGAGGGCGGCGACGGCGAACGGGCCGCCCTCCTGCCACAGGTCCTCGCAGATGGTGAGCGCGATGTCGACGCCGCCGACCCGGACGACGGTGAGGGTGTCGCCCGGCTCGAAGTAGCGGTCCTCGTCGAAGACGCCGTAGTTGGGCAGGTGGTGCTTGAAGTACGTGGCGACCCGGGTGCCGCGGTGCAGCACGGCGAGGGCGTTGCGCGGGCCCACCTCGTCGGCGTCGAGATAGCCGACGATGACGACGGTCTCGCCGAGGCCGTCGGCGGCGAGCTGACCGGCGAGGTCGGTGACGGCGCGCTTGGAGGCGGCCACGAACGACCTGCGGAACACCAGGTCCTCGACCGGGTAGCCGGTCAGCATCATCTCCGGGAACGCCACGACGTGGGCGCCGGCCCCGGCGGCCTTGCTGGTCCAGCCATGCACCAGGGACGAGTTGCCGGGGAGGTCCCCGACGGTCGGGTCGATCTGGGCGAGCGCGAGGCGCAACCGTGGCATCCCCCAAGTGTGGACCAGACGCGCCGGTGGTGCCCCTGTGACGTTCACTCCAGTGCCGGGTGGGATGGGCAGGTCCGGTAACTTGTGCGTAACACCTCCGGGCGAGACTTGCCCGGTTCGGCTCGTACCGTCGTCATCGCAGCTCGTGGGGGAACCACTGTGGACCGTCAGCAGGAGTTCGTGCTCCGGACGCTCGAAGAGCGCGACATCCGTTTCGTGCGGCTGTGGTTCACCGACGTCCTGGGCACGCTGAAGAGCGTCTCGGTCGCGCCGGCCGAGCTCGAGTCGGCGTTCGAGGAGGGCATCGGCTTCGACGGCTCCGCGATCGAGGGTTTCGCCCGGGTCTATGAGTCGGACATGGTCGCGATGCCGGACCCGACGACGTTCCAGGTGTTCCCGTTCGAGGGTGGCATGTCGGGGGAGAGCGCCCGCATGTTCTGCGACATCACCCTGCCCGACGGCTCGCCGTCGTGGGCGGACCCGCGCCACGTGCTGCGCCGGGCGCTGTCGCGGGCGGCGGAGAAGGGTTTCACCTTCTACACCCACCCGGAGATCGAGTTCTTCCTGCTCGAGTCGCTCGGTGAGCACGGCTCGCTGCCGACGCCGGTCGACACCGGCGGCTACTTCGACCACACCACGCACGCCGTCGCCCGCGACTTCCGCCGCCAGGCGGTCCTCGCCCTGGAGCGGATCGGCATCTCGGTCGAGTTCAGCCACCACGAGGTCGCGCCCGGTCAGCAGGAGATCGACCTGCGCTACGCGGACGCGCTGACCACCGCCGACAACATCATGACCTTCCGGCACGTCATCAAGGAAGTCGCGCTCTCCCACGGGGTGCACGCCACCTTCATGCCGAAGCCTTTCACCGACCAGCCGGGCAGCGGCATGCACACGCACCTGTCGCTGTTCGAGGGGGAGCGCAACGCCTTCCACGACGCGAGCGACCCGATGAAGCTGTCGAAGGTCGGCCAGGCGTTCATCGCCGGGCTCCTCGTCCACGCGCGGGAGTACACGGCGATCACCAACCAGTGGGTGAACTCCTACAAGCGGCTCTTCCCGCAGTCGGTGCCGAACCGGATCACCGAGTCCCCGGCGTATGTCTGCTGGGGGCACACCAACCGGTCCGCGCTGGTGCGGGTGCCGGCCTACGGCAAGCCGAACTCGGCGCGGGTCGAGGTCCGGTCGCTGGACTCGGCCACCAACCCGTATCTCGCCTACGCGGTGATGCTCGGCGCCGGTCTGCGCGGCATCGAGAAGGGCTACGAGCTGCCCCCCGGCGCCGAGGACGACGTGTGGGCCCTCACCGACGGTGAGCGCCGCGCCGCCGGCTACGAGTCGCTGCCGGAGAACCTGTCGCAGGCGGTCGACGCGATGGCCGGCTCCGAGCTGGTCGCGGAGATCCTCGGCGAGCACGTCTTCGACTTCTTCCTGAAGAACAAGCGCACCGAGTGGGAAGAGTACCGCCGGGTCGTCACCCCCTTCGAGCGCGAGCGCTACCTCGGGATCATGTAGCTCAGCCGTAGCGCTCGGTCCTGATGCCTCTGGCGTCATGGCCGAGCGCCACCAGGATGTCCGCGACGGTCTCCACGAAGCCGGTCGGCCCGCACACGAACACGGCGGGCTTGAACTCGGCGGGCCACGCGTGCGTGTTGACGTCGGCGACGCCGACCCGTGAGCCCCGGACCCGGGTGTGGACGTACTGCACGTCGAGCCCCCGGTCGTCGCGGGCCCGCCGGCGCAGCTCCTCGGCGTAGATGACGTCCTGCGGGGTGCGCACGGAGTACAGCAGCCGGAACGGGGTCCGCACGCCGTGCTCGGCGCGGGAGCGGATCATCGCCATCAGCGGGACGATCCCCGAGCCGCCCGCGATCAGCTGGACGGGGGCGGGGTCGGCGTGCCGCCACACGAACCAGCCGCCGACCGGCCCGCGCAGCTCCACCGGCTGTCCGATGTCGTAGATATCCGTTAAGAACGGACTTACTTCTCCGTCGTCGAGCCGCTGCACGGTGATCTCCAGACCGCTGGCGGACGCGATCGAATAGCTCCGCTGCGCGGTGTAGCCGTCCTCCGCCGTCAGCCGCACGTCCACGTGCTGCCCAGGTAGGTGTCCTGGCCAGTCGTCCACGTCGAAGACCAGCGTCCGCGCCGTCGGCGTCTCGAAGTGAGCGGCCGACAGCACCGCCTTGCGCCAGGTCAGGCGGCCGGAGCGCAGCGCAGGACGACCGGCCTCAGGGCTGGGCTCATGCCGCACGGCTCCTCCGCTCCGCTCCGGGGCCGTTCAGTCGCCCTGATACCGCTGCTCGCGCCATGGGTCTCCGTAGTCGTGATAGCCCGCTTCCTCCCAGAAGCCCGGCTCGTCCTGCAGCATCAGCCGCAGCCCGTGCACCCATTTCGCGGACTTCCACAGATACAGGTGCGGCACGAGCAGCCGGGCGGGCCCGCCGTGCTCGGGGGTGAGCGGCTCGTCGTCGTAGCGATACGCCACCCACGCCTGACCGTCGAGGAGGTCTTCGAGGGGGAGGTTGGTGGTGTACCCGTCGTAGGAGTGTGCCATCACGAAGTCCGCCGCCGACTCGACGTCCTGCATGAGCGTGTCCACCGGCACGCCCCGCCAGCCGGTCCGCAGCTTCGACCACTTGGTGACGCAGTGGATGTCGACGGTGACGTCCTCATACGGCAGCTCGGTGAACTCCGCCCACGTCCACTGCGTCGTCCCACCCGTCTCGGTGGTGATGACGAACTCCCACCGGTCCGTGCTCAGCCTCGGCGTGGGCCCGGCGGACAGCACGGGGAAGTCGTGCGCCAGATACTGCCCGGGCGGCAGATCCGGCTCCTGCGCACGCCGCCGCCCACCGAACCCCGTGGTAACGAAACTCATGCCGTCAGCTCGCTTCGCTCACCGACGACATGAGCGCCAAGTCCACCCTGCGACATGATTCGCTCGCTTCGCTCACTCATGCCGTCAGCTCGCTTCGCTCACCGACGACATGAGCGCCAAGTCCACCCTGCGACATGATTCGCTCGCTTCGCTCACTCATGCCGTCAGCT
>NZ_JBEXDG010000014.1:125058-195181 GCF_040605635.1 Dactylosporangium sp. NPDC005555
CTCGCTTCGCTCACCGACGACATGAGCGCCAAGTCCACCCTGCGACATGATTCGCTCGCTTCGCTCACTCATGCCCGCAATCCTGCCGCAGCCCCGGCCGCCCGCCATCAGCCAGAAGACCGGTCGGCGCGAGAGGTGAGGCAGCCCACGTCCGCGTCCAGGACGGCGGGAGCACCGAGCACCACCGTCTCCTGCCCCACGCCGTGCCCGATCCTCAGCCCGCCCAGCACCGGCACCCCGAGGGCGCGCAGATGCTCGCGCAGCACGTCCACGACGGTCGTCGGCCCGCGGTCCGCGCAGTTCGTGAACTGCCCCACGGCCACCCCCAGGACCCCCTCGAACGCACCGGAACGCCGCAGGTGGGTGAGCATGCGATCGACGCGGTACGGCGCCTCGCCCACGTCCTCCAGGAGCATGATCCTTCCGGCGAACGACGGCATGTCGGCGGTGCCGATCGTGCTGGCCAGCATCGAGAGGTTCCCGCCGAGCAGCACCCCGCGGACGGCCGCCCCCGGCACCCGCACGGCACCCGTTTCCTCGTCGCCGCTGGTGTACGACCGCAGCGGCCCGGACGTGAACAGCGCCTCCCACAAGGAGGTGGCCGAGTCCGCGGGCAGACGGTCGTCGAACCACGCCGCGCCCGGCCCGTGCACCACCGGCCATCCGGCGGTCCGCCACACCGCCAGCTGCAGCGCGGTGATGTCGGAGAACCCGACGAGCGGCTTCGGCTCGCCCAGGCGCACCCTGTCGACGATGCGTTGTGCGCCGTAGCCGCCTCTCGTACATACGACGGCGCGGACATCCGGGTCCTCGAAGGCGTCGTTGAGGTCGCGGAGCCGGTCGTCGTCGTGCCCGGCCAGGTATCCGCTGCGGTCGAACACGTGCCGGCCCGTGCGCACCCGCAGCCCCCAGCTCGACAGCAGCTCGATGCCCCGGGCCACCCGGTCCGGTCTCGTCGGCCCGGACGGTGACACCAGAGCGACCATGTCTCCGCGTCGTAGCACTCGCACGCCGTTATTGTCGGGTCGTGACGATCGAAGGGTCCCCGCGGGGACGGTTGGCGCTCGTGGTGGAGAACGACCCCAGCGACGGTCCGGGGCGTCTCGCCGGCTGGCTGACGGACGGTGGCCTGGAGCTCGCCGTCGTCCGCCCGCACGCGGGTGACGAACTCCCCGCCGACCTGGACGGCTACGCCGCCCTCGTCGTGCTCGGCGGCGAGCAGGACGCGTTCCCCGGCCCTGACGGGTCCCGCGCCGCGCCGTGGTTCCCGCAGCTCGACGGCCTGCTGCGCAAAGCGGTCCGGCACAAGGTGCCGACCCTCGCGATCTGCCTCGGCGCGCAGCTGCTCGCCCAGGCGCACGGCGGCACCGTCGAGCGCAGCGCCGCCGGGCCCGAGATCGGGGTGCGGCTCGTCGCCCGCCGCGACGTCGCCGACACCGACCCCGTCTTCGCCGCCGTGCCGTTCGCCCCGGACGTGCTGCACTGGCACGTCGACGAGATCGTCGAGCTGCCCGTCACCGCGACCCTGCTCGCCGCGTCCACCCACTACCCGGTGCAGGCGTTCCGGATCGGCGCGACCGCGTGGGGCCTGCAGTTCCACATCGAGTGCGACCTGCCGATGTTCGCGCAGTGGGCGATGGACGGCGTCGGCACCCTCGCCGACCTCGGCATCGACCCGATCGAGCTCCTGGAGAGCGTCGAGGCGGCGCTGCCCGATGTCGCCGAGGTGTGGCAGCCGTTCGCCGAGCGGTTCGCCGCCGTCGCGCTCGGCCGTACCCCGCGTGGTGAGGGCGGCCTGCGGTCCCTGCCGCTGCTGGGGCCCGCCTGATGCCCCCCGCCGGTCACCTCGCCCGCTTCGGGTTCACCGACGACGCCCGCTCCTCTGCCCTCGCCGGGCCCGAGGGGCTGCGGCTGTGGGACCCGGAGACCCGCCGCCCCACCGACGACGACGCCGCGACGCTGCTCGACACGCTGTACTTCGCCGCCGACCCCGACCTGGCGCTCTTCCAGCTGCACCGGCTCGTCGAGGCGGCGGGGCAGGAGGTCCGCGACGCCGTCCTCACCGACCGGTCGCTGCGGCGGCGGCTCATCGGGGTGCTCGGCGTGTCCGCGACCCTCGGCGACCTGCTCGTCGCCAACCCCGCGGAGTGGAAGGAGCTGCAGGGCGAGCAGAACCATCGCCCCGCCGGCTACGCGACCCGCGACGCGTCCACGGTCCCGCTCCTGCGCAGCGCGTACCGGCGGGAACTGCTCCGCATCGTCGCCGCCGACCTCACCGGGGCGGCCGACGTCGACGTCACGATGCGCCGCCTGACGGAGCTCGCCGACGCCACCCTGTCCGCGGCCCTGGCCATCGCCGCGGTGGAGCATCCCACGTCCGCCGGCGTCTGCACCCTGTCCGTCGTCGCGATGGGCAAGTGCGGCGGGCGGGAGCTCAACTACGTCAGCGACGTCGACGTCGTCTTCGTCGCCGAGCCCCTGGGCGGCGCCGAAGGCGCCGACGGCGTCGACGTCGAGGTGGCCATGCGGGCCGGCAGCACACTCGCCGCCCGCCTCATGGAGATCTGCGGTTTCGTCGCCTGGCCCGTCGACGCCGCCCTGCGCCCCGAGGGCAGCCGCGGCGCGCTCGTGCGGACCGTCGCCTCGCACCTCGCGTACTACCGCAAGTGGGCGAAGACGTGGGAGTTCCAGGCGCTGCTGAAGGCCCGTCCCGCCGCCGGTGACCTCGAGCTCGGCGCCCGGTGGCTGCAGGAGCTCCAGCCGCTGATCTGGTCCGCCGCCGAACGCCCCGAGGCCGTCGACGAGGTCCGGGCGATGCGCCGCCGCATCGTCGAGCAGATCCCGCGCACCGAGGTCGACCGCGAGATCAAACGCGGCCCCGGCGGGCTGCGCGACATCGAGTTCGCGGTGCAGCTGCTGCAGCTGGTGCACGGCCGCGCCGACGAGACCCTGCGCACCCCGACCACCATCGAGGGCCTGCGAGCCCTCATCGAAGGCGGCTACGTCGGGCTCGCCGACGGTGAGGCGCTGCTGCGCGCGTACCGCTTCCTGCGCACCGTCGAGCACCGCCTCCAGCTGCAACGCCTCCGCCGGACCCACACCGTGCCCGACGACCCGGCCGCGCTGCGCTGGCTCGCGCACGCCCTCGGCTACCGGCCGAACGCCGCCCGCGACGCCGTCGAGTCCTTCCGCGCCGACTGGGTCCGGCACGCGCAGGAGGTACGCCGGCTGCACGCGAAACTCCTCTACCGGCCGCTGCTCGAAGCCGTCGCCCGGGTCCCCAGCGAGCAGTTGCGCCTCACCGCGACCGCGGCCAAGGCCCGCCTGGAGCTGCTCGGCTTCGCCGACCCCGCCGGCGCGCTGCGCCACATCGAGGCCCTCACCGGTGGCGTGTCCCGGACCGCGGCCATCCAGCGGCAGCTGCTGCCGGTCCTGCTCAGCGAGTTCGCCGACGCCCCCGAACCCGACCGCGGGCTGCTCGCCTACCGGCAGGTCTCCGACACGCTCGGCAACACCCCCTGGTATCTGCGGCTCCTGCGCGACGAGGGCCCGGTCGCGCTGCGCCTGGCCCGGCTGCTCGCGCTGTCCCGGTACGTCACCGAACTCCTCGTCCACGACCCCGAGGCGCTGCGCCTCCTCGCCGACGACGCCGAGCTCGTGCCCCGCACCGCCGCCCAGCTCGCCACCCAGTTCGCCGCCGCCGCGGCCCGCCACGACGACCCCGAGACCGCGATCAACGCCGTCCGCGCGTCCCGCCGCCGCGAGCTGTTCCGCATCGCCTGCGCCGACCTTCTCGGCTTCCTCGACGTGTCCGCCGTCGGCGTCGCCCTCTCCGCCGTCATCGATGCCACGCTCACCGCCACCCTCGGCGTCACCGCCGTGCCCGCCGTCGACCGCGGCCTGCACTTCACCGTCATCGGCATGGGCCGCCTCGGCGGCGAGGAGACCAGCTACCCCTCCGACGCCGACGTCCTCTTCGTCTACGAGCCGCCGCCCGGCATGGCCGACGACGCCGCCAGCGGGCTCGCGCTCACCGTCGCCGAGGACCTGCGCCGCCTCCTCGCCCGACCCGCCCCCGACCCGCCACTGGGCGTCGACGCCGACCTGCGCCCCGAGGGCCGCCAGGGTCCGCTGGTGCGCAGCCTGTACGCCTACCAGCAGTACTACGCCCGCTGGTCGAAGGTCTGGGAGGCACAGGCCCTGCTGCGCGCCCGCCACGTGGCCGGCTCCGTCCCTCTGGGGGAGCGTTTCCTGGAGCTGGCCGACACGATGCGCTTCCCGGACGGCGGCCTCACCCGCGACCAGATCCACGAGATCCGCCGCATCAAGGCCCGCGTCGACAGCGAACGCCTGCCCCGCGGCGCCGACCCCGCCACCCACACGAAACTGGGCCGCGGCGGCCTCGCCGACGTCGAGTGGACCGTCCAGCTGCTCCAGCTCCTGCACGGCCGCACCGTCCCCGCGCTGCGCACCACCCGCACGCTGTCGGCGCTGGCCGCGGCGACCGAGGCGGCCCTGATCGAGCCGGCCGACGCCACCGCCATGCAGTCCGCCTGGGAGCAGGCCTCCAGGGTCCGCAACCTGCTCACCCTGGTCCGCGGCCGAGCCACCGACCAGCTCCCGCGCCAGGGCCCCGACCTGGCCGCCGTGGCCCGCATCCTGGGCGGCGTGGAGCCCCAGGAGTTCCTCGACGAGTACCTGCGGGTCGCCCGCCGGGCCCGCCAGGCGGTGGAGCGCATCTTCGACGCCCACTAGCCGCGCCGACCCGTCCGTGGCCGGATCGTGGCACGACGCGAAACGGCGGTCACGCCGGCCGGTGAGGGCCGGGCGTGACCGCCGTCTGGAGGAGCTACCCGCCGCGCCGTTCAGCGTGGCGGGGGTGGATCACACGTCGTAGTACATCGCGAACTCGTGCGGGGTGGGGCGGAGGCGGACCGGGTCGACCTCGTTGGCGCGCTTGTAGGAGATCCAGGTGTCGATCAGGTCCTGGGTGAAGACGCCGCCCTCGAGGAGGAAGCCGTGGTCGCCTTCGAGGGTGTTGAGGACCTCTTCGAGCGAGCCGGGGACCTGCTTGACGTTGGCGACCTCCTCCGGCGGGAGGTCGTAGAGGTCCTTGTCGATCGGGGCCGGGGGCTCGATCTTGTTCTTGATGCCGTCCAGGCCGGCCATCAGCATGGAGGCGAAGGCCAGGTAGACGTTGGCCGAGGGGTCCGGGACGCGGAACTCGACGCGCTTGGCCTTGGCGTTCGTGCCCGTCACCGGGATACGGGTGCAGGCGGAGCGGTTGCGCTGCGAGTAGACCAGGTTGACCGGGGCCTCGTAGCCGGGGACCAGGCGGCGGTAGGAGTTCACCGTCGGGTTGGTGAAGGCCAGCAGCGACGGCGCGTGGTGCAGCAGGCCGCCGATGTACCAGCGGGCCGTGTCCGACAGGCCGCCGTAGCCGGCCTCGTCGTAGAACAGCGGCTCGCCGCCCAGCCAGAGGGACTGGTGGGTGTGCATGCCGGAGCCGTTGTCGCCGAAGAGCGGCTTCGGCATGAAGGTCGCGGTCTTGCCGGCGTGCCAGGCGACGTTCTTCACGATGTACTTGAAGAGCTGGAGCTGGTCGGCGGACTGCAGCAGCGTGCCGAAGCGGTAGTTGATCTCGGCCTGGCCGGCGGTGCCGACCTCGTGGTGCGAGCGCTCCACGATGAAGCCGGCGCCGATGAGGCGCTGCACGATCTGGTCACGCAGGTCGGCGTAGTGGTCGACCGGCGGGACGGGGAAGTAGCCACCCTTGTACGCGGTCTTGTAACCACGGTTGCCGCCCGGCTCGTCCTTGCCGGAGTTCCACCAGCCCTCGACCGAGTCGATGTAGTAGTAGGCCTGGTTGGCCGACGTCTCGTGCCGGATCGAGTCGAAGATGTAGAACTCGGCCTCGGGGCCGAAGTACGCGGTGTCGGCGATGCCGCTCGACGCGAGATACGCCTCGGCCTTCTTCGCCACGTTGCGCGGGTCACGGGAGTAGGCCTCACGCGTGAACGGGTCGTGGATGAAGAAGTTGAGCGCCAGGGTCTTCTCGATCCGGAACGGGTCGATGAAGGCGGACGTCGGGTCCGGCAGCAGCATCATGTCCGACTCGTGGATCGCCTGGAAGCCACGGATGGACGAACCGTCGAACGCGAGGCCGTCGCTGAACACGCTCTCGTCGAACGACTCGGCGGGGACATTGAAGTGCTGCATGATGCCCGGCAGGTCGCAGAAGCGAATGTCGACGAAGCGGACGCCCTCGTCCTTCACGTATCGCAGCAGCTCGTCAGAATTGGCGAACACTCGTCCTCCAGGTCGCAGGCAGTGCCAGTCGTGGTGATCACTTCAGTGTGAAGGTGGCTGGTTGGTCGCGACCGTAGAACTGTGCGATTGCCCAGGCATGTCTCGATTGTTTCCACTGTGTTTCGGCGCCACCGGTTCAGCCGATCATCGACGGTCACCTGTTCGGTAGGCTGACCCGTCGTGGAACTCTCCGGGGCCTCGCTGTCCAGGCGCTTCGGCGCGCTGCTCGTCGACTGGCTGTTGTGCCTGCTCATCAGCAGGGCGTTCGCGGATCCGGTCGAGGCGCCGTGGCTCGCACCCGGCATTCTGCTGGTGGTCTACGGGCTGTTTCTCGGATTCTTCGCGCAGACCCTGGGCATGCGGCTCTTCAGCATCCGGTGTGTGTCAATGGCCACAGGCGGCCCGATCGGGGTCCCGCGGGCCATTCTGCGTGGGGCGTTGCTCCTGCTGGCGGTTCCGGCGCTGATCATGGACAAGGACGGCCGCGGACTGCACGACAAAGCCGCCGGCTCGTGGGTGGTCGGCACGGCACCGGCGGCCTCATAGGCGGGGGTCAGCGCCCGCGCATCGCCTTGAACGCGCCCTTCGGCGGCTTCATGTTCTTCGGCATCGCGCCGCGTGGCATCTGCGGGCGCGCCGACAGGGCGGTGAGCCGCTTGTCGAGCGCGTTGACGTCCTTGCCGGTGATGGTGCGCGGCAGCCGGACGAGCGTGTTGCGCAGCTTCGCGAGCGGCAGCTGGCCCTCCTCGTTGCCGATCACGAAGTCGCGCAGGTCGGCGTTGCCGATGACCTTCACGAGGCGGCGGCGCTCCTGGTTGATCAGGCCGCGGACCCGGGTCGGGTTGCCCTCGCCGAGGAGGACGACGCCGGGCCGGCCGATGACCAGGTGCACCATGTCGAACTGTGTCGTGGAGACGATCGCGGGGGTGACCCGCCAGTCGCCGCGCATGTTCTCGATGATCGAGGCGGCCGCGCCGGGCTGCCCCTCGGCCTCGCGCATCATCGCCTTCTGCGAGCGCAGGTTGAGCACGATCACCGTGCCCAGCAGCGCCGCGAGGACACCGATCGGGGCCCACACCCAGGACACGCCGAGGGCGACGGCCACGCCGACGGCGATGAGCGGCACGAGGACCACCACCGCGACGAGCGGGACGAAGAGCTTGTCACGCTTGGCGGTGAAGGAGAACACCATGCCGATCTGCTTGAGCCGAGTGAAGAAGGAAACCTTCTCCGGCTCCTGGGCCTTTGCCATACCACCCACTCTAGTGGGAGGCCGTCAAGCTTTGAGCGCCCGGCTGTCGAGGGCCTGCCGGTAGAGCCGGCCCGCCCGGTAGGACGAACGCACCAGGGGACCGCTGAGCACGCCGGCGAACCCGATCTGCTCGGCCTCTTCGCGCAGCTCGACGAACTCCTCCGGCTTCACCCAGCGCTCCACGGGGTGGTGCCGCGGGGTGGGCCGCAGATACTGCGTGATCGTCACCAGCTCGCAGCCGGCGTCGTGCAGGTCACGCAGCGCCTGGGACACCTCGGCGCGCTCCTCGCCCATGCCGAGGATCAGGTTGGACTTGGTGACCAGCCCGGCGGTGCGGGCCTGGGTGATCACGTCGAGGGACCGCTCGTAGCGGAACGCGGGCCGGATCCGCTTGAAGATCCGCGGGACGGTCTCCACGTTGTGCGCGAGCACCTCGGGACCGGCCTCGAAGACCTCGCGGAGCAGCTTCGGCTCGCCGTTGAAGTCGGGGATGAGCAGCTCCACGCCGCAGCCGTCGACGAGGCCGTGGATCTGCCGGACGGTCTCCGCATAGAGCCAGGCGCCGCCGTCGGGCAGGTCGTCGCGGGCGACCCCGGTCACCGTCGCGTAGCGCAGGCCCATCGTCGCGACCGACTCGGCGACGCGGCGCGGCTCGTCGGCGTCGAACTCGGCGGGCTTGCCGGTGTCGATCTGGCAGAAGTCGCACCGCCGGGTGCACTGGTCGCCGCCGATGAGGAACGTCGCCTCGCGGTCCTCCCAGCACTCGTAGATGTTGGGACAGCCGGCCTCCTGGCACACCGTGTGGAGGCCCTCGCGTTGCACGAGGCCTCGCAGGTGCGTGTACTCAGGTCCCATCTTCGCGGAGACCTTGATCCACGGCGGCTTGCGCTCAATCGGCGTCTCCGCGTTTCGCGCTTCGATGCGCAGCAGACGACGGCCTTCCGGAACAACGGCGGTCACACGGGAAAGCCTACGCCCGAGGCCTGCCCAGCCGTCGGGAACGCGATTGACGTCACGTCTGCGAGGTTTCCCGAGCCGTACACCCGGCAATCACGCAACCGTGGCGTTCAACGACACGTTGGTGGTCTATTCCGACGGAAATCCCATCGATGTCCTGCGGGCCTGCCCGGTCCTGGACAAGCCCGCCACCCGCGGGCTCGCGCAACGGCTCTTTCCCGGCGCCACCCTGCGGGAGATCGGCGACGAGCTGCTCGCCGACGCGCTCGACCCGCCGCGGGACGTCGCGTACGTCGGCTGCTTCACCGGCCTCGACCTGGTCTGCAGCTGGGCGCTGACCCCGCAGCGGCCGTCGGAGCTGTCCCACGGGGTCCTGGAGGCGGCCGGGCGCCGGCAGGTGCTGCTGCACGCCGCGCACAGCGACGCCGGATGGTGCAGCTTCGGCCTGTGGCGCGACGGCGCGCTCGTCCGGTCGCTCAGCGTCTGCACCGGTCCCGGCGTCCTGGAGGACAAGGGCGCGCCGCTGCCCTTCGAGGCCGGCGACGACCCTGTCGCGGACCCTGGGCTCGCCGACCGGTCGCTGCAGGGCCTGATCGGCTTCAGCCGCGCCGGGCACGACCGCCTCGACGACGTCGACCCGGAGCTGATCCCGCTCGTCGCCTACCGGATCATCGGCTAGTGCAGCGTCTTGAGGTGCCGCTCGACGACGGGCAGGACCTCCTCGACGGTGACGTCCCGGCCCAGTTCGGCGGACAGTGACGTCACGCCCGCGTCGCGGATGCCGCACGGGACGAAGATGTCGTAGCGGGACAGGTCACAGTCGGCGTTGATCGCGAACCCGTGCAGCGTCACGCCCCGCGCGACCCGGATGCCGATCGCGGCGACCTTGCGGTCCGGGCCGCGCCCGTCGGCGGCGACCCACACCCCGCTGCGCCCCTCGACCCGCACCGTGGCCAGGCCGAACTCGGCGCACACGTCGATCAGCAACTGCTCCATCCGGCGGACGTAGGCGACCACGTCGATCGGGTCGGGGAGCTTGACGATGGGGTAGCCGACCAGCTGCCCGGGGCCGTGCCAGGTGATCTTGCCGCCGCGGTCGACGTCGACGACCGGCGTGCCGTCGAACGGGCGGTCCTGCGGCTCGGTGCGCTTGCCGGCCGTGTAGACGCTCGGGTGCTCCAGGAGCAGCACCGTGTCGGGTGCCGTGCCGTCCACGACGGCCTCGTGGATGCGTCGCTGCTCGGCCAGGGCCGTCTCGTAGTCGACGAGGCCGGCTCGTTTCACCGCAAAACCCAGAATGCTGGTCACGCCTCAGCCTAACGCCGGTACCCCACCATGCATCCAGGCCAGGAATGTGTGGACAACGGACATAGTGGTGCGTGAAGCGTCACACCTAGCGTGGGCATCCCCCCGAGAGGAAAGGGCACCGCCATGCCCCGCTGGTTGCGCTTCATCCTGCCCGCCCTCGCCGTCATGGCGACCGCCACCGGCCTGACCGTCGTGTCGACGCCCGCCTACGCGGCGACCCTGACGACCGTGTCGAGCTTCGGCTCCAACCCCGGCAACCTCACCATGTACAGCTACCGCCCCGACGGCCTGCCGGCGAACGCGCCGCTGGTCGTGGCCATGCACGGCTGCACCCAGAACGCGACGGACTACTTCGGCAACGCCGGCTGGCGCAAGTACGCGGACCTGTGGCGCTTCGCGCTGGTCCTGCCGGAGCAGAAATCGGCGAACAACAGCTCCAGCTGCTTCAACTGGTTCGAGACCGGCGACACCGCCCGGGGCGGCGGTGAGGCCCTCTCCGTGAAGCAGATGGTCGACTACGCCGCCACGAACTACCAGGTCGACCGCGGCCGCGTGTACGTGACGGGCCTGTCCGCCGGCGCCGCCATGACCGCCGTGATGCTCGCCACGTACCCGGACGTCTTCGCCGGCGGCGCGATCATGGCGGGCCTGCCGTACCGCTGCGCCACCTCGACGACGAGCGCGTTCGGCTGCATGAACCCGGGCGTCGACAAGACCCCCGCCGCGTGGGGCGACCTGGTCCGCAACGCGTACAGCGGCTACAGCGGCACCCGCCCGCGCGTGTCGATCTGGCACGGCACCTCGGACACGACCGTCGCCCCGGCGAACGCGACCGAACTGCGCGACCAGTGGACGAACGTACTCGGTGTCTCGCAGACCCCGACCGCCACGTCGTCGCTGCCCGGCGGCACGTCGCTGGCCAACTACGCCGACAAGGTCAAGGTGTACCTGGTGTCCGGCATGACCCACGCGACCCCGGTCGACCCGGGCAGCGCCACCGAGCAGTGCGGCACCGCCGGCACGTACTACAAGGACACCATCTGCTCGTCGTACTACCAGGCGCTCGACTGGGGCCTGAACGGCGGCGTGGTGCCCCCCACCGGCACGCCGACCGCGTCGCCCACCGCGTCGCCGACGCCGACCCAGACCCCCACGACCGGCCCGTGCGTGCGGGCGTCGAACTACGCGCACGTCACCGCCGGCCGGGCGCACCAGAGCGGCGGCTACGTGTACGCCAACGGCTCCAACCAGGCGATGGGCCTCTACAACGTGTTCACCACGCACGGCCTGCAGCAGACCGGCGCCAACTACTACGTGGTCGCCGACACCGCCTGCTGAAGCGCCGCCCCGACGGTCCGGTGCGCGAACGGGAAACCCTCGCGCACCAGGACCCCGGGCAGCACCCGCTGGCTGGCGACGGCCTCCCCGCCGAACTCGCCGACGGCGACCTTCAACGCGATCCCCGGCACCGGCAGCAGGTTGGGCCGGTGCAGCACCTTGGCCAGGGCGTGTGAGAACTCGGCGTTGGTGACCGGCTCGGGTCCCGTCAGGTTCACCGGCCCGCTCACGTCGCGGTCCAGCAGATACGAGACGGCGTTCAGCCAGTCCGGCAGCGACATCCACGGCAGGTACTGCCGGCCGTTGCCCATCCGGCCGCCGGCGAACAGCTTGAACTGCAGGTACAGCGGCTTCAGCAGCCCGCCGTCCTTCGCCAGGGGGAAGCCGGTGCGCAGCAGCGTCACCCTGGTCCCGGCGTCCTCGGCGGGGTGGGTCGCGGCCTCCCACACCTGGCACAGGTCGGCGAGGAACCCCTCACCCGGCGGGGACTGCTCGTCGACGGCCCGGTCGCCGGTGTCGCCGTAGAACCCCACCGCGGACGAGTTCAGCAGGACCCGCGGGCGCTGGTCCCCGGCGGCGGCGATCGCCTTCGCGAGGGTGGACGTGGTGTCGACCCTGCTGGTGCGCAGTGTCCGCTTGTACTGCTCGGTCCACCGCCGGTCGCCGACGCCCGCGCCCGCGAGGTTGATCACCGCGTCCTTGCCGGCCAGGGCGCTCGCGTCCAGCAGCCCCGCGGCCGGGTCCCAGCGCAGCTCGCCGGGGTTGCGGGCGGGCCGGCGGACGAGCTGCGTGACCTGGTGCCCGGCGGCGCGCAGGTGCGGCACCAACCGCCCGCCGAGGAACCCGGAAGCGCCCGCGATGAGGATCTGCATGCCGTCATCTTGCCCAGTCGAACCCCGCATCCCACAAACCGACGCACCGGGGGGGTTGACCTTGGAGACTTTGACTCGTCAGGGTGAGCCAAAGTCTCCAAGGTCAACATGACCGCACGAAAAAGGGCGCCCCGGGTGGGGCGCCCCTTCGCGTCGCGGTGCTACACGCCGAGGTCGGCCTCGAAGTTGCCGCCCTCGAGGCGCTCCTTGACGGTGGTGAGGAAGCGGGCGGCGTCGGCACCGTCCACGATCCGGTGGTCGTAGGACAGCGCCAGGTACACCATCGACCGCGGCGCGATGATCTCGCCGAGCTCGGGGTCGTTGACGACGACGGCCCGCTTGACGACCGCACCGGTGCCGAGGATCGCCACCTGCGGCTGGTTGATGATCGGCGTGTCGAACAGCGCGCCGCGGCTGCCGGTGTTCGTCAGCGTGAACGTGCCGCCGGTGATGTCGTCCGGGTTGAGCTTGTTGGTGCGGGTCCGCTCGGCCACGTCCGCGATCCGCTTGGCGAGCCCGCCGAGGTTGAGGTCGCCCGCGTTGCGGATGACCGGGACGATGAGCCCCTTCTCGGTGTCGACGGCCATGCCCAGGTGCTCGGCGTCGTGATACGTGACGGTGCCCGCCTCCAGGTCGATCGAGGAGTTCACCGACGGGTGCACCCGCAGGGCCTCGACCGCCGCGAGGGCGAAGAACGGCAGGAACGACAGCTTCACGCCGTGCGTGTCGAGGAACTGCTGCTTGGCCTTCGCCCGCAGCTTCGCCACCTTGGTGACGTCGACCTCGACGACGGTGGTCAGCTGCGCCGACACCTGCAGCGACTCGACCATGCGGCGGGCGATGAGCGCGCGCATGCGGGTCAGCTTCTGCGTCTGGCCGCGCAGCGGGCTCGGCGCCGCCTTCTGCTCCTGCCTGGGCGCGGCCGCCTTCGGCTCCGCGGCGGAGGCCGCCGGGGCCGCGGCGGCCTGCTTGGCCTTTTCGGCGGCGTCGAGGACGTCCTGCTTGCGGATCCGGCCGCCGACCCCGGTGCCGGACAGCGCCGCCAGGTTGACGCCGTGCTCATTGGCGAGCTTGCGGACCAGCGGCGTGACGTACCCCGCCTCGTCGCCCTGGGCCTGGGCCTTGCCGTTGGCGCTGGGGGTGACCGACGTGGACGGGCCGGCGGCGACCGGTGCGGCGGTGGCCGGCCTGGTCTGCGCCGGCTGCGCGGGCGCCGGGGCGCTGGCCTGGGCGGGCGCGGCGGCCTGCTTCGGCTCGGCCTTGGGCTCCGGCTTGGCCTCGGCCTTGGGCGCCGGCTCGGCCTTGGGCGCGGGCTCAGCCTTCGGCTCGGGCTGCGACCCGCCGCCTCCGCTTCCGGCCGCGCCGATGACGGCCAGCTCGGCGCCGACCTCCACGGTCTCGTCCTCGGCGACCTTGATCTCCAGCAGGGTGCCGGCGACCGGCGAGGGGATCTCCGTGTCGACCTTGTCGGTGGAGACCTCCAGCAGCGGCTCGTCGGCCTCGACGGCGTCGCCGACCTGCTTGAGCCAGCGGGTGACGGTGCCCTCGGTGACGGACTCGCCCAGCGCCGGCATCTTCAGCGACGTGGTCTCACCGTCGGCGGCCGGTGCGGCCTGCGCGGCGGGTGCTTCAGCCGGCGCTTCGGCAGCCGGCGCTTCGGCCGGCTCCTCCGCGGCGGGCTCCTCGGCGGCGGGCTCCTCGGCCGGCTCCTCGGCAGGGGCCGCGGGCGCGTCGCCGGCGTCGCCGATGACGGCGAGCTCGGCGCCGACCTCGGCGGTCTCGTCCTCCTGCACGACGATGCGCGTGAGCACCCCGGCCGCCGGTGACGGGATCTCCGTGTCGACCTTGTCGGTGGAGACCTCGAGCAACGGCTCGTCGGCCTCGACCTGGTCGCCCTCAGCCTTCAACCAGCGGGTGACGGTGCCCTCAGTGACGCTCTCGCCCAACCGGGGCATGGTGACCGATACCGGCATATGAACAGTCTCCTCGAACAGTGCTTGTGGCGGTCGGGTCCCAGATGATCAGTGGACGTGCAGCGGCTTGCCGGCGAGCGCCAGGAACGCCTCACCGATCGCCTCGTTCTGCGTGGGGTGCATGTGCACGAGCGGGGCGACGTCGCCCGGGAAGGCCTCCCAGTTGTAGATCAACTGGCCCTCACCGATCAGCTCGCTCACGCGCGCGCCCACCATGTGGACGCCGACGACGGGGCCGTCCTTGACCCGGACCAGCTTCACGAAGCCGGCGGTCTTCAGGATCTGGCTCTTGCCGTTGCCCGACAGGTCGTACTGCACCGTCTCGATCTTGTCGCCGTGCAGCTCGCGGGCCTTCGACTCGTTGAGCCCGACGGACGCGACCTCCGGCTCGGAATACGTCACGCGGGGGATGCCGGCCTCGTCGATCACCTGCGGGTGCTGCCCGGCGATCTCCTCGGCGACGAAGATGCCCTGCTGGAAGCCGCGGTGCGCGAGCTGGACGCCGGGCACGATGTCGCCGACGGCGTAGACGCCGGGGACGCTGGTGCGCAGACGCTCGTCGGTGATGACGAACCCGCGCTCCATCTTCACGCCCTGCTCCTCGTAGCCGAGGCCGGCGGTCGTCGGGCCACGGCCGACGGCGACGAGCAGCAGCTCCGCCTCGATCGTGTCGCCGCCCTGGATCGTCACCTTGACGCCGTCGCCGGAGCGCTCGACCTTCTCGAAGGGCTTGCCGACCTTGAACTTGATGCCGCGCTTGCGGAACGCCCGCTCCAGGGCCTTGGAGCTCGCCTCGTCCTCGACCGCGATGAGCCGCGGGAGGGCCTCGACGATGGTCACGTCGACCCCGAAGGACTTCCACGCGCTGGCGAACTCGCAGCCGATCACGCCGCCGCCGAGGATCACCGCCGACGCGGGCACGTGGTCCAGGGTCAGGGCGTGCTCGCTGGTCAGCACCCGCTCGCCGTCGACGTCCAGGCCCGGCAGGGACTTGGAGTAGGAGCCCGTCGCCAGGACGACGTTCTTGCCCTTGTACCGCGTGCCGGACACCTCGACCGTGTCGGCGGCGACGAGCCGGCCCTCGCCCTCGATCAGCGTCACCTTGCGGGCCTTCGCCAGGCCCTGCAGCCCCTTGTAGAGCTTGGTGACGACGCCGTCCTTGTAGGCGTTGACCGCCTTCATGTCGACGCCGTTGAACTTCGCCTGGACGCCGAACTGCTCCGCCTCGCGGGTCGCGTCGGCGACCTCACCGGCGTGCAGCAGCGCCTTGGTCGGGATGCAGCCGCGGTGCAGGCAGGTGCCGCCGAGCTTGTCCTTCTCGACCAGGCCGACGGACAGGCCCAGCTGTGCGGCGCGGAACGCCGCCGCGTAGCCGCCGCTGCCGCCGCCCAGGATCAGGACGTCGAAGGAGTTGGCGTGTGGGTCGCTCACGAATTCTCCCAGGTGATGCACGGACCTGTTGGGTCCGTGATGGCATGACGATCCTTGGCCATCTTGTCACCACCCTTGTCCGCCTGCGACGGTAGGTGCCCCGACGGCGCCCGCCGGGTGCCCGGTCACACGGGATCGTCGGGGGATCTTCACGGGGAGGGAAACGGATCGTGGCCTGGTTCCGCCGGAGTAGACCCGCCGCAGGTGGACGCACCGCTAGCCGCGAGGATCTGCGGCATCTGGAGGAGTTCGTCCGGTCGCGGCGGGGCGTCGAAGGGTTCATCGAGCCCCGCACCACAGTGACAGAAACGACACTGTTGCTGATCGCACACGACGGCGAGTGGACCCGCCGCCGCGTCGACGACCCCCGGGCGGCGCGGCAGTTCGCGCACAAACTGAGCATGCCGATCTACGACGTGGCCCTGGTCGGCTACCCGCAGCGGATGCGCGACTACAACGCCCGCAACAAGCGTTCCTAGGCTTCCGCCGCGATCTCCTCGACCAGGCTGACGAGGGTGCGCACCGGCACGCCGGTGCCGCCCTTCGCCCAGTAGCCGAACGCCTCACCGGAGTGGTAGCTGGGACCGGCGATGTCGATGTGCGCCCACTGGACGCCCTCGGCGACGAACTCGGACAGGAACACGCCACCCTGCAGCATGTGCCCGGCCCGGTCCATGCCCGCGTTGACCTGCGAGATGTCGGCGACCTCGGAGTCCATGCCCTGGCGCACGTCGTCCGGCAGTGGCATCGGCCACGCCGGCTCACCGGTCCGCTCGCCCGCGTCACGGACCCGCTCGCACAGCTCCGGCGTGCCCATGACCCCGGCGATCCGCTTGCCGAGCGCGATGACCTGCCCGCCGGTCAGCGTCGACACCTCGAACAGGTAGTCGGGCTCGTCCTCGCAGGCACGGGCGATCGCGTCGCCCAGGATCATGCGGCCCTCGGCGTCGGTGTTGAGCACCTCGACCTTGTGCCCGTTGTACATCGTCACGACGTCGCCCGGCCGGTACGCGCTGCCGGACGCCATGTTCTCGGCCATCGGCGCGTACGCGACGACGGCGACCTTCGGCTTCAGCGCCGCGATCGCGATCATCGTCGACACGACCGCCGCCGCGCCCGACATGTCGGACTTCATCTCCCACATGCCCTGGGCGGGCTTGATGGACACGCCGCCGGTGTCGAACGTGATGCCCTTGCCGACCAGCGCCACTCTGCGGGTCGCGCCCGCCGGCTCGTACGCGATGCGCACCAGCCGTGGCGCGGCGGCCGATCCCAGCCCGACGGCGAGGATGCCGCCGTAACCCTGCTTCGCGAGGGCCTTCTCGTCCAGGACGGTGACGTCCAGCTGCGCCGCCGCCGCGGCCTCGGCGGCCTGCGCGGCGAACTGCGGCGGCCGCAGTTCGTTGGGCGCGGTGTTGATCCAGTCGCGGGTGCGGGCCACCGCCGCCGTGACCGTGCCGGACCGCTTCACCGCGGCCCTGGCGAGCTTCGCCGCGGCGTCGGGCACGTGCAGGACGACCTTGCGGACCGGGTCGCGACGCGCCGCGGACGGCTTCGTCTTGTACCCGCCGAAGCGGTACGCCCCCAGCGCCGCCCCCTCCGCGACGGCCCGCACGCCGGCGGTCAGCTCGTCGTCGGTGGGCGCGTCCCGGTCCGACAGCGGCAGCACGAGCGCCACCGACGCCGACCCCGCCAGGGCGCGCGTCGCGGCACCGGCGGCCCGGCGCAGCGTCTCCGCCGCCGGCGCGGCACCCGACGGCTCCGCGCCGAGCCCGACCGCCACGACGAGCGGCGCCGTCACGGCACCGAACGCGGGGACCTTCGTCACCTCGCCGACCGCGCCGGTCGCGCCGAGGACGTGCAGCGTCTCCGCCAGCCCGCCGCCCGGCCGGTCGCTGAACGCCGCCGCGACGCTCTCCGCACCGGAGGCGAGCAGCAGCTTGGCGTCACCGCCGTCATGTGCGTACACGCCGACGACCACGGCGTCCACGGCGAGTTCGGCGGGGTCGGTGTCGACCAGGTTCAGGGCGGTCACTCGGGCTCCACATCACTGGTGGTGTTCTGCGTCAGCGTCGGCTGCGGTGGTACCGCATCCTCAGCATGCCGCCGAATCGGGTGCTGGACACGATAACCAACGCGATAGGTTGCGGGCATGACGCAACCCTTGCGGCACCCCGCGTTGTATCACCGTCATGCGGCGCTCGGTGCCAAGTTCGCGGCGTTCGGCGGCTGGGACATGCCGCTGGAATACGCCGGAGGCGGCGTGCTCAAGGAGCATACGGCGGTCCGCGAGGACGCCGGCGTGTTCGACGTGTCGCACCTGGGCAAGGCCCGGGTGCGCGGCCGCGGCGCGGCCGACTTCGTCAACCGCTGCCTCAGCAACGATCTCAATCGTATCGTCGCAGGTCAGGCCCAGTACACCCTGTGCCTCGACGAGCACGGTGGCGTGGTGGACGACCTCATCGCGTACCGGTTCGGCGACGACGACGTCTTCCTCGTCCCGAACGCCGCGAACACCGCCGAGGTGGTCCGCCGCCTCGTCGAGGCCGCGCCGACCGGCATCAGCGTGATCGGCCAGCACGAGCTCTTCGCCGTCCTCGCCGTGCAGGGCCCCCGCTCCGCGGAACTGCTCGCCGGCCTCGGCCTGCCCACCGACCACGACTACATGAGCTTCACCGTCTCCGCCTTCAACGGCCATGACGTGGTCGTGTGCCGCACCGGGTACACCGGCGAACACGGCTATGAGCTGGTCGTGCCCTCCCACGACGCCCACGGCCTCTGGGACGCGATCGTCGAGGGCGGTGCCCGCCCGTGCGGCCTCGCCGCCCGCGACACGCTGCGCACCGAGATGGGGTACCCGCTGCACGGCCAGGACCTGTCGCTTTCCATCAGTCCCGTCCAGGCCCGGTCCGGCTGGGCCGTCGGCTGGGGCAAGGACCAGTTCTGGGGCCGTGACGCGCTCCTCGCCGAGAAGGCCGCCGGCCCGCGCCGCCTCCTGTGGGGCATCGAGTCCCTGGACCGGGGCATCCCGCGCGCCCACATGACCGTCCTGGCGGCCTCGGGCGACACCGCCATCGGCGAGGTCACCAGCGGCACCTTCTCACCGACCCGCAAGGTCGGCATCGGGCTCGCCCTGATCGACACCTCGGCGGGCGTCTCCGAGGGCGCGGAGGTCACCCTCGACGTCCGCGGCCGCCGCTCGAACGTCCGCGTCGTGAAGCCACCGTTCGTGACGTCGAACGTGCGCTGAGCCGTGGTCCGGGTGGGGTCGCCGGCCGGCACCCCACCCGCTCCGGCGGACCGGGCCGCGGCGGCGGCGGTCAGGGGGCGGTGGCGAGGACCAGCCAGGCGGTCATCGTGGCGAGTTCCACCGCCGCGCCGATCACGTCGCCGGTGACGCCGCCGAGGCGGCGGTGCGCGTGGCCGGTGACGGCCCAGGCGGCGGCCGCGGCGAGGAGGACCGCCAGGGGGCCGCGGACGGGGTCGGCCAGGGCGGCCGCGGCGGCGACGAGCAGCGTGATCGCGGCGACCGCGGCGCGGGGGAGGGTCTGCGCGACCAGGGCGCCGAGACCGTCGGGGCGGGCCGCGGGCAGGCCGGCGCGGCAGGCGACGGTGGCGCCGAGGCGGCCGGCGGCGGTGCCCGCCACGACCAGCGCGAGGACCTCCGGCCACGGGCGGGCGTAGACGCTGGTCAGGGCGGCCACGTCGAGGAGCAGGACGGCCACGATCGCCACCACGCCGAACGGCCCGATGTCCGACTTTTTCATGATTTCAAGTGCTTTGTCGGCGCCCTGGTACGAGCCGAGACCGTCGGCCGTGTCGGCCAGGCCGTCCAGGTGGAGGGCGCGGGTGCACACCGCCGACAGCGCCACCGTCGCCGCGGCCGCCATCAGGGGTGACGCGCCACCGGCGCGGAGCCCGAGCGCGAGGCCGCCCAGGACACCTCCCAGCATGACACCGACCAGCGGCGCCAACGCCATCGCCGTGCGGGCCGTCGGCCGGTCGAAACGGGCGACGCCGGCGGGGGCGATGGTGAAGAGGGTCAGGGCGAGCCTCAGGCCTCCCACGACGGTTTCACGAAGGGCATCTCGGCGGTGGGGGAGTCGGCGACGACCCGCTGGATCTCCGCCTCGATCCGCTCCTGCTCGGTGAGCCCGTCCTCCGGCTCGACGACCGGCTCGCGGGGCGGGGTCGCCGCGGCCACGGTGAGCGCGGTGTTGACCAGCGGCAGCGCCACCAGCGACGCGCCGCCCTCGCCGAGCGCCAGCTTGAGCTGCAGGAAGGGGGTGACCCCGAGCACGTCGGCGCCGAGCTTCACCGTCGGGTTCTCGCCGTGGTCGGCCATGAGCAGCCAGTGCCGGGTCTGCGCGCCGTAGTCGCGGGCGACGAGGCCCGCGGCGATGCCGACCGGACCGTCGATCATGACCGGCAGGCGGCGGGAGGCGGCACCGAGGAGGATGCCGGTGGCGACCGCGATGTCGCCGCCGCCGAGCATCGACAGGACGGTGTGCGGCTCGCGGCTGCGGGCGCGGATGCGGTGCCGGGCGTCGCGGACGGCGGCGACCTTGCGGATCCAGGCGGCGTCGTTGACGAAGCCGGACGCGTCGACGACCCGTCCGAGCATCGCGGCCGGCTCGCCGCCGGTGAGGACCGCGACGATCGCCGCGGCGGCCGCGTCGGAGCCGGCCCCGCACGCGGCCAGGACGAGCAGGTCGACGCCCTCGTTGGCGGCGGCGTCGGCGAGCCGCCAGCCGAGCGTCAGGGCCGCGTCGACGCTGCCGTCGTCGAGGGCGTCGTGCAGCTCCGCCGGGCCCGCCTCGGGGCAGTCGATCGCCTGGACGCTGGCCCCGGCGGTCGCGGCGAGCACGGCCAGGGTGCCGGTGCCCTCCACGACGTCCTCGAGGCGGCGGTCGGCGGCGGCGGCCGAGTCGCCCGCGGCGAAGCCTCCGGTCCGGTCGCCGCGCAGGACGAGGACCCGCGGCCGCTGCCACGGACGCGGGTCGGGCCGGCCCTGCGTGCCGCCGGCGAAGCGGACGACGGGCACGAGCCCACCCAGGCCCGCGCCGTTGAGACGAAGGGTGAGCAGCCGCTCGCCGGCCTCGGCCGCGGTCGACTCGTCGGGCAGCGGCAGCTCCATGCCCGGCTGGAACGACAGGGTCTCGCCGCTGTCCGCGGTCGACAGGACCGCACCGGCGACGGTGCCGGAGAACTCGAACGGAGCGGGAGCGGGCGCGGCAACGAAACGGCCCCCGGCGTGGCCGACCTCCGAACCGCCACGCAGCCAGGTGACCTCCCCCGCGACGACCATCGCGACACCGTCGCTGGCCGCCGCGACCCGCTGGTTGAGCAGCCCGTTGGCGTCGGCGAACGTGCGACCGGCCTGCGTCGTCGGCACCACGGCCAACCCGACCTCGGGGGCGACCAGCACCAGCAGCGCGGCCGGGCAGGCCCGCACCGCGTCGCCGAGCGCCGTGATCCGGCTGTCGAGGGCGCTCGGGTCGGCCCAGTCACCGGCGGCGTCGAACATCGCCGTGAGCCATCCACCGAGGTCGTCGACGAGCAGGACGTCCTCGGGTTTCGCGCCGTGCAGGAGGTCCGCGAGGCGGTCCGGCTCGGTGCCGACCTCCTCGGTGCTCCAGCCGGCGGGCCGCCGGGCCCGGTGCCGGGTCAGCCGCGCCGACCAGGCCTCGTCAGGGAGCCCACCGGGATGCTCCGGCGCGGTCGCGACGTAGCGCACCCGCTCCGCGTCCGCGACGAGCGACTCCGCTACTTCCGACTTCCCGGACCGGATTCCACCGAGCACCAGCAACCGCATGCCCCGTACTTTATGACCCAGGGTTCACTTTCCGGTGGGCGGCATCGGCACATCGCCCTCAGCCCGATACGCTCGAAACTACCTACCTGGGACGGGAGCGTGACTGATGGCGTGGACGTGGCAGTTCGAAGACGCTGAGAACCGGGCGGTCGACGGCCCGAACGAGGCGTTTTCCAGCCAGTCCGACGCGGAGTCCTGGCTGGGCCAGAGCTGGCGTGAGCTGGTCGCCAAGGGCGCGACGACCGCGATCCTGACCGAGGACGAGCGCTTGGAATACAAGATGAGCCTCCTACCGGCGGGGGGCTGACGGCGATGGCGTTCGGCCGGTCACCGGGCCGGGTCGGGGGACTGCCCCGCGAGGCGTTCCGGCCGAGTGCGCTGTTCCTGGGGATCCTCGCGGCGTTCGTCATCTCCGGATGGCTGACGTGGACCGGGTTCGGCGACCCCGGAATCGACGTGTTTCTCTTCGTCGTGACCGGCTGGACCGTTTCGCTGTGTCTGCATGAGTACGCGCACGCCCTGGTCGCCTTCAAAGGTGGCGATCATGACGTGGCGCACCGTGGCTATCTGACGCTCGACCCGTTGAAATACGCGCACCCGCTGCTGTCGATCGTGCTGCCGGTCGTGTTCCTGCTGATCGGCGGCATCGGCCTGCCGGGCGGGGCGGTCTGGGTCAACCACGCGGCGATCCGCAGCCGCTTCATGGACAGCCTGATCAGCTTCGTCGGCCCGGCCACCAACATGGTGCTCGCCGTCGTGCTGGTCCTGCCGTTCGCCCTGGGCCTGGACAACGGCGGCGACCCGGCGTTCTGGGCGGGGCTGGCTTTCCTGGCGTTCCTGCAGCTGACGGCGAGCATCCTCAACTTCGTGCCGATGCCGGGCGTCGACGGCGGCAACCTGCTCTTCCCGTGGCTGAGCCCGCAGTGGCAGCGCGGCTTCAACCACGTCGCGCCCTACGGGATGCTGCTGCTCATCGCGCTGCTGTGGTCACCGGTCATCAACGACTGGTTCTTCACCGTCGTCCTGGGCATCGGCGACGTGATCGGCCTGCCCGACAGCCTGGTCGGCAGGGGCCTCGGCCTGTTCCGCTTCTGGTCGTGAGACGGGGGCCGCCGCGGCGGCCCCCGTGACACTACGGACGCTGAGCGGGACTGACCGTCTTGCGCGGGTCGCGCTCCACGACCGCGTCGAGGACCTCGTCGATCCGCTTCAGCAGCTCCGCGTCGAGCTTCACGCCCGCCGCCTTCACGTTGTCCTGCAGCTGCTCCGGCCGGGTCGCCCCGACGATCGCCGAGGACACGTTCGGGTTCTGCAGCACCCACGCCACCCCGAGCTGCGCCATCGTCAGCCCGGCCTGCTCGGCGAGGGGCTTGAGCTGCTGGACAGCGGTGAGGACCTCGTCGCGCAGCAGCGAGGCGATGAAGTTGGCGCCCGACTTCTCATCGGTGGCCCGCGACCCCGCCGGCGGCGGCTGACCCGGCTGGTACTTGCCGGTCAGGACGCCCTGGGCGAGCGGCGACCACACGATCTGCCCGATCCCGAGCTCCTCGGACGCCGGGACGACCTCGGCCTCGATGACCCGGTACAGCGCCGAGTACTGCGGCTGGTTCGACACCAGCTGGACGCGCAGCTCCCGGGCCAGCGAGGCGGCGGCGCGGATCTCGTCGGCCCGCCACTCGGACACGCCGATGTAGAGCGCCTTGCCGCTGCGCACGACGTCGGCGAACGCCTCCATCGTCTCCTCGAGCGGCGTCGAGGAGTCGTAGCGGTGCGCCTGGTACAGGTCGACGTAGTCGGTCTGCAGCCGCCGCAGCGAGCCGTTGATCGACTCGAGGATGTGCTTGCGGGACAGGCCGCGGTCGTTACGGCCGGGGCCGGTCGGCCAGTAGACCTTCGTGAAGATCTCCAGGCCCTCGCGGCGCTGCCCCTTCAGCGCGTCGCCGAGCACGACCTCCGCCCGGGTGCCGGCGTAGACGTCGGCGGTGTCGAAGGTGGTGATGCCGAGGTCGAGGGCGGCGTGGACGCAGGCGGTCGCCTGCTCCGCCTCGACCTGCGAGCCGTGGGTGATCCAGTTGCCGTACGAGATCTCGCTGACGAGCATCCCGGACCGGCCGAGGTGACGAAACTCCATACCCTCTTGCTTACAGGACCGGACGCCCGCCCGTACAACTACATGACGGGCCGGGTGTCGGCGAGCAGGCGGTCGATCTCGTCCGTCACGCCCATCCGGCTCGGGAACGTGGCCTCGATCACGGTCCGGCCGCGCCGGTCGAGGGCGCCCCAGCGCTGCGAGTCGTCCGCGATCAGGAACGCGACCGGGTGGATCATCAGCGTGTGGTGGATCGGCGGCACCAGGACGCGCCCGGACCGGTCGACGACCCCCTTGCGCCCGTCGAGGGACACCACGGCGAGACCTTCGTCACTGAAGCCGTCGATGTACCGGCCGTCGAGCAGTGCCGTGGCGAACCCGTCGTACTGGAACGACACGACGACCCGCCCGATGCTGTCGACGGCGCCCCAGTGCTCGCCGCGCCGGACCGCCGCGACACCCCGCCGGAACGGCCGGACGTCGTCGAACCCGGTCGAGATCAGCACCGCGTTGGTCTTGTCGATCGCGATCCACCGGTTGGTGCCGTCCCGCGACACCCAGGCGACGCCGTCGGAGAAGCTGCCGACGCCGAGATACCCGGCGGCCGGCTCGATGAGCAGCTTGCCGGTGTCGTCGATGAGCTCCCAGTTCTGCGAGCCCTGCCGCTGGACCCACGCGACGCCGTCGCGGAACGGCTGCACGTCCAGGTACCCCGGGCCGATGCAGAAGTTGCCGTCGGGCTCGATGTAACCCCAGCGCTGGGTCTGCTCGTCGAACGCCGGCGCCGGTGACCTGCGGATCTGCAGGATCTCGTCGCGGCTGCGCGGGTACGGGCCCCAGCCCTTCTCCGCGACCCGCCGGAACACGGCGTCCAGCGCGAGCTCGGTCTGCGCGATGAGCTCCGGGTCCTCTTCCTTGCGCAGGTCGAGGGCCCGTTCGAAGTGGTTGCAGGCCTCCATGTACCGGCCCTGGTCGTAGGCGCACTTGCCGGCGTGCTGGTGCATGGTGGCCCGCAGCCGGTCCGGCAGCTCGCTGGAGTTGGCGAGCGTGAACAGCCGGTCGGCCTCCTCGAACTCCTCCCGCCACTGCAGCACGTGCGCGAGCCGCGCCTGCGCGATCGCGATCCGGCGCAGCTCGCCGGTGGCCTCGGCGTGCGCGAGGGCGAGCTTGCCGTCCGCGAACGCCTTCGGCAGGTCGCCGAGGATGCGGGACACCACGGCGCGCAGGCTCAGCAGCCGCGCCCGCGTCGGGTTGTCCTCGACGCGGTTCAGCTTCGTGGTCAGCGAGTCGCGGATCTCGGTGAGCTCCCGCACCTCGTCGCCCTCGATCTGCTCACGCAGCGTGTCGGGGTCGAAGCGCCACACGTAGCCGGCGAGGACCTGCTCCGGGTCGGGCCCCGCGGTCTCCTCGCCCTTCGTCTCGCCCTTGACCTCGTTCGGGGCGGGCGCCGGCGGCAGGAGCGCCGCGAGCTCGGCCGGGAACCCTTCCGCGCCGGGCCGCACGATCGGCAGATAGCCCGTCGCCTGCAGCCCGTCGACCCCGGCCCCGGTCAGCGTCGCGGAGCGATAGGCGTCCATCGCGGTCTGCTGCACCGCTGCGGCTCCCTCGGTCTCCGGCTGCTGCGTCGGTACGTCCACCGCCTGCTCCTGCGGTGCTGCGCCTCCGGCGGACCCGAACGCGTTGAACGGCGCATCCGGTGCGTCCAGCGGCGGCGCGCTCATCGGCCGCACGGACACCGCCGGGAGCTCGTCGGCAGGCACCTGCTCCGCCGTCGGCGGCCCCGCCTGCTCCGGCACCACGCCCCGCTCCTGCACCGCAGGCTGCCCCGGCGCGACCTGCTCCGGCCCGGCGTACGACGGCCCGGCGTGCGACGGTCCGACGTGCGGCGGTGTGGCGTGCGGCGGTGTGGTCTGGGACGGCACGGCGGACACGGGCACCGCCGAGACCGGCGCGGCGGAAACCGGAGCGGCCGAGACGGGGACGGACGACACGGGTGCGGAGGAGACGGGGCGGTTGCCCGGGTCACCGTCCCAGCCGGGTGCGGACGACACAGGCCGGTTGCCGGGGTCAGCGCTCCAGCCCGGTGCGGAGGAGACGGGCCGGTTGGTGGGGTCACCGTCCCAGCCGGGTGCGGAGGAGACGGGCCGGTTGGTGGGGTCACCGTCCCAGCCGGGTGCGGAGGACACCGGCCGGTTGGTGGGGTCGTCCTGCCAGTCATGGCCGGACGCCGGCGGATGCGGCGCCGAGGACACCGGAGCCGCCGAGACCGGCGCCGAGGACACGGGTGCGGAGGACACCGGCCGGTTCGCCATGCCCTGGTCGCCGCCCTGGTCGCTGTGGACCGGCTCGTGCTGGACCGGGGCGCCATACGTCCGCGCCGCCGGCGCACCCTGCTGCGGGGCGCCGTACGTGCGTCCCTGGGGCGGCGGTGCGCCGTGCTGACCAGGACCGCCGTGCGGGGGCGGTGCGGTGTGCTGGGCGGGGGCGCCGTAGACCGTGGAGCGGCCCTGCCCGCCGTACGTCGTCCCGGCCGGCGGTGCGCTCATCGGCGCGTCCACCGGCGGCGGGGCGCCGTAGACCGTGGCCCTGCCCGCGCCGGACCGACCGGCCGGCGCAGTCGTCCCGGCGGCACCGCGGCGCACCCGGGGGACCTCGTCGGTCGGCTCGTCCAGGGCGGGGTTGCGCGGCCGGCCGTGCCCCTGGTGCTGCGGACGCCCGTGCCCGGCCGGCGGGCCGTCGTAGCCGCGCCGATCGTCATAGGGTCCGTCGTACCCGCGCCGCGGGTCGTCATAGCCGCGCCGGTCGTCATGCGGGCCGTCGTAGCCGCGCCGGTCGTCATGCCCGCGCTCGTAGGGGCCGTCGTAGCCGCGCCGGTCGTCGACCGGGCCGTCGTAGCCGCGCCGGTCGTCGTAGCCGCGCCGGTCGTCGACCGGGCCGTCGTAGCCGCGCCGGTCGTCGTAGCCGCGCCGGTCGTCGCGCCCCTGCTGCGGGTGCCGCCCCTGCGGGTGGCCCTGCTGCGGGTGCGGCTGTCCCTGATACCCGCCCTGCTGAGGACGCCCCTGCTGGGGGACCGGCGGCGGCTGGTACCCCTGCGGCGGCTGCTGCCCGGGATGACCTTGCTGCACCGGATAGCCGCCCTGCTGCGGCCCCTGCGCCCACCGCGGCTGCGGCGCACCCTGCTGGCGGCCGCGCTCGTCGGCAGGCCCGCCACGGAACTCGCCGCCACGTGGGTCACCGGGCCGTAGATCACCGGTGCGTGGGTCGCCGGAGCCGCCGCGGAACTCGCCGCCACGCGGGTCGGCCGTGCGCGGGTCGCCGGAGAAGCGTGGGTCGCCGTACTGCCGGCCCTGGCCGCGGCGGCCGGACGGGTCGTCGCCCCGCTGCTCGCCGCCCTGGTGCTCAGGCCCGCCGCGACCCGGCGGCGACTGCTCGTCGCGGCGCTGCTCCGGCACCCTGCCCCACGGCATCGTCGGCACTGCGGCCCAGGTGGGCGCGGCGGTTCCCGGCTCTTCCCCCGGGTACTCGTCGCTCACAGCTTCGCTCTCCTCGCCCCGCTCCGGCACCAATCATGCACCGGCGCTCGCCACACGCCTACCCGGTGAAATCGTGGTCCGGTCGCGAAGGGAGGGTACGGCTTAGGAGCCGTCCACCGCCACCGTCGGGCGGGGCGCCGCCGCCGAATCGTTGTCGCCCCGTTGCCGCCCGGAGGGTCTGATCCGCCCGCCGTCCGGGGGTCAGATCTTGGCGCCGACCTTCACCTGCGGTTTCGGGTTGCGGATGAAGCGGAACGAGATGGCGCGCATGATCGCGTAGAAGTACAGCCGGCCGAGCTTCTCGGTCGAGCTGGGGTAGCGCTCCTTGACGAGACGCTTGATGGTGCGGGAGATCAGGAAGCTGTCGATCGCGGTCGCGACCGCCATGACACCGAAGAGGGCGTTCGCCGCCAGATAGATGCTCGGGTTGAGGTCGCGGTTGAAGCCCACGAGCATCACCAGGAACGTGGTGCCGAAGAAGAACGTGCCGATGGTCCGCCGGGAGTCGACGATGTCGCGCACCAGGCGCCGCTCAGGGCCCCTGTCGCGGGGGAGCAGGAAGCGCTCTTCGCCGTTGGCCATGCCCTCGCGGGCCTCGAGCCGCTCGGCCCGCTGCCGCTCCCGCATCTTCTTGGCGGCCTCGCGGCGGTTGGCCGCGGGCGGCTCGGCGACGCGCCGGCCGGCCACGACCCGCTTCGGGGTGGTCTTGCCCAGGTCGCGCTTGCTCAGCGTCTGGCGCCTGTCGGCCGTGACCTCGGACGTCTCGGGTTCGGCGGCGGGCGCCTCGGCGGGCTCTGCTGACTTACGGGAAAACAACGACGGCACGCGTGAAGGGTAGCGGACAGTAGGCGGGCGTCCCAACGCTCGGGGCGCCCGCCGCGCGGATCCGCGTCAGCCCAGCTCGACGTGGGCGCCGAGGCCGTTGAGTTTGGCCTCGAAGTCCTCGTAGCCGCGCTGGATGAGCTTCACGCCGTACACGCGGGACGTGCCCTCGGCGGCCAGGGCCGCGATCAGGTGGCTGAACCCGGCCCGCAGGTCGGGGATCACCAGGTCGGCGGCGTGCAGCTTGGACGGGCCGGCGATGACCGCGGAGTGCATGAAGTTGCGGCGGCCGAAGCGGCACGGCGTCCCGCCGAGGCACTCCCGGTACGTCTGGATGGTGGCGCCCATCTGGTTGAGCGCGGCCGTGTAGCCGAGGCGCCGCTCGTACACGGTCTCGTGCACGATCGACAGGCCGCGGGCCTGGGTGAGCGCCACGACCATCGGCTGCTGCCAGTCGGTCATGAAGCCCGGGTGGACGTCGGTCTCCATCGCGACGGCGTTGAGCTCGCCGCCCGGGTGCCAGAAGCGGATGCCGCCCATGCCCGGGGTGTCGTCGATCTCGAACGCGCCGCCGACCGAGGTGAACAGGTTGAGGAACGTCATCATGTCGGCCTGCCGGGCGCCGCGGACGAACACGTCGCCGCGGGTGGCGAGGGCCGCCGCGCCCCAGCTGGCCGCCTCGATCCGGTCCGGGATCGGGCGGTGGGTGTAGCCGGTGAGCCGCGGCACACCCTGGATCTCGATCACGCGGTCGGTGTGGACCTTGATGATCGCGCCCATCTTCTGCAGGACGCAGATGAGGTCGATGATCTCCGGCTCGACCGCGGCGTTGCGCAGCTCGGTGACGCCCTCGGCGCGCACGGCGGTGAGCAGGATCTGCTCGGTCGCGCCGACGCTCGGGTACGGCAGCTCCAGCTTCGCGCCGTGCAGCCCGTTGGGGGCGGTGATGTCCATGCCCTTCTCGGACTTCTCCACGACCGCGCCGAAGTCGCGCAGCGCCTGGATGTGGAAGTCGATGGGCCGCCCGCCGATGTTGCAGCCGCCGAGGTCGGGGATGAACGCGTGGCCGAGCCGATGCAGCAGCGGCCCGCAGAACAGGATCGGGATGCGGCTGGAGCCGGCGTGCACGTTGATCTCGTCGACGTTGGCCGACTCGACGTCGGACGTGTCGAAGTGCAGCTCGCCGTCGAGCGCGCCGCGCGTGACCTTCACGCCGTGCAGCTCGAGCAGGCCGGTGACCACCTCGACGTCGCGGATCGCCGGCACGTCGAACAGCGTGCTCGGGGTCTCGCCCAGCACCGCCGCGACCATCGCCTTGGAGACGAGGTTCTTGGCACCGCGCACCCGCAGCTCGCCGTTGAGCGGCGCGCCGCCGTGCACGGTGAGGACGTCACCGGCGTCGTAGTTGGTCACGGAAAGACCCTCCTGCAGGCAGGGATTGAAGGCAGATGTGCTGACGGAGCGTGAACCCGCGCAGCAGCATAACCACATCTACGGCATGCGAACGCAGACCGCACGTCCGTCATGGCACGAAGACGTGACTCCGACAGCGATCATCCTCCGGCCGCCACTCAGAGTGACCGGAGGGTGATCGGACGGTCCCCCCTACGGCAGGGCGAGCATCCTGTCGAGCGCCACCCGGGCGTGGTGCGCGGTGCCGGCGTCGACGGTGATCTCGTTCGGCACACGGCCGGCGACGAGCTCCTCCAGGGCCCACACGAGGTGCGGCAGGTCGATGCGGTTCATCGTCGAGCAGTAGCAGACGTTGCGGTCCAGGAACATGATCTGCTTGTCCGGGTGCGCGAGGGCGAGCCGGCGGACCAGGTTGAGCTCGGTCCCGACCGCCCACGCCGACCCGGCCGGCGCCGCCTCGATCATGCGGATGATGTATTCGGTCGAGCCGACGTGATCGGCCGACGTGACGACCTCGTGCCTGCACTCGGGGTGGACCAGCACGTTGACGCCGGGGACCCGGGCACGCACGTCCCGCACGCTGTCCAGGGTGAAGCGGCCGTGCACCGAGCAGTGCCCGCGCCACAGGATCATCTTCGCGTCGCGCAGCTGCTGGTCGGTCAGCCCGCCGCCGGGCTTGTGCGGGTCGAACAGCACGCAGTCGGACAGGCTCATGCCCATCTTCAGCACGGCCGTGTTGCGGCCCAGGTGCTGGTCGGGCAGGAAGAACACCTTCGAACCGCGCTCGAACGACCACTTCAGCGCCGTCTCCGCGTTGGACGACGTGCACACCACGCCGTCGTTGCGCCCGACGAAGCCCTTGATGTCGGCGGTCGAGTTCATGTATGTGACCGGCACCACGTCCTCGGCGATGCCGAGCGCGGTGAAGTGGTCCCATGCCTTCTCCACCTGCACGAGCGCGGCCATGTCGGCCATCGAGCAGCCCGCGGCCAGGTCCGGCAGCACGACCCGCTGCGTGGCGGAGGTGAGGATGTCGGCGCTCTCGGCCATGAAGTGCACGCCGCAGAACACGATGTATTCGGCGTCGGGCCGGGCGGCGGCCTCCCGCGCGAGCTTGAACGAGTCGCCGGTCACGTCGGCGAACTGGATCACCTCGTCGCGCTGGTAGTGGTGGCCGAGCACGAAGACGCGGTCGCCGAGGGCGGCCTTGGCGGCCCTCGCCCGCTCGACGAGGCCGGGGTCGCTCGGTGCGGGCAGGTCGCCGGGACACTCGACACCCTTCTCGGTGTCGGGGTCGGTGCCGCGGCCCAGCAGCAGGAGTGCGGTGGCGGTTGACGATGGTTCAGCCCAGGTCACCATTCGATCGTCGCACGCCCGCACTACCACGCAACTGTGACGTGGACAATGTCCGGATGCGCGTCCTCGTGTGCCCGGACAAGTTCGCCGGGACGATCCCGGCCGTCGAAGCCGCCGGGGCGTTCGCCGCCGGCTGGCGCAACGTCAGGCCCGGCGACGACCTGATCCTGCGGCCGCTGTCGGACGGAGGTCCGGGTTTCGCGGGTGTACTGGCCGCGGCGCTGCCGCACGCACGTGTCCTCACCGTCGCGGCCACCGGTCCGCTCGGACGGCCGGCGCAGGGGCACGTCGTGCTGGACGGCGCCACCGCGTACATCGAGAGCGCCGAGGCCTGCGGCCTGCACCTGCTGTCCGGCGAGGAACGTGATCCGAAGCACACCACGACGTTCGGCCTCGGCACGCTGCTGCTCGCCGCGGTCGAGGCCGGCGCGACCACGCTCGTCGTCGGGCTCGGCGGCAGCGCCACCAACGACGGCGGCGCCGGCCTCCTCGCCGCGCTCGGCGCCGCGCCCCTGTCCGCGTCCGGCTTCGCCCTGCCGTACGGCGGCGCCGCCCTGATCGACTGTGCCGCCCTGGGTGGCGTACCGAGGCTGCGGGAAGCGACCCTGGTCGCCGCCACCGACGTGGACAGCCCCCTGCTCGGGCTGCACGGGGCGAGCGCCGTCTACGGCCCGCAGAAGGGCGCCACCAGGCAGGACGTGTTCCAGCTCGACGCCGCGCTGGCCCGCTTCGCCGGCGTGCTGCAGGCGCTGCCGACCGCCCCGCCGGGCCTCGCCGACCTGCCCGGCGCCGGCGCCGCCGGTGGGCTCGGCGCCGCCCTGCTCGCTCTCGGCGGCCGCGTCACGTCCGGCATCGGCCTGGTCCGCGAGCTGACCCGCCTCGACGCCGAGCTGGAGGAGGTCTCCCTGGTCGTGACCGGTGAGGGCGCCTTCGACGAGCAGTCCCTGCGCGGCAAGGTCGTGGCGGGTGTGGCGAACGCCGCACGTGATCTCGGCGTGCCCTGCGTGGTCGTCGCCGGGCGGATCGACGCGGGCCGGCGGGAGGCCGCGAGCATCGGCGTCACCGAGGCCCACGCCCTCGTCGAGCACTTCGGCAGCGTCGCCGAGGCCCTCGCCCGCCCCGCCGACGGGCTGCGGGAACTGGGGGAACGCCTGGCTGTGCAGTGGAGCCGCTAGCACGAAACCGTGTCACTATGGGAGGGAATGCCGTCGGTCGCCTCCGCGTTGGTACCCGATGGAACTGTAGACATCACCGCAGGGAGCCTTGATCGTGACCGCTTCGAAGTTTGCCGAGCCTGTTCAGACGGACAACCCGGCCGGCATCGGCCTCACCGAGGAAGCCGCCGTCAAGGTGAAGGGCCTGCTCGAGCAGGAAGGCCGGGACGACCTGCGGCTCCGCGTCGCGGTTCAGCCCGGCGGCTGCTCCGGCCTGCGCTACCAGCTCTTCTTCGACGAGCGTTCGCTCGACGGGGACAAGGTCAGCACCTATGACGGCTTCGAGGTCGTCGTCGACCGCATGAGCGTGCCCTACCTCACCGGCGCGTCGATCGACTTCGCCGACCGGATCGACGCGCAGGGCTTCACCATCGACAACCCCAACGCCCAGGGCTCCTGCGCCTGCGGCGACTCCTTCCACTAGTTCGCCTTTCAGAGCCGCTCTCCGGACCTTCGGAGGGCGGCTTTGTGCTGATCAAGAGCTTTTGATGATGCTTCTAGGTTGTGGGACTCCAGCGCACCTTGAGCGCGGGCGGCTACTACTCTGTGCAGGCCCTGTTGTCTTGAGACCGAGGTTTCCATGAAGATCGTCGTCACCGGTTCGATCGCGACTGACCACCTGATGCACTTCCCGGGCCGTTTCGCTGAGCAGCTCCTGCCCGACCAGCTGCACAAGGTCTCGCTGTCGTTCCTCGTCGACGACCTCACGGTGCGCCGCGGCGGGATCGCCCCCAACATCGCCTACGGCATGGCCCTGCTCGGCCTGAGGCCGATCCTCGTGGGTGCCGTCGGCGCCGACTTCGACGACTACCGCAGCTGGCTGACCCGGCACGGCGTCGACTGCGACTCGGTGTACGTGAGCGAGATCGCCCACACCGCCCGCTTCGTCTGCACCACCGACGACGACATGTGCCAGATCGCGTCGTTCTACGCGGGCGCGATGTCGGAGGCCCGCAACATCGAGCTGTCCCCGGTCGGCACCCGCGTCGGCGGCATCGACCTGATCCTGGTCAGCGCCAACGACCCGGTCGCGATGGTCCGGCACACGGAGGAGGCGCGGGCGCTCGGCGTGCCGTTCGCCGCCGACTGCTCGCAGCAGCTGGCCCGCATGTCCGCCGACGAGATCCGCAAGCTGATCGACGGCGCGGCGTATCTGCTGACCAACGACTACGAGAAGGAGCTCCTCGAGTCGAAGACGGGCCTGACGACCGAGTCGCTGCTGGACAAGGTCGGCGTCCTCGTCACCACCCTCGGCAAGGACGGCGCCCTCATCCGGGGCCGCGACCTGCCCGCCGAGATCCACGTCCCGGTCGCGAAGGGGGTCGTCGCCAACGACCCGACCGGCATCGGCGACGGGTTCCGCGCCGGCTTCTTCGCCGCGCTGTCCTGGGGCCTCGGCCTGGAGCGGGCCGCGCAGGTCGGCTCGATGGTCGCCGCGCTGGTCCTGGAGACCGTCGGCCCGCAGGAGTACGAGATCCTGCCGGCCGAGTTCACGAAGCGCATCGCCGAGTCCTACGGCGACACCGCCGCCGACGAGATCCGCGCCCACCTGGCTGCCTGAACCATCCCTATCGGTGTAGTAGGAACGGGCGTACAGTTGCCGCTGTGACGATCGTGGTCGTGGCGCTGCTCGCCCTCGCCACCGTGGTCGGGCTCGTCTACCGGGCCCGCTACGGCAAGCTCCGCGCGGCCGGGGGTGACCTGCCTGCGGGCCTGCTCAGCCCGGCCCGCGACACGGTCACGCTGCTGCACTTCTCGTCCGCGACGTGCGCGCCGTGCCGCCAGGTCCGCGCCGTCTGCGCCGACCTGGCCTCGGCCGTCGCCGGCGTCCGGCACGTCGAGCTCGACGCCGACGAGCACCTCGACGCCGTGCGCGACCTCGGCATCTGGCGCCTGCCGACGCTGCTGGTCGTCGACCGCGGCGGCCACATCGCGCAACGCACCGTCGGCGTGCCCGACCGGGCCGCCCTGCGCGCCACCGTCACGGAGGTCCTGGCAGCGTGAGTCTCGATCCCCGCGGCCCCCGGTTCTCGGCCGGCATCACCGCGATCGTCTTCGTCGTCGTCCTGCTCACCGGCAACGGCTGGCTCGCCCTCGCCCAGGCGGTGATCTTCGCCATCGGCGCGTACGACCCGCGGCTGACCCCGTACGGACTGCTCTACCGCTACCTCGTCGCGCCGCGCCTGGCGCCGCCGACCGAGCGGGAGGACGGCGCCCCGGTCCGCTTCGCCCAGGCCGTCGGCCTGCTCTTCGCGGTGCTCACCGTGATCGGCTACCTCGCCGGTCCGGCGGCGCTCGGCATCGTGGGCGCGTCGTTCGCCCTGGTCGCCGCGTTCCTGAACGCGGTTTTCGGCCTCTGCCTCGGCTGTGAGGCCTACCTGCTGATCAAGCGCATGCGTCCCGCGTGACAGTCACGGATCGATCGGGTGCCGGTGTCACGTTCCGCTTTCTCTGACCCTACCCCGAGCACACTAATCGATCTTCGAAGCGGCTACCATCCGTAGTGTCCGCTGCCAGTAGCCCGCGCGATCAGCATACTTCGACGGTATGACGGTCGCCGTCGGTGGCGATGAAGGTGTGACCGCGCATCCGGCACCAGGCGGGGATGTCGACGGCCGCCGCCGGGTCGTCGGCGAGGACCGCGATGCGGGTGCCCGGCGGAGACGTCGCGGCGAGTTTCGCCAGCATGATGACCGGCAGGGGACAGCGCTTCCCGAGCGCATCGACGACCAGGCTCACATGCCCACCTCGGCCCGCACGTCGGCGACCAGGCCCGGCAGCACCGCGAGGAACCGCCGGACGTCCTCGGTGGACACTCCACTGTGCAGGGACACCCGGACGTTGCCGTGGGTGAGGACGCCCATCGCGGCCAGGACGTGCGAGGGCCGCAGCGTGTCACTGGTGCAGGCGGAGCCGGACGACACCGCGAAACCCGCCCTGTCCAGGGCGTGCAGCAGGACCTCGCCGTCGACGTAGAGGCAGGAGAACGTGACGATGTGGGGGAGCCGCCGCTCGGGCTCGCCGACGACCTCGACGTCCGGCACGGTCGCGGCGACCGTGGCGCGGATCTCCTCGACGAGCGCGCTCAGCCGGGCCGACTCCGCCGCCGCCTCCGCGTGCACCGCGCGCAGCGAGGCGGCGGCCGCGAGGATGGCCGGCACGTCCGTCGCCGGCTCCCAGGGCGGCTCCCAGCGGGTGCCCTTGCGCACGGCGAGGACGCCGACGCCGGCCGGGCCGCCCCACTTGCGGGCGCTGCCGGTCAGCAGGGACCAGCCGCCGGGCACCGGCGTGCGGCCGATCGACTGCGCGGCGTCGACCAGCAGCGGCACAGCCGCCGCCGACGCCAGCTGAGCGGCCTCGGCGACGGGTTGCACCGTCCCCACCTCATGATTCGCGCTCTGCACGGCGGCCAGGGCCACTTCCGGCGAATGCAGCGCCGTCCGCAGGGCGTCGAGGTCGACCAGGCCGGTCAGCGACACCGGCACCGCGACCGCGTCGTCGCCGGCGGCCTTGATGACGGCGGAGTGCTCGACCGCGCTGTGCACTACGCGCCGGCGGCCCCGGGCCCTCCTGACGCCGGCGATCGCGCCGCGGACCGCGTCGGTGCCGCCGGCGGTGAAGTGCAGCTCGTCGGGGCGGACGCCGAGCACCTCGGCGACCGTCGCCCGGGCGGCGTCCAGCAGCTGACGGGACCGGCGGGCGGGGGTGTAGAGCTTGCCGGGATCGGCCCAGCCGTCGTCCAGCGCGGCCAGAAATGCTTGCCGCGCAACGGGATGCGGCGGCATCGCGGTGGCGGCGTCGAAGTAGACACCCACCCGCGCAACGGTATCGCGGGCCGGACACGACCACCCCAAGCCGGGCGGACCGCGCATGGTCGAGTACGCTCGCCAGCGTTGGTGAGGCTTGCCGCGCGACGACCCGGAGACGGGCCGCGCGGCGCTGCTAAGGAGGCAGGAGCAGGTGGTCTCAAGAGGTTTGAGCCCCGCGCGCGCCGTCGGGCTCGCCGTCTCGGCCGTCGCGGTGACGACCCTGCTCGCCGGGTGTTCCGTCGACGACGCGTTCGCCGGGTTCGGCTGGCCGAAGGGCATCACCCAGCAGGGCGACCGCATGTATGACCTGTGGATCGGGTCCGTCGTCGCGGCGCTCGTCGTCGGCGTCTTCGTCTGGGGCCTGATCTTCTGGTGCGTCGTGCGGTATCGCAAGCGCGGCGACGAACTGCCGCCGCAGACGCGGTACAACATGCCGTTCGAGATCCTGTACACGGTCGCGCCGTTCGTGATCATCGCCGTGTTGTTCTTCTACACCGCGATCATCCAGACCGACGTCGACCGGCTCTCCAAGAACCCGGACGTCAACGTCGAGGTCATCGCCTCGAAGTGGAACTGGCAGTTCGTCTACAGCGACACCAAGGGCCCGGACGGCAAGCCGATCACGACGGTCGGCGCCGACGACTACATCCCGGTCCTGGTGCTGCCGGCGGGCAAGTCGGTGCAGTTCAAGGAGACCTCGCGGGACGTCATCCACTCGTTCTGGGTGCCGGACATCCTGTTCAAGCGGGACGTCATCCCCGGTGTCGAGAACAGGTTCGAGATCAACCTCAAGGACAGTGCCGCCGGCGCCTACGTCGGCCGGTGCGCGGAGCTGTGCGGCACCTACCACTCGATGATGAACTTCGAGCTGCGGGTCGTCTCGGCGGACCAGTACCAGCAGTATCTGGGCCTGCGCGGCGCGGGCAAGAGCACCCCGGAGGCCCTCGCGCAGCTGGGCTTCCCGAACCAGGGGTACGCGACGACGACGCATCCGTTCGACACCGACCGCACCAAGCGGTCCTCGAGCTGAGAAAGGGCGCACGGCGATGAAGTCAGAAGGACGTTTGTTCTTCGTGCTCGCGTTGTTCGTGTTCGCGATGGCCGCGCTCTACGGCTGGTGGACCAACGTCGCGCCGCACGAGCAGACCGGGCACCGGGGTGTGGAGTGGATCGGCGTGGTCGCGCTGATCCTGTCGGGCCTGCTGCTCACCATGATCGGCAGCGCGCTGTGGCTGATCTCGCGCCGTATCGAGCCGCGTCCCGAGGACCGGCCCGAAGCGGAGATCTACGAGGGCGCCGGCGACCTGGGCTTCTTCAGCCCGGGCAGCTACTGGCCGGTCGGCATCGCGCTCGCCGCGGCGACGGCCAGCCTGGGCCTCGCCTTCGACCAGTGGTGGCTGGTGGCGGTCGGGCTGATCTCGGTCATCATCGCCACCTGCGGCCTGATGTTCGAGTACTACACCGGCACGCGGCGCGGCGCCGAGCACTGAGTCCCACGAAAAGGGGGGCCTCCACGGAGGCCCCCCTTTTTTGTGTGCTAGCGGGCCTGTGCGGCCGCCACCTCCGCGCGCTGCTTGATGTCGGCGGCGCGCTGCAGGTCGGCGGCGCTGACCGACGCGAGGCTGCCGAACGCCGAGACGGCCTGGTAGTACGTCCACGCCAGGCTGGTGCAGGCGGGCCGGACGACGGCGTTGTACGTGGCGCACTTCGCCTTCAGGTCGAAGTAGAAGGCACTGTCGATGCGGGACTTGTTGGCCGGGAACTGCCCGACCGCCTTGTAGTTGCGGTACCCGAAGTCGTGCCGCTGGCACGACAGCCGGAAGTCGAAGCCGAGCGGCTGGTCGGGGCTGGTCGAGCAGTAGTCGGTGGACCAGTCGAAGGCGTAGGAGGCCCAGGCTGCCTGGTTCTGGCGGGCGGCGTTCCAGGTGTTGTAGCTCCCGGCGGTCGGCTGCGACCAGGTGGACATGACGGCCAGCTTCTCGTTGATGCCGGCCGCGGCGGCGGGGGATGCGGGGGTGACGATGCCGGCCAGCGCAAGGGTGAGCGCAAGGACGGCGGCGCGCCGGAGATTCATGGACAGATTCTCCAGCATCGATGTGTACCCGCACGGAACTTGCGCCGAACGGTCGGCACCGAGAGCTGAACGGTCGTTCAGGCCGCTTTCCGGCGTCCCTGCTGGAGCGTGACCCTCGACCGGCGGTCCATCAGCAGGATGACCGGCGCGACCACGATCGCCGCGCCGCAGGCCGTGCAGGCCCGGTCGGGGCAGGTCGCCCGCGGGTGGTCCGAACGGGCCGGCCGCTCGAAGTTCCGCTGCCGGGCACAGGTGTCGCAGTGCAGCTCCATGCCCGTCACGCTGCCACCGGCGGCCCTTGCGTCCGGGCAGGGCCGGCGGCGTGTCGGATCACTTTTCGGTACCACTCGGCCCGGGGTTCGGGCTCGGGGTGCGCGCCGCCGGTCTGCCGCTCGCCGCGGCCGTCGCCTTCGGTTTCGCTCCCGGCGGCAGGAACGCCTCGTCGCTGACGCTCGGGGTCGTGTACTGCAACGTCAGCTGCGTGTACCTCCCGGCGTCCGTGGTGCCGTCGAAGTACGCCAGCAGCCCCGCCGGGTTGACGCACGCGGTCTCCGTGCGGATCCCCTTCGCGGTCACCGACACGCACTGGGCGTCGCCCCGCTTGGAGGTCCCGGTCCGCACGTCCTGACCCTGCGCGATCGTCGCCAGCCTGCCCATCGCCGCCTCGGGGGCCATGAACTCGCCCCCGAACGCGTCGCTGATCGCCTTCGCCTGGGTGGGGGACAGCGTGTCCGCCCCTGGGCCCTCGTCGCACTGAGCGACCGGCTGAGGGCTCTTCCTGGCCTTCGGTGACGGGGACGGCGTCACGGTCCTGCAGTGATACGTGCCGTCCGGCGTCGAGATGAACGTGACACCCGCCCCGCGGTACGCCCTGCGCGGCATCGACTGCGACACCACGACGTTGACCCCGCCGGCGGTCTGGTACTGGATCGTCGCGTCCGTCTGCAGGCCGAGCACCAGCCGCGACGCGAGACTGTCGACGAGCTCCAGGGCGGGGTTGGCGGCCTCCGCCTGCTCCTTGACCGGCGCGCCGCACGACTTCGCCATCATGCCGGCGAAGCCGAGCGTCAGCGCCCCGGCGACAACCGCCGAAAGCAGCGCCTTCTTCTGGGAATTAGGAGTGTTGGCCACGCATCGTCAACGCCGACCGCCACCGATGGGTCACGCTGTTACCCGCTGTTACCCGCCTGTCGCCTTCGGCGAAAGCTCGCCGCCCCACCGCTTCGCGGCGGGTCCCGCCGGGGGGATTCTCACCCCCGGAGCCCCCCAATGCGCCGCTCCGCGACGCACTGCCGGCTTGCGCGGCAGCCTCACACGCATGCGCGTGGCATCACCGTGCCTCCGTCCGCGCTTCCATGATCCGGAAGAGTCTTGGTCGCCAGGGCGACAAAATCTCTACCGGATCATGAGTTACACCGACCAGCCGCCGGACGGCCCGGCCGGTTACGGTTTGAAGGCGGACCAGCGGGCGACGAGGTCTGTCGCCGCGCCTGAGTCGACCGCGGCGGCGGCGCGGGCGATGCCCGCTCGCAGCTGCGCGGGCAGGTCGGTGGACAGGCCGTCGCGGGCGGCGATCGCCGCGGCCGCGTTCAGCAGCACGGCGTCGCGGACCGGGCCGGTCTCGCCGGCGAACATGCGGTGCGCCACAGCCACGTTGTGGGCAGGGTCACCGCCGCGCAGGTCGCCCGGGGCGGACCGGGGCAGGCCGAGGTCGACGGAGTCCAGGACCGACTCGGTGACCGTGCCGCCGCTGACCGCCCACACCCTGGTCGGCGCGCCGGTCGTGAACTCGTCCAGCCCGTCCTCACCTCGGACGAGCAGGACGGAGAAGCCGCGCCCCGCCAGTACCGACGCCATCACCGAAGCCATGCGGGTGTCGAAGCATCCGACGGTCGCGGCGGTCGGCTGGGCCGGGTTGGTCAGCGGGCCGAGGAAGTTGAAGACCGTGGGCACGCCCATCTCGCGGCGGGTGGCGGAGGCGTGGCGCATGCCGGGGTGGAAGCGGGCCGCGAAGCAGAAGCCGATCCCGACCTCGGCGACGCAGCGGGCGACCTCGTTCGGGCCCAGGTCGATGGTGACCCCGAGGGCTTCGAGCAGGTCGGCGGCGCCGGTGGAGGAGGAGGCGGCGCGGTTGCCGTGCTTCACGACCGGCACGCCCGCGGCGGCGGTGACGACGGCGGCCATGGTCGAGATGTTGACGGTGTTGGCGCGGTCGCCGCCGGTGCCGACGATGTCGACGGCGGCGTCGCGCTGCGCGGCGGTCAGCGGGACCTTCGGCGCGATGGACAGCATCATCTCGGCGACGCCGGCCACCTCGGTGATCGTCTCACCCTTGGCGCGCAGCGCGACGACGAACGCGGCGATCTGGCTCGGGGTGGCCGAGCCGGCCATCACCTCGCCCATCGCCCAGCCGGCGTCGTCCAGCGACAGGTCCTCGCCCCGGAGCAGGGCGTTGAGCAGCTGGGGCCAGGTCCGCTCGCCCATGCTCAGCCCTGGACGGGGAGCGAACGCAGGAGGTCCGACACCGTCTTGCCGGTGGTGACGGGGTCGAGGGGATACATGATCGTGCCCTCGACGCGCGCGTAGGACGCCAGCCAGCGGTCGGCGGCGCGGGCGATCGCCAGGACGACCGGCGGCGGGTCGGTGATCTCGTCCTTGAGCTGGCGGGCGATGCCGAGACCGCCGCCGGGGGTCGCCTCGCCGTCGAGGACCAGCAGGTCCACGTCGGTGTCGTCGACGAGGCCGACGACCTCGGCGTAGGTGGAGGCGTCGACGAACTTCACCGACAGGTCGGCCGCGGGACGGCTGCCGATGGCGAGCCGCATGCGGTCGCGGACCTCGGGATCGTCGCTGTACAGCAGGACCGTGTGCTGTGTCATGTGCGCGCTGCTCCTCGTGTGGCGGGTGCCTCGGGGATCGTACCGTCATCGGTGATGGCGATGCCGGTGCGGGCGGACCACTCCTGCTCCTCGAGCCGTTGCCGCTCCTCGCGGTCCAGGCGCCGGTCGACGCGTCTCGCCTCCCGGTCCGACTGGCGCATCCACTGCACGACGAGCACGGCGAGCATCGTCACGGAGACGATCTCCCCGCCGGCCCAGAGGATGCCGCCGGCGACGACCTGGTCGTGCGCGGGGTCGGCCCAGGGCAGGCCCAGCGACGGATACCAGTCACCGCCGAGCAGCTCCTTGCTCTGCATGATGGTCAGCCCGAGGACCGTGTGGAACGGCGTGGACAGGAACATCAGCAGCGCCCGCGCCGGGTACGGCCAGCGTCCCGGCAGCGGATCGAGGCCGATGAGCGGCCAGAAGAACAGGCAGCCGACGGCGATGAAGTGCGCGTGCGTCAGCTCGTGCACCCACGCGTGGCGCATCGTCAGCTCGTACAGCCCGGTGAAGTACAACGCGAACGGCGTCACGACGAAGAACCCGAACGCGACCAGGGGGAACGCCAGGACGCGGGCGACCCGCGAGTGGACCACGGCGAGCAGGATCCGGCGGCCGCGCGGCGGTAGCGTGCGCAGCGCGAGGGTCACCGGCGCGCCGAGGGCGAGGAAGATCGGCGCGATCATCGACAGCATCATGTGCTGGACCATGTGGACGCTCAGCAGCGTCGTGTCGTACTCCTCGACGCCGGTCATGGTGACCGCGGCGATCGAGCCGAGTCCGGGCCCGAGGAAGAGCACGATCCTGGCCACGGGCCAGTTGTCGCCGCGCCTGCGCAGGCTCAGCACACCCGTCAGGTACAGGCCGGCGGCGACGACCAGCAGCAGCGTCAGCCACGACACGTGGAAGGAACCGAGGATCGCCGTCGCCGTCGGAGGCCCTGGTTCTGCAGCTCGCAACACGTGCACAGCCTATGCCGGAGGCCGAATCGTCCCTCGCTGGTGGACCCCGTGAAAAGTCGGTGATGATCGGGGGGCAATAATGGCGGCGTGACTGCGGCCCCAGCGATTGCCAAGAGCCAGATCCACTCACTGACCAGGCCCAACATGGTCAGTGTCGGGACGATCGTGTGGCTCTCCAGCGAGTTGATGTTCTTCGCGGCGCTGTTCGCGATGTATTTCTCGATCCGTGCGGCGGCTCCTGAGCTGTGGGAGAAGCACACCCACGTGCTCAACGTCTGGTACGCGCTGGTCTTCACCACGATCCTGGTGCTGTCGTCGATCACCTGCCAGATCGGCGTGTTCCGCGCCGAGCGCGGTGACGTGCACGGCCTGCGCCGGTGGTTCGCGCTGACCTTCGTGATGGGCCTGATCTTCGTGCTCGGCCAGGCCAACGAGTACGTCACGCTGGTCTCCGAGGGTGTGAAGATCAACGGCGACGGCTACGGCTCGATGTTCTACCTGACGACGGGCTTCCACGGCCTGCACGTCACGGGCGGCCTCATCGCCTTCATCATCTATCTGATCCGCACGACCATGGGCCGGTTCACCCCCGCCCAGGCCACCGCCGCGATCGTCGTGTCCTACTACTGGCACTTCGTCGACGTGGTGTGGATCGCACTGTTCGCAATGATCTACTTCCTGCAGTAGCCGATCGGGCCGCGTCACGCTCTCCCGACGAGACCACCAGAGCCACGAGACGACATAGGTGATGACGACAAAGGTGAGGCCATGACTTCTGAGCAGAGCAAGCGGCCGCTTGCCCGGCTGGTGCCGGGTGGCGCGCGCGCGGCGCGGGGCAAGCTTCGCCGGCGGTTGTCGGCGGCTGTGCGGCTGGTCGCGGCGCTCACACTGGCCGGAGGCCTCTACACCGCGTACGCACCCGGCGTCGGCCGCGCCGAGGAGACCGTGAAGCTGTCCGAATCCGCGGCCGAGGGCAAGGCGATCTACGAGGTCAGCTGTATCACCTGCCACGGGCGCAACGCCCAGGGCGTGGACAACCGGGGACCGAGCCTCATCGGGGTCGGCTCCGCCGCCGTGGAGTTCCAGGTCAACACCGGCCGCATGCCGCTGGCGCGCCAGGAGGCGCAGGCCGAGCGCAAGCAGCCGCAGTTCAACGAGGACCAGGCCGCGCAGCTCGGCGCGTACATCCAGGAGCTCGGCGGCGGACCCCAGCTGCCCAGCGCGGAGAGCCTCAACGAAGAGATCAAGAAGGCCGCGGGCAGCGACAAGATCCTCGCCCACGGCGGCGAGCTCTACCGGGTCAACTGCTCCTCGTGCCACGCGTTCTCCACCGGCGGCGGCGCGCTGTCCTCGGGCAAGTTCGCTCCGTCGCTGAAGCACTCGACCAACCGCGACATCTACGCGGCGATGCTGACCGGCCCGCAGAACATGCCGGTGTTCGGCAACAACCAGCTGAGCCCGGATGACAAGGCCGCGATCATCGCCTACATCCAGGACCTCAACAAGAACCAGGCGAGCGACCCGGGCGGCTGGAACCTCGGCCGGTACGGCCCGGTGCCCGAAGGCCTCGTCATCTTCCTCGTCGGTATCGCGGCGCTCGTGTTCGCCACGCTGTGGATTGCAGGGAAGTCATGACCACCCACCACCCGTCCGACGACGAGTTCGACGCCAGTGACGCGTCGCTGACCAGGTTCGACCTGGTCAAGGAGGGCGCGCGCCGCGACGGCGTGCAGATCGTGCACTACGCGCCGCGGTTCCCGGTCCCGGGGACCCGCGCGGAGCGCCGCATCGAGCGCCTCCTGGCGTTCCTGTTCCTGCTCACGGGCCTGGCGGGGACCGCGTTCGTGGTCGCCTACATCGCCTGGCCGTGGAAGTACGGCGAGGGCGACTCGACCTACCGTTCGCTGTACCCGTACTACACGCCGGTCCTCGGCGCGACGCTCGGCCTGGCCCTGCTCACCCTGGGCCTGGGCATCGTGGTGTGGAGCAAGAAGCTCCTGCCCGAAGAGGTCTCGATCCAGGAGCGGCACGACGGCCCGTCGGACAGCACCGAGCAGGTGCTGACCGCGGCCACGATCCTCAACATGGGCGACGAGCTCGGCCTCAAGCGCCGCCGCTTCGTCGGCATGGCGTTCCTCGCCGGTGCCGCGCCGCTCGGCGCGGTCGCTGGTGCCCTCCTGGTCGGCTCGCTGATCAAGGCGCCGACGCAGAACGGCGACAACATCTTCTTCACCACCGGCTGGGACCCGAAGTACAACGACGGCAAGCCGGTGCGCCTCACCCACGAGGACGGCACCCCGATCCGCCCCGCCGACGTCAGCGTCGGCGGTCAGATCACCGTCTTCCCCGGCATCCCGCACGGCGCCAGCAACAAGTGGGCCGACTCGCCGACGCTGCTCATCCACCTGCGTGAGGTGGACGCCGAGGCGACGCTGAGCAAGGCGAAGGAGATCAACAAGGGCTCCCAGTGGGAGAACTTCGTGGCCTACTCGAAGATCTGCACGCACGCCGGCTGCCCCGCCAGCCTGTACGAGCAGCAGACCAACCGCCTGCTGTGCCCGTGCCACCAGTCGCAGTTCCAGATCACGGACAACGCGCGGCCCATCTTCGGTCCGGCCAGCCGCGCCTTGCCCCAGCTGCCGATCACGGTGGACGATGAGGGGTACTTCATCGCGACCTCGGACTACAAGATTCCGGTCGGACCGGCCTTCTGGGAGCGGCCATGAAACGGCGCAAGATCGACGTCCGGGCACTCCCGGCCAACTCCGCCAAGGCAATCGACGAGCGGTTCCAGGCGGCCACCCCGCTCCGGCGGCTGATGAACAAGGTCTTCCCCGACCACTGGTCGTTCCTGCTGGGTGAGATCGCGCTCTACTCGTTCGTCGTGCTGCTGCTCAGCGGTATCTTCCTGTCGCTGTTCTTCGACCCGTCGCTGCGCGAGGTCGTCTACGAGGGCAGCTACGCCCCGCTGCGCGGCGTGGAGATGTCCCAGGCGTACAACACCGCCCTGCACATCTCGTTCGACGTGCGCGGCGGCCTGTTCATGCGGCAGATGCACCACTGGGCCGCGCTGCTGTTCATGGCCGCGATCGTGGTGCACATGTTCCGGATCTTCTTCACCGGCGCGTTCCGCAAGCCGCGTGAGGCGAACTGGATCGTCGGCGTCCTGCTCTTCTGGATGGGCTTCCTCGAGGGCTTCGGCGGCTACTCGCTGCCCGACGACGCGCTGTCCGGCACCGGCCTGCGCATCGCCAGCGCGATCATGCTGTCGATCCCGATCGTCGGCACCTGGGTGACCACGTCGCTGTTCGGCGGCGAGTTCCCCGGCGAGGTCATCCTCGACCGCCTGTACATCGTCCACGTGCTGCTCGTCCCGGGTGCGCTGCTCGGCCTGATCAGCGTGCACATGGGCCTGCTGGTGAAGCAGAAGCACACGCAGTGGCCCGGCCCGGGCCGCACCAACGAGAACGTCGTCGGCGTGCGCATGTTCCCCGGCTTCGCGGCTAAGGCCGGCGGCTTCTTCATGATCGTGTTCGCCATGATCGCGGCGCTCGCGGGTCTCTTCCAGATCAACCCGATCTGGCTGTTCGGCCCCTACAAGGCGGCGGTCGTCTCGGCGGCGAGCCAGCCCGACTGGTACGTCATGTTCCTCGACGGCTCGACCCGCCTCTTCCCGGCCTGGGAGATCCGGTTCGACTTCTTCTACGGTGACGGCTACACCATCCCGGCGATCTTCTGGCCCACGGTGGTGCTACCAGGCATCCTGACGATGCTGCCGATCTTCTATCCGTTCATGGAAGCGCGCTTCACGAAGGACAAGGCGGTCCACAACCTCCTGCAGCGCCCCCGCGACAACCCGCTGCGCACGGCGCTCGGCTCCATGGCCATCGCGTTCTACGTCGTCCTGCTGATCTCCGGCGGCAACGACGTCTTCGCGGACAAGTTCCACATCAGCCTCAACGCGATGACCTGGGCCGGCCGCATCGGCATCCTGATCATCCCGCCGCTGGCGTACTACGTGGCGTTCCGCATCGCGCTCGGCCTGCAGCAGCACGACCGCGAGGTCCTTGCCCACGGCGTGGAGACCGGCATCATCCGCCGCCTTCCCGACGGCAAGTTCGTCGAGATCCACCAGCCGCTGCCCTCCGCCAACGGCCACGAAGACGGCCACCACGGCCTCGACTACGCCGGCTGGGTCGTGCCGAAGAAGATGAACCGCCTCGGCGCCCTCGCCCCGACGGTCAAGGGCTTCTTCTACCCGATCGAAAAGGCCGGCCCGGCCCCCAAGCCGCGCCAGCTCGACTCCGACACGGACCGCGACCGCGAAGAGATCACCAGCGGCCACTGAACGACCCCGCACGGAGCCCTCAGCCCACCACGGCTGAGGGCTTCGTCGTTTCCCTCTCCCGCCGCCGGCCCGTGATCCGGAAGAGAAATCGTCGCCCTGGCGACAACAAGTCTTCCGGATCACGGGAATCGAGCACACGGCCGCCCCGCGGGCGGCGGTCAGAGAGCGGCGGCCCAGGTGGCGACGCGGGCGGCGAGCGGCGTGCCGTGCCGGGCCCAGGTGAAGTGGTCGATCGGCGAGCCGGCCTCCGCCGCCGAGTAGTGCGAACGCTCGACCGTCGCCGCGGTCATCTTTGCCGTCAGGTGGTCCACCGTCGGAGCGGGCGTGTACTGGTCGGCCTCCATGTCGACCGCGAGCACCGGCAGCCGCACCCCGGCGAGCGCCGCCTCGACGTCCACCCCGGCCAGGGACGGATAGCGGCCGGTCCGCGCGGTGAAGGCCCACTCGCGGATCACGCCGCGCGCCTGGCGGCCGCCGAACCCCCAGCCCGGCCAGACGCCGAGGACCGAGGACGTCAGCGCCAGGGTCGAGGTGAGGGCGAGCGTGCCGGGGCCCATCCGGCCGGGGTAGCGCCGCCAGTACGGCAGCCCGACGGCAAGCAGGGCGAGCCCGTCGACACCGGGGTCGAGGCCGGCCGCGTGGCGGGCCGCGAGGTGCAGCGCGCAGACCTGCCCGCCGAGGGAGTGCCCGACCAGCACACACCGGCGGCCGGCCCGGCGGGGCTTCAACGCGTCCAGGACCGCCTCGACGTCGGTGGTGAGCTCGGCGAGCCCGTAGCGGGACGCGCGGGACGGGCGTGGGGTGCTGGCGCCGGTGCCGCGCAGGTCGGCGACGACGACCTCGATGCCGGTGGCGTTCAGCGCGGCCGCGAAGTGCCGGTAGTAGCGGGCCGGGACGCCCATCGCGGGCCACAGGACGGCCAGGGTCGCGGCGCCGTCCACCGGGAACGGGTGCAGCGCGAGCTGATCGTCACCGCGGGCCAGGAACTCCGACGACTCCATGGATTCGTAGGGTAGAGGTAGGAGGTTACCGGCGAGTAAGAACTGTGACCCAGACTACTGTGCGGAACGTGAAGCCAATCGATCTGTCCCAAATGCGCCTACCCGGCGCGCCGGCGGTCAGCCCGGACGGCACGATCGCCGTCGTGCCGGTGACCCGGCTCGAGTTCGCCGCTGACGCGTACACCTCCCAGCTCTGGCTCCTGAGGACCGACGGCAGCGCCGAGCCGCTCCAGCTCACCCACGGGTGGCACGACAGCGCGCCGCGGATCTCGCCGGACGGGCGGTGGCTCGCGTTCCTGCGCGCGACGAAGGCGGCGGGCAGCCGGGCCGGGGGCGCGAAGGCCGAGCACGAGGGCCCGCCGCAGCTGTGCGTCATGCCGATCGCCGGGGGCGAGCCGCGCCGCCTGACGGACCTGCCACTGGGCGCCGGCCCGCCCGCCTGGTCGCCCGACAGCGCTCGTCTGGCGTTCTCCGCTCGTGTACCGGAAAAGGGGCGCTACGGGACAGGGAAAACCGAGGAGGGCGAGACGATCGGGGCGGAAGGGGAGGCACCGAGACGGATCACCCGGTACTTCTACCGTATCGACGGTCTGGGGTTCCTCCTGGACCGCCCGGCGCACCTGCACGTCGCCGACCTCGACGGCACCGTCACGCAGCTGACCGACGGTGAGCGCGGCCATGGCGACCCCGACTGGAGCCCCGACGGGCGGACCCTGGCGTTCGTGTCGGAGCAGCACGACACGTGGGGCGACGACCTCGCGTCCGACGTCTGCGTCATGCCCGCCGCAGGCGGCGACATCCGGGTGCTGACCGACACCACGTACACCGCCGGGCTGTGCCGGTGGGCGCCCGACGGACGCTCGGTCCTGTTCACCGCCGGGCTCGCCGGCGAGGGCCGCGTCGACCCGGTGATGCGCAACGAGTCGCTGTGGTCGGTGCCGCTCGACGACGGACCGGCCCGGCAGCTGCTCGACCCCGAGCGGTACACGCTCGCCGCGCCCGGCGGGGACATCGCCGCCACCGCGGGCGGCGTGCTGTTCAGCAACGAGCACCGCGGCGCCGTCCAGCTGTTGCGCGTGCCGTACGACGGCGGAGCCCCCGACGTCGTGATCGACGGGCAGCGGCAGGTCACCGGCTTCGGCGAGACCGCGGACGGGACCCTCGTCGCCACGATCGCCGGACCCGCCGACTGGGGCGAGGTCTACGCCGGCGACGTCAGGCTGACGACCTTCTCCGCCGGTGTCACGGCCCTCGACCAGGTCGAGGTGACGGGGACCGCGCCCGACGGCTACCCGGTCCACGGCTGGGTCGTCCGGCCCGCCGGCGACGGCCCGCACCCGGTGCTGCTGATGATCCACGGTGGGCCGTTCGCGCAGTACGGCTGGCGGCTCTTCGACGAGGCGCAGATGTACGCGGGCGCCGGCTACGCGGTCGTCTACGGCAACCCGCGCGGCTCGTCCGGCTACGGCGAGGCGCACGGCCGGGCGGTCCGCGGCAACGTCGGTGAGGTCTCCGCCACCGATCTGCTCGCCCTGCTCGACGCGGCGCTGACCGCAGACGACCTCGACGGCGACCGGGTCGGGGTGCTCGGCGGGTCGCACGGCGGGTTCATGACCACCTGGCTCGCGGGCCGGCACGGCGACCGCTTCAAGGCCGCCGTCTCCGAGCGGGCCGTCAACGCGATCGACAGCTTCCAGGGCAGCTCGGACATCGGCTGGGTGTTCGCGGACTCGCTGTACGGCGCCGACGGCGGCTCGTTCGAGGTGCAGAGCCCGCTCACGTACGCCGGGAAGATCGACATCCCGGTGCTGATCATCCACTCGGAGCAGGACTGGCGCTGCCCGGTCGAACAGGCGCAGCGGCTGTTCGTGGCGCTGAAACGGCGGGGGACCCCGGTCGAGCTGCTGCTGTTCCCGGGGGAGGGGCACGAGCTCTCCCGCACCGGGCGGCCGTCGCACCGGGTCGCCAGGTTCGACGCGATCCTGGACTGGTTCGGCCGGCACGTCTGACGGTGACGGGAGGGGCCAGGGCCCCTCCCGTCAACCTCACTTGACCAGGAGCTCCGCGATCTGGACGGCGTTGAGGGCCGCGCCCTTGCGCAGGTTGTCGTTGGAGACGAAGAGCGACAGGCCGTGCTCGACGGTCTCGTCGGCGCGGACCCGGCCGACGAAGCTCGGGTCGGCGCCGGCGGCCTGCAGCGGGGTCGGCACGTCGGTGACGACGACGCCGGGCGCGGTGGCGAGGAGCTCCAACGCCCGCTCGACGGAGATCGCCCGCTCGAACCTGGCGTTGAGCTGCAGCGAGTGGCCGGTGAACACGGGCACCCGGACACACGTGCCGGAGACCAGCAGAGCGGGGATCTCGAGGATCTTGCGGCTCTCGTTGCGGAGCTTCTGCTCCTCGTCGGTCTCGAACGAGCCGTCGTCGACGATCGAACCGGCGAGCGGCAGCACGTTGAACGCGATCGGCCGGGCGAACTGCTTCGGCGCCGGGAACTCGACGGCCGAGCCGTCGAACGCGAGCGCGGCCGCGCCGTCGGCGACCTTGCGGACCTGCTCGTCGAGCTCGGCGACGCCGCTGAGCCCGGCGCCGGACACCGCCTGGTAGGTGGCGGCGACGAGGGCGACCAGGCCGGCCTCGTCGTGCAGCGGGCGCAGCACCGGCATGGCGGCCATGGTGGTGCAGTTGGGGTTGGCGATGATGCCCTTCGGGCGGTCCGCGATCGCGTGCGGGTTGACCTCGGCGACGACGAGCGGCACCTCGGGGTCCATCCGCCAGGCGGAGGAGTTGTCGACGACGACGGCACCGGCGGCGGCCACCTTCGGCGCGAGCTCCTTCGACGTGCCCTTGCCCGCGGAGAACAGCACGATGTCCAGGCCGGAGTAGTCGGCGGTCGCCGCGTCCTCCACCGTGATCTGCTGGTCCTGCCAGTCGATCGGCCGGCCCGCGGAGCGGGCGGACGCGAACAGGCGCAACTGGGTGACGGGGAACTGACGCTCGGCCAGGATGTGGCGCATGACGCTGCCCACCTGACCCGTGGCTCCGACGATGCCGATCCTCATGGGCGTCGAGGTTACCGGGTCAGCGCGGCACGTTCGATGCGATTTGCCGCACTCCCGACGCCGTCAGCAGGACAAACAGGGGCTTCTTGCGGTCCTGCCACCGAAGGGACGCACGGCTTTCTGCGAGGCGCGGCAAAAAACCCGGAAATTAGTCCGTGTCGGGAAGGCCGATCGAGAACGCCTCTTCGAGGTCGTGCTGCGAGTAGGCGCGGAACGCGATGTGCGTGTCGGTGTCGACGACGCCGGGCACCTTGGAGATGCGACCGGCGATGACCTCGGCGATCTCCTCGTACTGCCGGACGCGGACCATCGCGATCAGGTCGACGTTGCCGGCGACGGAGTAGACCTCGCTGACCCCGGGGAGGTTGGCGATGTTCTCGGCCACCTCGGGGATCGAGTCGGTGGCGCAGTCGATGAGGACGATCGCGGTGATCACCTGCGGTGCTCCTTCCAGCATGTGGACATCGTCATGCTAATCGGCGGCGACGGTGAGCTCCCGCCCGACCCGGACCGCGTCGCGCAGCGTCTCGCCCTCCCGCACCTCGGCGCCCGGCCACACCACCGCCCGGCTGACCCGCCCCGCGACGACGGCACCGCGCCCGACGACCGCCTGCTCGACGACCCCGGTCACGACGGCGTCCTCGGCGATGAGGTTCCGCTGGTGTACGGCATGCAGATTGGCCTTCAGGTAGTCCCGCGGCGTGCCGGTGTCGAGGTAGGTGCCGCGATACTCGACCACGTCGAGGCGCCCTTCCCGCTCCGCGGGCCGCCACGTGGTCCGCACGAGGTCGGAGGGGACGGCCTCCAGGCCTTTGACGAGGTCCCACGGCAGCAGGGAGAACCCGGCGAACCGATGCCCGCCGAACTCCTTCGGCGGCCCCGGCACGCCGAGCATCCGCACGGTGGTGCCGTCCCAGTCCTCCAGCAGCTCGGCGATATCGGAACCGTCCGGCTCCTGCGACGGTGCCAGGTACGCGTCCGCGTTGCCGACGAGGACGCCGCGGCCGGCGATCCAGTCCTTCAGCAGGGCGACGCCGCCGGCGGTGCCGAACGGGTCGCCCGGCTCGACGGACAGGTGCGCGCGGTCGCCCACGTGCGCGACGACCTGCCCGGCGAGGTAGCACGCGTTGACCGCCAGGTCGGCCGGGCCGGCGATCCCGAGCGCCGCGACCCTGGCCATGGCCCTGTCGAGGAGCGCCACGTTGCCGACCGGGCACAGCGCCTTCGGCAGGTGCTCCGTCAGCGGCCGCAGCCGCCGCCCCTCACCGGCGGCGAGGATCACCGCGCAGATCGCCGTCATTTCGTCAGTACCTCAGGGTAGTCCTTGTACGGGCCGATCCCGTAGTGCGCGAGCAGCTGCGACGTCGACACGGTCAGCGGCGGCAGCGTGTCGAGCCGGTGCCAGGCGGCCTCGATGACCTCGGCGGCGTCGATGGTGAACTCGTCGGACGGCTCCACCTCGGTCTCGAACACCATGTCGACCCACTGCCCGCGGGTGTGCACGACGGCGTTCGGGTTCGCCGGGCGGAACCGCTCCAGCGGCAGCTCGATCCCGGTCTCCTCGGCGAGCTCACGCGCCGCGGTCTGCACGGGCCGCTCGCCGCGGTCCATCAGGCCCGCCGGCAGCGACCAGCCCGCACCGGGCGGCTGCCGCAGCAGCAGGATCCTGCTCGCCCCGGGGTCGCGCACGAGAATGACGGCGCCGATGGTGTACGTCGGCTGGAAGGTGCGCACGATGCGTCGCTTCCAGCGGGCCGGGAGACGGTAGAACGTCCGGTACGCCACCATGCGCAGTTGTTGTTTTACCGCCATCCCGGAAAGGCTAGCCGCCTATCTGGGGGAGTGGTCGACCAGGGCGATCAACTCCTCGACCACCTCGTCCGCCGTCCGGCTGTGATCGGCGACCGCGACGAGCAGCGTTTCGAGGTCCGGGTACCCGAGCCGGGTCGCGAGCCGCACGAGCGGCAGGTCGCTGGCCAGGCCGCGGCCCTGCCTGCGCAGCGCGAGCCCGACCGCGAGCCGCCCGAGGCGCACCTTGTTGGCGACCGTGATCGCGGGCGCCTCGTGCGCCTCGAACCACCGGCTGATGTGCAGCCTGGCGTGCGGCGTCTTCACGAAGTCCAGCCACTCCGACGACGGCCCCCGCGCCGGGGCGTCGGCGTCGAAGTCGTCGCGCTGCCCGGTCCGCGTGATGATCTCGACCGTGTCACCGTCGGCGAGCGGCGACGACACCGCGATCAGCCGCCCGTTGACCTTCGCGCCGATACATCGGTTGCCGACGTCCGCGCCGAGGATGTACGCGAGGTCGACCGGCGTCGCGTCCTGCGGCAGCAGCACGGGCCGGCCGCCGCCCTCCGCGAGCACCAGGATCTGGTCCTCGGCGAGGTCGCACCGCAGCGAGGCGATGAACTGCGACGGGTCCGACGCCGAGGCTTCCCAGTCCAGCAGCCGACGCAGCCAGTTGAGCTGCTCCGCCTTCGACGCCGGGCCGAACCTGGCGGCCGCGTGCGGATACCGGAAGTTGGCGACGATGCCGTACTCGGCGGCCTGGTGCATCTCCTCGGTGCGGATCAGCACCTCGAGGGACCGGCCCTCCGGCCCGAGCACCGTCGTGTGCAGCGACTTGTAGTTGTTGCCCTTGGGTGTGGCGATGAAGTCCTTGAACCGGCCCGGCACCGGCCGCCACTTGCCGTGCACCGCGCCGAGCGCGGCGTAGCAGTCGGTCTCCGGCCCGTCGACGATGATGACGACCCGCGGCATGTCGTGCGGGTCCTCGTAGTTGCCGTCGACCGTGTCCTTCCAGATCGAGTACAGGTGCCGCGGCCGCGGCGAGACCTGCGCGTCGATGCCGAACTTCTTCAGGTCCGAGTTGACCGCCGCGATGACCCGCTCGAGGTAGCCGTCCCAGCCGGTGCGCTGCCGTACGTACTCGTCGATCAGCGCGTACCCGCCGGGGCTGACCGCCCGCAGCACCCAGTCCTCGAGCTCCCGCTTCAGCGCCTGGATGCCGAGCCGCTCGCACAGCGGGATCAGCACCTCCCGCGTCGCCGTCGCGATCCGTACCTGCGACTTGATCGACCGGGCGTCGAGGGTCCGCATGTTGTGCAGCCGGTCGGCGAGCTTGATCACGAGCACCCGGACGTCCCGCCCGGCGGCGACGATCATCTTGCGGATCGTCTCGGCCTCGGCGTCGGCGCCGTAGAACATCTTGTCGAACTTCGTCACCCCGTCGACGAGCAGCGCCACCTCCCCGCCGAAGTCCCGCTCCAGGGCGCCGAGCGTGTAGTCCGTGTCCTCGACCGTGTCGTGCAGCAGCGACGCCACCAGCGTCGTCGTGTCCATGCCCAGGTCGGCGAGGATCTCCGTCACTTCGAGCGGGTGCGAGATGAACGCCTCGCCGCTCTTGCGCATCTGCCCGCGGTGCATCTGCTCGGCCGTCGAGTACGCCCGCCGCAGCAACGCCACGTCGCCCGTCGGATGGATCGTCCTGTGCGACCGCAGCACGTTGCCCATCGGGTCCTCGGTCGACTGCCACGGCAGCATCGCCCGCAGCCGTGACCCGATGATCGCCGAGTACGTCGAGGTCGGATCCCCGGGCACCGCCCCACCGACCAGCGCCGAGTACGACGACGGCACCGGCGGCACCGGCGTGTCCTCGGTGGGCGGCGCCGTCAACCTGGCCCGCGGCGCCGCGAACCGGTCATCGACCCCGGCCGCCCGCTTGGCCTTCCCCGCGTCGGTGTTCGCGGCCGCGCCGGCCGCGCCGTCCAGGTCGCCCGCCGCCGCGCCGCCGGCACGCTGCTCCGCGCTCTTGGCCTGTCCTTCGCCGGTGGTCGTGCCCGTGGCTTTCGCCGGGTCGTCGTCGGCGGTCGTGCCGGTGCTCTGCTCCGCGCTCTTGGCCCGCTCTTCGCCGGTGGTCGTGCCCGTGGCCTTCGCCGAGGCTCCGTCGGCGGTCGTGTCCGCGAGCCTGCCGGTGGCCGTGCCTGCCGGCCTGTCCGCGGTGCCCCTGTCGGTGCCGGCCTCGCCGGACCGCTCGTTCCTGGGCCGCTCACCCGCGGGCCGTGCCGCCGTCGGCCGCTCATTGGCGGGCCAGTCCCTGCGGCCATCACCCTGATCCTGCGGCGTCCGCTGCCCCTGCGGCACCCGCTGCCCTTGCGCCGCCCACAACGCGGCCGTCTCCTGCTCGTCCCGCGACACCCGCCGTGCCCCAGGCTGCCCGGGTACCCCTTCCCCCAGGGAACCCGCCGCACCCCCGAACTCGTCCGGCCCGCTGTCCGCACCGGCGGACACCGACCGGCACTCGTCCTCCACCGGAACCCGCTGCCCAGGCGCCGCGTCGCTCAAGGTGTCGTCCCGCGCCACCGAGCGCCCCTCCGCCGCCTGCTCCCCGACGGTCCCCACCTGCGAACGCCCCCCGGCGCCACCCTGGGACTCCGCGCCCCGGCCGGCGCCTGCCTGCCGGTCCGCACCCCGAGCGCCGCCGCCGGGCGGACCGCTGCCCCGCGGGTCCGTGCCCTGCGCGGCGTCCGGCTCGTGGAGGTCCGAGGCCCGGGCGTCCCTGCCCTGTGGACCTCCACCTTGCGAGCCCTTGTCCTCCGGCTCCCTGCCCTGGCGGCCCTTGTCCCGCTGATCCCTCTCCTGCGGGGCGACGCCGTCACGTTCCGAGCCGCGACCGCCGGACCCGTCCCGCGGTGCCCCGTCCTGCGGAGCTCTGCCGTGCGGGGTCTCGCCATGCGGGGTCTCGCCGTTCGAGGGCTCGCCGTGCGGGGTCTCGCCATGGGGGGTCTCGCCGTTCGAGGGCTCGCCGTGCGACACCGAGTCGTGGTGGCCCGAGTCGCGAGCGCCCGAGTCGTGACCGCTCGGATCGCGACCGCTCGGATCGCGACTGCCGGACTCGCGAGCACCCGAGTCGTGACTGCCGGACTCGTGACCGCCTGGGTCGTGACCGGCCGGGTCGTGGCTGCCTGAGTCGTAGCGGTCCGCGGGGTGGCGGTCAGGGTCGGAGTGGTCGGTGGGGGACCTGTCCGCGTACGCCCGGTCGCGCGGGCGGTCCTGCTGCACCCTGTCCCGCGAGTTGCGGTCCGCAGGCCGCTCTGCCTGGTGCGCGGGGTGGCGCCGCCGGGCCGGGGATGCGGGCACGTTGATCGCGGCGGTCGGCAGTCCCCGCGGCCCGAGGAGGACCTCGCCCACCGCGTCCCGCAGCTGGTGCGCGTCGGTGGCGCCGGGAGCCTGAGGCGTCGCCCCGCCGACCGTGAACCCCGTCGGCAGCGTGTGCCCAAAACCCGCCGGTTCGGTGGACTTGCCCCCGGGCGTCAGTGGGTCCAACATGAACTCGCTGTGCGCGGACGCGGACCCGGAGTCGGCACCACCGGCGCCGGTGACCGTGGAGGGGCCAGCATCCAGGGGCGCGCCGGACTGATGCAGACCGGGCTCCATGCGGCACCTCCTCACCGACGGGCCGGGCGGGCCTGGGTTTGGGTAGGTTCCAGCCTAGTTTCCCTCGTGGCATCCGATCGGTCATTTGAGTATGTGCGATCGTCCGATGTGCTTAGCCTTCCAGGTCGATCCGGACCGAAGCGGCGGCCTCCGCGCGGGTGAGGAACGGACGCCATCTGCCGGCGCCGGTCGCCGGGGATGACCAGCCCATATCGGCCTTGACCAGCCGAGTCTCCTGTCGCTCGAGCCAGGCGAGGATGCGCTCGGTCTCCTCGGGCGTCGCGCGTGGCGTCGGCCCGTGGCCCGGCTGGACGGTCTCAGCTGTGGCGAGAACCACATCCAGAGTCGGCTGTGGATGCACCCTGGGGGGTGACACGCCCGCCCCGGCGAGCCGGCCGTGCCGGACCACCGCGAGCTCCCAGCCGCCCTTCGCGGACGGCCGGGCGGCGATCAGCTCGGGCAGGCTGGTCAGGGAGGCGAGCCGCTGCATGCGGATCGCGGCGCGCAGGAACGTGATCAGCCGGGTGCGGATCGTGGCCGCGTCCTCGAAGCGCTGCGCGGCGGACAGCGCCTCGATGCGGGCCATGAGGCCGCGGACGACGGGGCCGGGGTCGCCGGTCGTCGCGGTGCGGAACGGCTCGGCGGCCGCCGTCTCGTAGTCGCCGGGGGAGATGCGGTGCTCGCACGGCGCCGGGCAGCGGCCGAGCTCGGCGAGCGCGCACGCGGGGGTCTTGGTGCGCAGGGACAGCTTGTGGGTGCACTGGCGGATCGGCAGCGCGTCATAGATGCCGGCGGCGGCGAGCTCGGCGCCGCGCCGGGAGCTGAACGGGCCCAGATAGGCGGCGCCGTCGGGCTGCACCTCGCGCACCACGGACAGCCGCGGATAGGTCTCGCCGGTGAGCTTGAGCCATATGACGCGCTCCGGGAACTTGGACCGGCGGTTGTACGGAGGCTTGTGCACGGCGATCAGCCGCAGCTCCCTGACCTCGGCCTCCAGGGAGTGCGCGCAGAGGATCGCCTCGACCCGCTGCGCCGCGTTGATCATCTCGTCGATGCGGGCACGCTTCTCGGCGGCCGTGAAATAGCTGCGGACGCGGGTGGCGATCGACGAGCTGGTGCCGATGTACAGCGGGCGGTCCTTGTGGCCGCGGAACACATAGACGCCCGGTGCGTCGGGCAGGCCCTCGGCGAGGTGGCGTTTGCGCCGCTGGGACGGGCTGACCGCCTTGACGAACTCGATCGTGTCGCCGATGGTGTGCACCTTGTGGCTGCCCAGCCGGGCGATCAGCCCGTGCAGGACGTCGACGGTGGCGCGGGCGTCGTCCAGGGCCCGGTGGATCGGCTGGGTGCTCGCGTGGAAGTGCCGGGCGAGCGTGGACAGCTTGTTGTTGGGCACCTCGTCGGCGACCAGGGCCCGCCGGGCGATCGCGGCGGTGTCCAGCACGATCGGCTTGGGCCACGCATAGCCGTGCTTGGCGCAGGCGGCCTTGAGGAAGCCGGTGTCATAGGGCGCGTTGTGCGCGACCAGCACGGCACCCGCGGCGAACTCGAGGAACGCCGGCAGCACCGTGTCGAGCTTCGGCGCCTCGACGAGCATCGCCTCGGTGATGCCGGTCAGCACGGTGATGAACGCCGGCAGCTGCTCCTCGGGATTGACCAGCGTGCCGAACTCGCCCAGGATCTCGCCGCCGCGGACCTTGACCGCGCCGATCTCGGTGATGCCGCCGCCGTCGGGCGCGCCGCCGGTCGTCTCCAGGTCGACGACCACGAACGTCGAGCTGAACAGCGTCGCCGCACGTGGGTCGTCGAACAGGGCATCGAGCGTTTCCTGGTGGTAGTCGGCCACGGGCGCACACTACGACCAGGGTGTGACAAAAAATCGCCTCAGTGCGGTGGGAAGCGCAGTTCGAACCGGACGTCCGGCGAGCCGACGGCCGCGTTCGTCCTGACCACGGTCGCTTCGTGGTCCCGCAGGATCTCCGCCACGGCCCGCGGGACCAGCTCGTCCGCCTCGCGCGTGCCGTCGAGGTCGGCCTGCCACTCCGGGGCGATCGAGCCGCCCGCATGGCTGATCTGCACCGTGGGTGCCGGTGCGCTGATCACCCGCACCGCGACCCGGCCGCCCGCCGGAGCGACCTTCAGGGCCGAGAAGACCACGTAGTCGAGAGCCCGCGACAGTCTGCCTGGATCCGCCTGTACCGACGCCGAATCGGTCACACCGAGGGTGATGGCGATGTTCCGGGCATCCGCGATCGGCCGCAGCTCGCGGATCCGTGCCTCGGTGAGATAGGTGAGATCCACGGACCGCTGCTCGGGTCTGCCCTCCAGGACGGACGCGACGACCAGGCGGCGCAGCTCGAGCAGCTCCGTCACCTGCTTGGCGAGCGCGCGCAGGGCGCGCATCTGGTCGAGGTTGAGCCGGTGCGGCGAGTGGTCGACCACGCATAGCGTGCCGAGTGCGGCACCCTCGCTGGTCACCAGGGGTGCCCCGGCGTAGAAGCGGATGCCGTCCTCGCCCGTGACGAACGGGTTGTCGGCGAAGCGCGCGTCCTCGGTGGCGTCCGGCACCACCATCAGGTCGCGGCCCATGATCGCGTGGGCGCAGAACGCCACCTCACGGGGTGTCTCGCTCATCCCGTCGAGGCCGGTCTTGGCCTTGAACCACTGCCGCTGGGCGTCGACCAGGGTGACCAGGGAGATCGGTGCGCCGCAGACCTCCGACGCGATCCGGACGATGTCGTCGAAGTCCGTCTCCGGTGGTGTGTCCAGGACCGCCAGGCCCTGCAGCGTCGATATCCGCTCCGCTTCGTTCTCAGGCACCGGCGGCCGCATGTGTACCTCCTCGCTGCATACCCAATCGGGTGAAATAATGATATGTCAGCTTTTAGCCTTTCGAGGGAAGCCCGCAGTCCTGGAGACCATCCGGGGCGAATCTGGTCGACAATGCGACACTGGACTGATGCCCGCGCACGACGCCCCCGACGACCTCGACGATGAGGCCGCGGTGACGTCTGTGCCGGAGGAGGTCGACCTGCCGGACGCCGACGGTGGGATCGAGCCGGTGCTGCCCGAGATCATCCGCCAGCGGGTCATCTCCCTGGCCGCCGGCGCCATGACCGGCCTGCCCCTCGACGAGCTGCCGATGCCGCTGCGGCGGGTCGCGAAGTTCGCGCCGAACCGGCGTGCCCGCCTCGGCGGTCCCGTCATCGCGATGCAGCTGGCCGGCGACCCGCTGCTGCGCCAGCGTCTCGCGACCAAGGTCGTCAACGAGGCCGGCGACCTGGGCTCCTCGATCCTGGAAGGGGTCGCGCCGCCGGCCGCCGACCCGGTCGAGGTCGCCGCACTGGCCTATCTCGCCCGCCCCGACGGCTGGCGTGACCTGGTCGAGCGCGCCACCGGCACGGTCCGCGCCGAGGCGCAGGGCGCCGCCGCGTCCGAGCGCATCCGCGACGTCGAGCAGCGCCTCGCCCGCGCCGAGCACGACCGCGCTGTCGCCCGCGTGGAGGCCGACAAGCTCCGCGACGAGCTGGCCAGGCTCCGCGACGAGACCGCCGGCCTGCGCGAGGAGGTCCGCTCGCTGGGCAAGGCGCTGCGGGAGAGCCAGGCCAAGGAGCGCAAGGCGACCGACATGCTGGCCAGCGAGAAGGGCCGGGCCACCCGGGCGACCGCCGACCACGACGCCGAGCTGCGCCGGATGCGCGCCAAGCTCGCCGAGGCGGAGACCGCGGCGGGTGCCCAGCGGCAGAGCGCGAAGGACGCCCGCGCCGTCGACGACGCCCGGCTGTGGCTGCTGCTGGAGACGATCGGGCAGGCCGCCGTCGGTCTGCGCCGTGAGCTGGCCCTCGACCCCACCGACCGGCTGCCGGCGGACTTCGTCGCCGACCATGACGCCGACCGCCCGGACAACGCGCCCGGCGCCGCCGCGGCCCGCGCCCTGGACGCCGACGACCCCGCCCGCCTCGACCAGCTGTTGAGCCTGCCGAAGGCGCACATGATCGTCGACGGGTACAACGTCACCAAGAAGGGCTACGGCGAGCTCTCCCTGGAGCAGCAGCGCAACCGCCTCGTCGCCGGGGTCGGCGGACTGGTCGCGCAGACCAGGGCCGAGGTGACCGTCGTGTTCGACGGCGCCGAGCGGGTCGTCGGGCTGCCGCCGGCGCCCCGCGGCGTCCGGGTGCTCTTCTCCAAGAAGGGCGAGACCGCCGACGAGCTGATCCGCCGCCTGGTCAGGGCCGAGCCCGCCGGCCGGCCGGTCGTGGTGATCTCCTCCGACAAGGAGGTCATCGACGGTGTGCGGCGCCACGGCGCGTACCCACTGGGCAACGACACCCTGCTCCGCCGCCTCTCACGCTCCTGACCTGCGGAAACGTGTTTTTGTCATACCCCCCGCTTACCGTGGAGCTACAGACGGTCAACGGAGGAGGAGCGATGCTCGTCGACTGCGAGACCTGTTCAGTGCGAGGCAAAGCCTGCGGCGGTTGCGTGGTGACCCTGCTGCTCGACGCCCCACCCGCCGTGCACCAGCTCGGTGCGGCCGAGGTCCGGGCGATCGAGGTGTTCGAGCGGGCGGGGTTCGACGTCACCGTGCTCGACCCCACCCATGTCGAGGCGGCACCACGCCGGTCGAGGCGGCACCGCGCCGCATAAGCTTGCGGAGTTTCCGACCAGGAGGTGCGGCGTGACCCCTCGCGCATGGGCGGCGATCACCCTCGCGGCACTGCTCGTCGCGGTCGTGGTGATCGCGGTGCTGCGGGTGCCGTGGTCAGCGCCTCCGGCCCCGCGCGCCGACCAGCTCGCCGCGCTCGACACGCTGCCCGCGGACGCCGTGGCCAAGGGCAGGGCGTTCCACGCGGCGCTGCGCCCCGGCACCTATCTGTCCATCGCGCTCGGCCTGCTCGTCGCGGTCCTGCTCGGCCTGACCCCGGCCGGCGCGTGGGTCGTCGAGCAGGTGTCCAGGCCGTTCGGCGGCCACTGGCTCGCCCGCGCGCTGCTCGGCGGCCTCGCGGTGGTCCTCGCCGGCGAGGTCGTGGCGCTGCCCGTCGCCGCCTGGCGCCAGACCATCCTCAGACGCTATGGGCTCTCCACGCAGGACTGGTCCGCCTGGACCGTCGACATGCTCAAGGGCTATGCCGTCGGCGCGGTGATCGGCGCCGTCGTGCTCGTCGGCTTCTTCACCGTCACCCACTTCGCGCCCCGCTGGTGGTGGGTGTGGGCGGCGGCCGGGGCGGCGCTGCTCACGGTGCTGCTGTCGTTCATCTTCCCGGTCCTCGTCGAGCCCGTGTTCAACAAGTTCACCCCGATGCCCGAGGGTGAGCAGCGGACCCGGCTCATGGCCATGGCCGAGCGCGACGGCGTCCCCGTCCGCGACGTGCTCGTCGCCGACGCGTCCCGCCGCACCCGCGCGGTCAACGCGTATGTCTCGGGCCTCGGCCCGACCCGCCGCATCGTCGTCTACGACACCCTGCTGGAGAAGGCACCCCAGGACGAGGTCGAGTCGGTCGTCGCGCACGAGCTCGGCCACGCCAAGGACGGCGACGTGCTCACCGGTACGCTGCTCGGCGCGATCGGCGCGGCAGCCGCCGTCTGCGCGCTCTATCTGCTCGGCTCGTGGGGTGCGCTGCTGCGCCGCGCCGGCGTCGACGCGATCGGCGAGCCACGCGCGGTCGCCCTGCTGCTCGCCGTCGCCACCGTGGCGGGCCTGCTCGCCGGCCCGGCGCAGGCGTTCGTGTCCCGCCGCGTCGAGGCCCGCGCCGACCGGCACGCCCTGGAGCTCACCGGCGACCCGGCGGGCTTCGAGGCCATGCAGGGCAGGCTCTCGCTGGTCAACCTCGGCGACCCGGACCCCAACCCGGTCGAGCAGTTCCTGTTCGGCTCCCACCCGACCGCCGTCGAGCGCATGGCCGAGGCCCGCGCCTGGGCAAGAGGCGCGCGATGACCACCCTCATCCTGCCCCACCGCACCGGCGCTCCCTGCCGCGTCGAGGTTCGCCGCGGCGTGGCTGTTCAGGGTGTGACCGGCGCAGGCGCGGACCCGGCGACGGCCGGCATGCAGCGGTTCGTGGGCAACCGCGCCGTGCGTCCGGGCGCCGGAGGCGGTGTCCGGGGACTCGGGGGAGCTCGACGCGGAGCGACCTTTCGGGTTGCGGGGACGGCGATGATCACCCCCCTCGCCGCCGATCGGCGCATGCCGAGCCCGGGGCGCCGGTGCCCGGCTCAGGAGATCGAGCTTCCTCGACGATCCTCGGCTCACGCCGGAAGCGGCGGCAGGCAGCGGTGCGTCGACGACGCCGTGCGGGGGTCCGGGGCCTGGAGCAGCCGGTCGGGGCAGCGATGACCACGCTGCTCGTCACCAATGACTTCCCGCCCCGGCCGGGTGGGATCCAGCAGTTCGTGCACAACCTCGCGGTGCGGCAGCCCGCCGGTTCCGTGGTCGTGTACTGCTCCACGTTCCGGGACGCGGAGAAGTTCGACGCCGAGCAGCCGTTCGAGGTCGTGCGCGCGTCGACGGGCATGCTCCTGCCCACGCCTGGCGTGGCCCGGCGCGCCGCCGAGATCGCCCGGTCGCACGGCTGCGACAGCGTCTGGTTCGGTGCCGCGGCGCCGCTCGGGCTCCTCGCCGACGGGCTGCGGCGCAGGGTCGGTGTCGAGCGGGTCGTCGCGCTCACCCATGGCCACGAAGTCGGGTGGGCGGCGCTGCCGGGGGCCCGGACGCTGCTGCGACGCATCGGGCGCGGCGCCGACGTCGTCACGTATCTCGGTGAGTACACCCGCACCCGGCTCGCCAGGGTGCTCGACGGGCTCACGTCGCTGCAGCGGCTGGCGCCCGGCGTCGACGTCGACGCGTATTCACCGAAGGTCGACCGGCACCTGGTCCGAGCCCGCCACCAGCTCACCGACCGCCCCGTGATCGTGTGCGTGTCGCGTCTGGTGCCCCGCAAGGGTCAGGACGTGCTGATCCGGGCGCTGCCACACATCCGCCGTGCCGTGCCCGGCGCCGCGCTGCTGATGGTCAGCGGCGGTCCGTACCGGCCGGCGCTGGAGCGACTCGCCCGGGAGCACGGCGTCGAGCGCGACGTCGTCTTCACCGGCTCCGTCTCCTGGGCCGAGCTGCCCGCCCACTACGCCGCCGGCGACGTCTTCGCCATGCCCTGCCGGACCCGGCGCCGCGGCCTCGACGTCGAGGGCCTGGGCATCGTGTATCTCGAAGCCTCCGCCACCGGCCTCCCCGTCGTCGCCGGCGATTCCGGCGGCGCTCCCGACGCCGTCCGTGAGGGGGAGACGGGGTTCGTCGTCCCCGGTCGCGACGTGGCCGCCGTCGCCGACCGGATCACGACCCTGCTGCTCGACCCCGCCCTGGCCGCGAGGATGGGCGCCGCGGGCCGTGCCTGGGTCGAGTCGGACTGGCGCTGGGAGACCCAGGCGGACCGCCTCCGCGCCCTGCTCACCACGCCCCCGGACCGCACCGCCTGACCCGCCGGCGCCGACCACTCGCCCGGCGCCCGGCCGGCCATGCCCGCACGGTCTCGTCCTGCCGGCGTGCGCCGGACGGTTGCGCACCAGCGAGAGCCCTGCATGCGCCGGACGGTTGCGCGCCGGCGAGAGCCCGCGTGTGCCGGAGTGTTGCGCACCGGCAAGAGGCCCCGCGTGCGCCGGACGGTTGCGCACAGGCGAGAGCCCGCGTGTGCCGGACGGCTGCGCGCCGGCGAGCGCCCGGCGTCCGTTCGTTCCTGTCCGCGCGGTCTCGTCCTGTCGGCGTGCGCGGGAGGGGTTGCGCGCCGGCAAGCGCCCGCATGCATCGGCCCGTGAGAGCCCCGCATGCATCGGCCCGTGAGGCGACGAGGCGGGGAACGGGAAAGCGGCCGGGGAAGGTATTCAGGGGAGCAGTGAAAGCGGCGCCGGCACGACCGGGGTCAATGCCGCCGAACCGTCCACCCGGCGGGAAGAGTGTCGGAGAAACGACAGGCTGGCCGTTCTGGGGGTTGGGGGCAGATCGGCCAGCGCCTATCGAAAAGTCGGGAAACCGGGGGAGGGGGTCAGAACTTCGGGGCGTCGGGGGCTTCGAGGAGGCCGAGACGCAGCGCGGTCATGAGGGCCTGGGCGCGGTTCGCGGCGCCGAGCTTCTCGTACAGCTTCGAGATGTGCGTCTTCGCGGTGGACTCGGAGACGAACAATTGCTTGGCGATGCCCGCGACGCTCATGCCGTCGGCGAGCAGCCGCAGCACCTGGCCCTCGCGGGGGGACAGCTGCGGGCCGCTGGGGGCCAGCCGCCGCTTCATCGCCTCGGCGAGGTCGGCGGCGGTGAACGCGGAAGGCGCCGAAGCGGCGTGACGGGCGGCGGCGACCACCTCGTCGGCGGGGGCGGTCTTCGGCACGAACGCGGACGCGCCGGCTTCGAGGGCGCCGAAGAGCTGGTCGTCTCCGGCATACATGGTCAGGACCACGATGCCCATGGTGTTGCTGGTCTTGCGCAGGGCTCTGGTCGCCTCCAGGCCGCTGCCGTCGGGGAGGCGCAGGTCCATGATGACCACGTCGGGCTGCAGGGCGCCGGCCTGGCGGATCGCCTCGGCGGCCGTCGCGGCCTCGCCCACCACCTCGAACTGGCGGTCACGCTCGAAGGCGTGCCGCAGGCCTCTGCGGATGAGATCGTGGTCGTCGACGAGCAGAACTTTGGTGCGTGTCGTCGGCGTCGCGGTAGTCGACATTCCCGGTGCTCTCTCCCTCTGGTGCCTTCACGCTACCGCGCACGCGGTGCGGTTCCGAGCACAACCGCCACTGTTGTCCCATTCGGCACGCGCGGTGTGATCTCCAACCGGCCTCGGATACGTTCCGCTCTCTCGGCCATGATCGCAAGACCATAGCGTCCGTCAGGGCGGTTCTCACCTATGCCGCTTCCATCGTCGGAGATTTCTACCTGTGCGAACGGTGGATCGACCGCGCACGTTACCCAAAGATTCTCCGCGCCGGAGTGTTTCCGCGCGTTCGTGATGGCTTCCTGGGCAATGCGCAGCAGTTCCGCCTCGACCGCGGCGGGCAGCCGGGCGGTGGTTTCGTCGAGCGAAAGGTGGACCCGCAGCCCGGCTGAGGCGCCGACGGTGCGCGCGTAGTCGGCGATCGCGGCGGTGAGCCCGCCGTACCGGTCGACTTCGCTGCGCAGCTCGAACAGCGACAGCCGCAGCTCCGTGATGACCCGGGTAACCTCGGCGCGCAGGATGCGCAGCTCCTCCTCGGCGGCGGCGGCGTCGGGCAGCGCGGCGACCGCGTTGTCGATGCCGTAGCCGACCATGACGAGCTCCTGGGCGACGCCGTCGTGGATCTCGCGGGCGAGGCGCTGGCGCTCCTCGGTGGTGGCGAGGGAGCGGACCTCGTCGAAGAGCAGCGCGGCCTCCAGGCGCAGCGCGGCCGCGCCGGTGAGGCCGGTGACCCGGGCGAGGACCGGCGGCGGGTACGCGCCGGCGCTGTCACTCTCCAGGACGATGAGGCCGACGGTACGGACGCCGGCGACGAGCGGCACGACCATCGAGGAGATGTCCCGGCTCGGCGCGACCGAGCGGGCCTGCGAGCGGCCCGACACGACCGGCTGCTGCGTCGCCCACGCGTCGGCGACGGCGCTCTCGGTGTCCAGGGCGGTCTCCCAGTCGAGGCGCTCCACGCCGGCCTGGGCGAGCACGACGAGGCGGCCGCCGCCGCTGCCGGACAGCACCGCGCCGCGCGAGGACGGGACCATGGCCCGGACCTCGTCGAGGAGGTGCTCGGCGAGGCCGCCGGGGTCGAGGGTGGCGCCGGGCAGCTGCCGGGCGACGCTGCGCAGCTGGGTGAGCAGCCGGGTCGCCTCGACGTACGGCTGGGGCGTCTCGTCGGTGCGCCGGGCGAGGAAGGCCCGCTGCAGGATCCCCGCCTGGTAGGCGCCGATCCCGGCGACGACCAGCCACTGCAGGCAGCTGCTCAGATACGGACGGTCGCCGAGCACGCCGTCGACAGCCCCGCCGGCGGCGAGGACGACAGCCGCGGCCGCCAGGTGGACGGTGGCGACGACCAGCCCGGAGGCGAGCGCCGCACCGATGACGGGCACCGGCAGGTAGACGAGGAAGACGGTGTCGGCGGTCGACGCGGCGAGCGCGATGATGAGCACCTCGGCGGCGCGGCCGAGCTGCGCGACCCGGTGCCCGGGCGGCGCGACCGTGGCGATCGCCACGGCGAGCAGCAGCAGCGCGAGCCACAGCAGCTCGGACGCGTGTGCCCCGTCGATGAGCAGGAGCGCCGCGACGAGCGCGAGCATCAGGACACGAACCGTGATCACGGCGCTTCTGGGGCGGTCGCCCAGCACCGTCAGCTCGGTCAACGAATGGTCCTCCCTACCGTAGGTGACAGCATCAGCGCTCGTAGATGGCGGCGATGTCGGCGGCGTACTCCTTCAGGACGACGTTCCGTTTCACCTTCAACGACGGAGTGAGCGTTCCGGTCGCTTCGGTGAAGTCCTGCGGCAGGATCCGGAAGACCTTGATCCCCTCGGCCTTGGACACCGCGGTGTTGGCCTCGTCGATCGCGGTCTGGACCTCGGCGCGCAGATCAGGATCGTCGACGAACGAAAAATCGGCGGGTCTGCCGTGCGAGGAGGCCCAGGCGGGCAGCGCGTCGGGGTCGATGGTGACCAGCGCGGCGATGAACGGCTGCCGGTCCCCGACGACCATGCACTGGCTGATCAGGGGGTGCGCGCGGACCCGGTCCTCGAGCACCGCCGGGGCGACGTTCTTGCCGCCGGCGGTGACGATGAGCTCCTTCTTGCGGCCGGTGATCCGCAGATACCCGTCGTCGTCGAGCTCGCCGATGTCGCCGGTGTGGAACCAGCCGTCGCCGTCGATCGCCTCGGCGGTGGCGGCGGGGTTGTTCCAGTACCCCTGGAACACGATGTCGCCCTGGACGAGGATCTCGCCGTCGTCGTCGATGCGGATCGTGACGCCGGGCAGCGGCCGCCCGACGGTGCCCATGCGCGCGCCGGTGTCCCGGTTGGCGTTCGTGGCCGGCGACGTCTCGGTCAGCCCGTAGCCCTCGAAGATGGTCACGCCGATGCCGCGGTAGAAGTGCGCGAGCCGCTCGCCGAGGGGCGCCCCGCCGGAGATCGCCCGCGAGCACTGCCCACCGAGCGCCGCCCGCAGCTTGCCGTACACCAGCCGGTCGAACAACGCGTGCTGCGCCTTCAGCAACGGACCGGGCCGGTCGGAGGACGACCAGGCGATCGCCACCCGCTCCGCCCGGTCGAAGATGGCGCCCTTGCCATCGGCGTGGGCGCGCTGCTTCGCGGTGTTGTAGACCTTCTCGAACACGCGCGGCACCGACAGCACGAACGTCGGCCTGAAGCTCTGCAGGGTCGCCGCGAGGTTCTTCGTGTCGGCGGTGTGCCCCATCGTGGCGCGGGCCTGCACGACACCGATCTGGATCAGCCGGGCGAAGGAGTGCGCGAGGGGCAGGAACAGCAGCGTGCGGGCGCCCTGGTGGAACAGCGACTGCAGCTCCGGGACCGCGTTGACGATGTCGGACAGCATGTTGCGGTGCGTGATCATGCAGCCCTTGGGCCGCCCGGTCGTGCCGCTGGTGTAGATGATCGTGGCGAGGTCGCCGGCCTTCGTGGCGGCGCGCCTGGCCTCGACGTCCTCGCGGGGCACGGCGGCGCCGTCCGCGCCGAGCACGTCGACGGCGCCTGGGATGGCAGCTGCGCGTGGCGCGCCGGGTGCGCCGAGCGCACCCGGTGCGCCGTCGATCTGCCACACGTGCTCGACCGCCGGCAGCCGGTCGCGGATCGCGGCGACCGCGTCGCGGTGCGCGTCGGTCTCCACGAAGATCGCGACCGCGCCGGAGTCCTCGAGGATCCAGGCGACCTGCTCGGTGCTGGAGGTCTCGTAGATCGGCACGGTGACCGCGCCGACGGACCAGATCGCGTAGTCGATCAGCGTCCACTCGTAACGCGTCTTGCTCATCAGCGCGACCCGCTCGCCGGGCTCGACGCCGGCGGCCAGGAGGCCCCGGGCGAGCGTGACGACCTGGTCGTGGAACTGTCCGCAGGTCACGTCCTGCCACCCGCCGGAGGTCTGGCGCTGGAACTGCACGGCGTCGGGCGCCGCGACCGCGTTGTCCCACACGGGGTCGGTCAGCGTGGCGTGATCGCCGACGGTGACCGCCGGGGGCACGGTGAACTCGCGCACGTGCGACTCCTTACTTTCAACCCGTATTCGCCGAACCTACCGTGCCGCGCGATCGCCGGGCGCACCGCAGAGGTAGCCTGCCACGCATGGCCGACACTTCGACGCAGTCGATCGTCATTGACGCGCCCCCGGAGCGCATCGCCGAGGTCATCGCCGACTTCGCCCGATACCCCGAGTGGGTCGCCGCGGTGAAGTCGGTCGCGGTGGTCGAGGAATACGAGGACGGCTACGCCAGTCAGGTCAGCTTCGTGCTGGACTCCGGCCCGGTCTCGGATGAATACACGTTGCGGTACGAATACGCCGAGGATCTGACCCGGATCGAGTGGAGCCTGGTCGCGCCGTCGAAGATGCAGAAGCAGCAGGACGGCTCCTACGACATTACCGCCAACGGCGACGGCACCTCCACGGTGACCTATTCCCTCGCCGTGGACCTGGCGATCGGCATGCTCGGCATGTTCAAGCGCAAGGCCGAGAAGATGATCATGGACACGGCGCTGAAGGAGCTCAAGCGCCGCGTCGAGGGACCGGCGTGACCCGCGACCCGCGCGAGGAGGCCGAACGCCTCGTCGCGACCGCGCTCGCCGCCCTGTCCGTCGCCGCGAACGGCACCGCGGGCTTCGCCACCGGCTCAGCCGAGTGCTGCGTCTGCCCGGTCTGCAAGGCGATCGCCGCCGCCCGCGACCCCGACCCCGAGTTCGCCGAGCGGCTCGCCACCGGGGTCGGCGACGTGGCGGTCGGTCTCGCCGGGGTGCTCCGGGCATTCGGCAGCCGTGCGCCGGAAGCACCGGCGACAGCAGAAGACGTTTGGCAGAACGCCACCACGGAGACACCGAAGTCGCCGAAACCGATGGCCAAGAAGGCCGTCAAGCCCAAGATTGATCCCGAGGCATAGCGCCTGTGCGAGAGGAGACAGACGCGGTGGGATTGACCATCGGAGTCGACATCGGCGGAACCAAGGTGCTCGGCGGGGTCGTCGACTCGGCGGGTGACGTCCTCGCGCAGACCCGGCGCGACACGCCGGCGCAGGACCCGTCACAGACGGCCGACCGGATCATCGACGTGATCCAGGAGCTGGCCGCCGCGCACCCCGTCGACGCGGTCGGCATCGGCGCGGCCGGCTGGATCGACGCGACCCGCTCGATCGTGCAGTTCGCCCCCAACCTCGCCTGGCGCAACGAGCCGCTGCGCGAGAAGATCACCGCCGCCGTCGGCCTGCCCGTCGTCGTCGAGAACGACGGCAACGCCGCCACGTGGGCCGAGTTCCAGTTCGGTGCCGGCCACGACGCCAACGACTCGATGGTGCTCTTCACCGTCGGCACCGGCATCGGCAGCGGCATCGTCATCAACGGCAACCTGATCCGCGGCACCAACGGCATCGCCGCCGAGCTCGGCCACATGATGATGGTCCCCGGCGGCCACCCGTGCGGCTGCGGCCGGTCCGGCTGCCTGGAGCAGTACGCCAGCGGCAACGCCCTCGTCCGCTTCGCCAAGGCCGACGCGCGGGAGAAGCCCGAGCTCGCCGAGCAGCTCCTCGCCCTCGTCAGCGGCGACGTCGAGGCGATCAAGGGCCACGCGGTCACCCAGGCCGCCCGCCTCGGTGACACGGTCGCGATCGGCGCCTTCGAGCAGATCGGCCGCTGGCTCGGCGTCGCCCTCGCCGACATCGTGCAGATCCTCGACCCGCAGGTCATCGTCGTCGGCGGCGGGGTCATCGACGCCGGCGACCTGCTCATGAAGCCGGCCAGGGCCAGCTACGAGGACCAGCTCGCCCAGCGCGGCCGGCTCCCCGTCGCCGAGGTCCGCCCCGCCCTCATGGGCAACCTCGCGGGAGTGGTCGGAGCCGCCGACCTGGCGCGCGTATGACCAAACTCAGGGTTCTCTCCTACAATCTGCACAGCCTGCGCGACGACCGCCGGGCCCTCGCGCAGGTCGTGCGGGAGATCGCGCCCGACGTGGCGATCCTGCAGGAGGCGCCCCGCCGCTTCCGGTGGCGGCAGAAGTCGGCGGCCCTCGCCCGCGACTTCGAGCTCGTCATCGGCGGCGGCGGCCTGCCGTCCCTGGGCAACCTCGTGCTGACCAACCTGCGGGTCCGCGCCTTCGACACCTTCGACGTCCGCTTCCCGCTGACCCCCGGCCGGCACATGCGGGGCGCCGCGTTCGTCCGCTGCCGGGTCGGCCGGTCCGCCTTCGCCGCCGTCGGCTCGCACCTGTCCACCGACGCCACCGAACGCCCCGGCCAGGCCGCCCTGCTCAAAGAGCGGTTGTCGGAGCTCACCGAGCCGGTCATCTTCGCCGGCGACCTCAACGAGAACTCCGGCGGCGCCGCCTGGCGCACCCTCGCCGACGGCCTGCTCGACTCCGCCGGCGCCGACGAACGCCACACGTTCCCGTGCTCCGCCCCCCGTGAACGCCTCGACGTCGTCTTCGTCGACCCTCGCATCACCGTCCTGTCCTACGAGATCGTCGACACCCCCGCCGCCCGCCAGGCCAGCGACCACTTCCCGGTCGTCGTCGAGCTCGACCTGCCCGAGTAGCCGCGCCGCGAACCCCATGATCCGGAAGACTTTGTGCTGCCCTGACGCAATGCCGGTGAGTTAAGGATTTGCGTCGAGGGTTGTCGATGCCGCGTGGCGGCTTGCGCAGCAACGAAGCTCCCGTTACACATGCTGTC
>NZ_JBEXDG010000015.1:0-191605 GCF_040605635.1 Dactylosporangium sp. NPDC005555
GGCCTCACCGCAAGAGCACTGAAGGAGACCGCCGCCGCGAGCCTGCCGGAGCACATGGTCCCGGCCGCGTTCGTCGTCCTCGACGTGCTGCCGTCGACCACCGCCGGGAAGGTCGACCGCAAAGCACTGCCCGCACCCGACTTCGCCGCGATGGCCGGTGCCGTCGCCCCGCGCACCGCGATCGAAGAGGTCCTCGCGGGCTTGTACGCGCAGGTTCTCGGCCTCCCGGCGGTCGGCGTGGAGGACAGCTTCTTCGCCCTGGGCGGGGACAGTATCGTGTCCATCCAGCTCGTCGCCCGCACCCGCGCCGCCGGGCTGAGGATCACGCCGCGGCAGGTGTTCGAGCACCGGACCGTCGCCGCCCTCGCTCGTGTCGCCACCCCGCTCACCGAACCCGCCGCCGCACCGGCCGACGTCACCGGGCCCGTCCCGCTCACCCCGATCGTCGCCTGGCTCGCCGAGCAGGACGCGCCCCTCGATCAGTACAGCCAGTCGGTGCAGCTGCGGGCCCCGGCCTCGCTGACCGCCGCGACCCTCGCCCAGACGCTCCAGGCGGTCCTCGACGCCCACCCGATGCTCCGCGCCACCTGGACCGGACAGGCCCTGGCCATCCCCGGCGGCGCCGGACCCCGCGCCGCCGACGTCATCCACCGGGTCCCGGCAGCCGGCGTCACCGCCGCCGCCCTCGACGCGCTCGCCGCCGCCGAGACGGCCGCCGCCACCGCCCGGCTCGCGCCCGCCGAGGGCCGCATGGTGCAGGCCGTCTGGCTCGACGCCGGCCCCGCCGCCCCCGGCCGGCTCACGCTCGTCGCGCACCACCTCGTCGTCGACGGCGTCTCCTGGCGCATCCTCGCCGCCGACCTCGCCGCCGCGTGGCAGGCCGTCGCCGCCGGCCGCGAACCCGCCGTCGCGCCCGGCAGCACCCCGTTCCCGCAGTGGGCGGCCGGGCTCGGCAGGGCCGCCGACCGGCCCGCCGCCGAGGTCGACCTGTGGCGGTCGATCGCCGCGGGCACGGAGGCACCTCTCGGCGCCCGCGCGCTCGACCCGGCCCGCGACACCGTCGCCACCAGCCGCGCCGTCACCGTCGAACTCCCGCCCGAGCGGACCCTGCCCCTGCTGGAGACCGTCCCGCGGGCCTTCCACGCCGGCGTCCAGGACGTCCTCCTCGCCGGTCTCGCCGCCGTCCTGCCCGGCAGGGTCGGCCTGGAAGGGCACGGCCGTGAGGAGGACCTCGTGCCCGGCGCCGACCTGACCCGCACCGTCGGCTGGTTCACCGCCGAACACCCGATCCGGCTCACCGCCGGCGCTTCCGTGGCGGCCGTGAAAGAACACCTGCGGTCGATTCCCGCCGCCGGGCTCGGCTACGGTCTGCTGCGCCACGTCAACCCGGCCACCGCCGCCGAGTTCGCCGCGCACCAGCAGCCGCAGGTCCTGTTCAACTACCTCGGCCGCTTCGGCGCCGGCGACGACACCGACTGGGTCCCGCTCGACGGGATCGGCGGCGACGCCGACGCAGGCGCCCCGCTCACCCACGCCCTCGACATCAACGTGTCCACACTGGACACCCCCGCCGGGCCGGCGCTCACCGCGCACCTCGCGTACCCGGCCGGTGTCCTCACCGACGCCGAGGTCGAGGCGATCGCCGCCGGCTGGCTCGCCGCCCTCGACGCGATCGCGGCCGCCGTCGCGGCCGGCGCCGGCGGGCGCACCCCGTCGGACTTCGACCTCGTGCGCCTGCGGCCCGCGGACATCGCCGCGGTCGACGCCACCCACCCCGGCGCCGACGTGTGGTCGCTGTCGCCGCTGCAGGAGGGCCTGTACTTCCTGTCGTCGTTCGACGACGCCGACGTCGACGTGTACACCGTCCAGCAGATCCTCGACCTCACCGGGCCCGTCGACACCGACCGGCTCCGCGCCGCCGCCGCGACGGTCTTCGCCCGGCACCCCAACCTCCGCGCCGGCTTCACCACCACCGCCGGCGGCGCCGCCGTGCAGGTCGTCCCGGCGACCACCGACGTGCCGTGGGACGAGGTCGACCTGACCGGCGCCACCGACCGGCAGGCCGCGTTCGAGGACCTCGCCCACGCCGACCGGCAGCGCCGATTCGACCTCGCCTCGCCGCCGCTGCTGCGGTACACCCTGGTCCGCCTCGCCGCCGACGCGCACCGGCTCATCATCAGCAGCCACCACATCCTCCTCGACGGCTGGTCCGGCCCGCTCGTCGTCCGGGACCTCCTCGACGCCTACGCGGGCACCCCGCTGCCGGCCGTGCGGCCCTACCGGGACCACCTCGCGTGGCTGCGCGACCAGGACCGCGACGCGACCCGCGCCGCCTGGCAGGCCGCCCTCGACGGCGTCGACGAGCCGACCCTCGTCGCCCCCGGCGCCCCCGCCCTGTCACAGCTGCCGGGCCTCACCGAGCGGGTCCTCCCGGCCGGCGTCACCGCCGCGGTCACCGCCATCGCCCGCGGGCACGACGTCACGCTCAGCACCGTCGTGCAGGTCCTGTGGGGCGTGCTCCTCGGCCGGCTCACCGGCCGCGACGACGTCGTCTTCGGCGCCACCGTCTCCGGCCGCCCCGCGCAGCTCACCGGCGTCGAGGACATGGTCGGCCTGTTCATCAACACCCTCCCCGTCCGGGTCCGCGTCCGGCGCGACGACACGTGGCTGACGCTGCTGCGCCGCGTCCAGGGCGAGCAGGCGGCGCTGCTGGACCACCAGTACCTCGGCCTCACCGAACTGCAGCGGATGACCGGCGTCGGCGAGCTCTTCGACACGCTCACCGTCTTCGAGAGCTACCCCGTCGACACCGAGGCCCTCGACTCCACGCAGCGGGCCGCCGGGCTGCGGATCTCCGCCGTCGGCAACCTCGACGCGACCCACTACCCGCTCACCCTCACCGTCGTGCCGGACGACGCCCTCGAGCTCGGCCTCGAATACCGCACCGACCTGTTCGACGCCGCCGCCGCCGACCGGCTCCTCGACCGCCTCGAAACCCTGCTCCGCTCCCTCGCCACCGACCCGTCGGCGATGCTGTCCACTGTGGACGTGCTGCTGCCGGGTGAGGCGGGCGACCTCGCGTCCTGGAACGCCACCGGCCACCCGGTCGGCGCCGGCACGCTCGTGGACGTGTTCCTGGAGCGGGTCGCCGCTTCCGCCGATCTGCCGGCCGTGGTCTTCGGGTCCGAGTCGCTGACGTACGGGGAGCTGGCCGACCGGGTCGATGTCCTCGCCCGTCGCCTGGTCGGGATGGGCGCCGGTCCCGAGCGTGTCGTCGCGGTGGTTTTGCCGCGGAGCATGGACTCGGTCGTCGCGTGGCTGGCCGTGCTGCGTGCCGGTGCGGTGTATCTGCCGGTGGACGTGGACCTGCCGGCCGACCGGATCGCGTTCATGCTCGCCGACGCCGACGCGTCCGTGGTGCTGCGCGAGGTTCCGGCGGCGGGTGATGTACCGCTCGTCGAACTGCCGGCCGTGTCGCCGTGCCAGGCGGCATACGTGCTGTACACGTCCGGCTCGACCGGCAGACCCAAGGGCGTCGTCGTCGAACACGCGGCGCTGCTCAACTTCTTCGAACACCACCGGCGGGTGCTGTTCGACCGGTTCACGCCCCGCCGCATCCGGGCGGGCCTGTCCGCGTCGCTGTCGTTCGACACGTCCTGGGAGGGCGTGCTGTGGCTCGTCGCCGGGCACGAGCTGCACCTGTTCGACGACGAGACCCGCCGCGACCCGGCCCTGTTCGTCGACCACGTCGCCCGCAACGACATCGACTTCCTCGACGTCACCCCGTCCCTTGCCGACCGGCTCGTCGCCGAAGGCCTCCTCGACGACCCGCCCGCGCTGCTCATGGTCGGCGGAGAGGCCATCGGCGCCGCCCTGTGGACCGCGCTGCGCGACGCCGGCGGCGTCGACGGCGTCAACTTCTACGGCCCGACCGAGGCGACCGTCGACACGCTGATGGCCTGGATCGGTGACAGCGCAACGCCGCTCGTCGGCCGTCCCATCGCGAACACCCGCGCTCATGTTCTGGACGGCGTGCTGCGGCAGGTCCCGGTCGGTGTCGCGGGGGAGCTGTACCTCGCCGGTGCGCCGCTCGCCCGGGGCTACCTCGGCCGGCCGGGCTTGACGGCGGAGCGGTTCGTCGCCGACCCGTTCGGCGGGCCGGGGGATCGCATGTACCGCACCGGCGACGTCGTGCGCTGGACCGCCGGCGGCGCCCTCGAATACGTCGGCCGGTCCGACGACCAGGTGAAGATCCGTGGGTTCCGGATCGAGCTCGGCGAGATCGAAACCGTCCTCGCCCAGCATCCCGGCGTCGTCCAGGTCGCCGTCACCGCCCGCGAGGACACCCCGGGCATCAAACAACTCGTCGCGTACCTCGCCGGCGACGGCCTCGACATCGCCGCGCTCAAACAGACCGCCGCCGCGAGCCTGCCGGAGCACATGGTCCCCGCCGCGTTCGTCGTCCTCGACGTGCTGCCGTCCACCACCGCCGGGAAGGTCGACCGCAAAGCGCTGCCCGCACCCGACTTCGCGGCGATGGCCGGGGCGCTCGCGCCCCGCAACGCCGTCGAAGCGGTCCTCGCGGGCCTGTACGCGCAGGTCCTCGGCCTCCCGGCGGTCGGCGTCGAGGACAGCTTCTTCGCTCTCGGCGGGGACAGCATCGTGTCCATCCAGCTCGTCGCCCGCACCCGCGCCGCCGGGCTGAGGATCACGCCGCGGCAGGTGTTCGAGCACCGGACCGTCGCCGCTCTCGCCCGCGTCGCCACCCCGCTCGACGGTGCCACGGGCATCGCCGGCGACGCCACCGGGCCCGTCCCCGTCACGCCGGTCATCGGGTGGCTGCGCGGCCCGTTCGACCGACTCAGCCAGTCGGTGCTGCTGCGCGTCCCGGCCGCCGCGACCACCGCCGAGCTCACCGTCGCCGTCCAGGCGCTGCTCGACCACCACGACCTGCTCCGCGCCCGATGGACCGGCAGCCACCTCGACGTGCCCGCCGGCGGCAGCGTCACGACGCGCGTCCACACCGGCACCGGCGACGCCAGGACCGAACACGACGCCGCTGCCGGACGGCTCGACCCCGCCGCCGGCGTCATGCTCGACGTGGTCCGCCTTCCCGGCGACGAGATCCTCGTCGTCGCCCACCACCTCGTCGTCGACGGCGTCTCCTGGCGGATCATCGTCGAGGACCTGCGGACCGCGTGGGAGGCCGCGCACCGCGGCGAGACCCCCGCGCTCACCAGCCGCGGCACCCCCTTCCGGACCTGGGCCGCCGCGCTGCGCCAGGTGACGCTCACCGACGCCGAAGCCGAGTACTGGGCACAGGCCGAGGAAGGCTCCGAGGCCCCGCTCGGCGTCCGCACCGTCGACCCGGCCACCGACACCGTCGCCACGACCAGCGTGCTCACCGTCGACCGGCCCGCCGGCGCCCTGCTCACCGACGTGCCCGCCGCCTTCCACGCCGGCGTCCAGGACGTCCTCCTCGCCGGTCTGGCCACGGCGCTGCAGGGGCGCCTCGGCAGCGTCCGGATCGGGCTGGAAGGCCACGGCCGCGAGGAGCAGCTCGTCCCCGGTGCCGACCTGACCGGCACCGTCGGCTGGTTCACCAGCGAATACCCGGTCCGGCTCACCCCCGGCGACGACCCCGCCCAGTCGGTGAAGCACGTCAAGGAACAGCTTCGTACGGTGCCGAACAACGGCATCGGCTACGGGCTGCTGCGTCCCGACGGCCCCCGGCGGCAGCCGCAGGTGCTGTTCAACTACCTCGGCCGGTTCGGCGCCGGCGACGACACCACCGACGAGTGGATGCCCGTCAACGGCATCGGCGGCGACGCCGACCCCGGCGCCCCCGTCACCTACGCGCTCGAGATCAACGTCAGCGTCCTCGACACCACGCTGTCGGTGGACCTGAGCTACCCGGCCGGGGTGCTCACCGACGACGACGTGCGCGCCATCGCCGCCGACTGGTTCGCCGCGCTCGACGCGATCACCGCCGCCGTCGCCGCCGGCGCGGGCGGCCGCACCCCGTCGGACTTCGACCTCGTCGCGATCACCGCCGCCGACATCGCCGCGCTCGACCACGACGCGCACGACCTGTGGTCGCTGTCGCCGCTGCAGGAAGGCCTGTACTTCCTGTCGTCGCTGGACGAGACGGCCATCGACGTCTACACCGTCCAGCAGGCCGTCGACCTCACCGGCCCCCTCGACCCGGACCGGCTGGAGCGGGCGGCGGCGCGGCTGTTCGACCTGCACCCCAACCTGCGGGCCGGCTTCGGCACCACCGCGTCCGGCACGCCCGTCCAGATCATCCCGACGGCCGTCGAGCCCCGCTGGGACACCGTCGACCTCACCGGCGAGGACGACCTCGCCGCCGCCACCGCCCGCGTCCTCGCCCACGCCCGCGAGGACCGCTTCGACCTCGCCGCGCCGCCGCTGTTGCGGTGGACGCTCGCCACCCTCGGCCCGGACCGGCACCGGCTGATCAGCACCGAGCACCACATCCTGCTCGACGGCTGGTCCGGGCCGCTGCTCGTGCGGGACCTGCTCGCCCTGTACGCGGGGCAGACCCCGCCGCCGTCCCGGCCCTACCGCGACCACCTCGCGTGGCTCGCCGCGCAGGACCGGACCGCGGCCACCGCCGCGTGGCGGGACGCGCTCGCCGGTGTCACCGACGCCACCCGGATCGTGCCGCCGGACGCCACCCGCGACGGCATCACCCCCGGCTACCTCGACGCCGCCGTCCCCGAGACCCTCGCCACCGCCGTCGGTGCGGCCGGCCGACGGCTCGGCGTCACCGTCAACACCCTCGTCCAGGCCGCCTGGGGCGTGCTGCTCAGCCGGCTCACCGGCCGCGACGACGTCGTCTTCGGCGCCACCGTCTCCGGCCGCCCCGCCGACCTCGACGGCGTCGAGGACATGATCGGCCTGTTCATCAACACCGTCCCCGTCCGGGTCCGGATCCGCGCCGGCGAGCCGTGGGCCGGGTTCCTCGCCCGCGTCCAGGCCGAGCAGGCCGCCCTCCTCGACCACCACCACCTCGGGCTCGCCGACATCCAGCGGGCGCACGGCATCGGCGAACTGTTCGACACGCTCACCGTCTTCGAGAGCTACCCCGTCGACGAGGACGCCCTCGCGGCGCGGGAAACGGTCGCCGGGCTGAAGATCGGCGCCGTCGAGCAGCACGACGCGACCCACTACCCGCTGACCCTCGTCGCGGGCGACGACGGGGGACTGCACCTCACCCTCGAATACCGCCCCGACCTGTTCGACAAGGCCACCGCCGAACGGACCCTCGCCCGGCTCGTCGGGATCATCGGCCAGGCCCTCGCCGACCCCGGCGCCCCCGTCGGCCGCACCGACGTGCTGCTGCCCGACGAGCTGCACACCGTGCTGCGGGAGTGGAACGACGACACCCTGCCCGTCGCCGCGTCGACGCTGCCCGCGATCCTGACCCATTGGGCGACGGTGACCCCTTCCGCGCCGGCGTTGACGGTACGGGACGAGACCCTCACCTACGCGCAGCTGGACGCGCGGGCCAACCGGCTCGCCAGGCTCCTCGCCGAGCGCGGGGCGGCACCCGAGCGGACCGTCGCCCTGATGCTGCCCCGCGAGGCCGACATCATCGTCGCGATCTGGGCGGTCCTGAAGTCCGGTGCCGCGTACCTGCCGATCGACCCCGACTACCCGGCCGACCGCGTCTCGTACATGCTGAACGACGCGGAACCGGTCCTCGTCGTCACCGACGCCTCGCACGCGGCGGCGCTGCCCCCCGGCACCCGCACCTGCCTGGTCGAAGACTCGCTCGCCTTCGGGGACGGCCCGTTCACCGCGCCGGCGCTGGGCAACGGCAACGCCGCCTACGTCATCTACACGTCCGGCTCCACAGGACAGCCCAAGGGCGTCCTCGTCCCGCACCAGAACGTGGTGAACCTGTTCGCCAGCCACGACCGCGACGTGCTCACCCCCGCCTCGCGACGGCTCGGCGGGCGCAAGCTACGGGTCGGGCACAACTGGTCGTTCGCGTTCGACGCCTCGTGGCAGCCGATGCTCGGCCTCCTCGGCGGCCACCACCTGCACCTGGTGACCGAGGAGATCCGCCGCGACCCGGTGTCGCTGACGACGTTCATCCGCGACCGGGAGATCGACTTCATCGAGGTCGCGCCGTCGCACCTGGAGCAGCTCATCGCCGCCGGCCTGCTCGACGCCGGCCGGCTCCCGCTCACCATCCTCGGCGTCGGCGGCGAGGCCATCCCGCAGCCGCTGTGGGAGCGGATGCAGCGCTTCGAGGGCACCGAGACGTACAACTTCTACGGGCCCACCGAATGCACCGTCGACGCGCTCGTCGCCCGCATCCGCGACTCCGACCGGCCGCTCATCGGCCGCGGCATCGCCAACGGGCGCTCGTACGTCCTGGACCGCTGGCTGCGCCCGGTGCCGCCCGGCGTCGACGGCGAACTGTACATCGGCGGCACCCAGGTCGCCCGCGGCTACCTTCGCCGTGGCGGCCTGACCGCCGAACGCTTCCTGCCGGACCCCTTCGGTCCCGCCGGCAGCCGCATGTACCGCACCGGCGACGTCGTGCGATGGACGGCCGACGGCCGGGTCGACTTCGTCGGCCGCAGCGACAGCCAGGTGAAGATCCGCGGCTTCCGCATCGAGCTCGGCGAGATCGAGGCGGCCCTGGCCGGCCACCCCGCCGTGGGGCAGGCTGCCCTCGACGTGCGCGAACATACGCCCGGGGTGAAGCGGCTCGTCGGCTACGTGGTGCCGAGGGCCGCCGTCACGACCGCCGAGCTGCGCGCCCACCTGGTGGCCCGGCTGCCCGAACACCTCGTGCCGGCCGCGTTCGTGCTCCTCGACACGATGCCCGTCACCGTCAACGGCAAGATCGACCGGGCCGCGCTGCCGATGCCGGAGATCACCGGCAGCGGCCGCTCCGCCGCCCTCGGCACCTCCGCGGAGCGGCAGCTGTGCGCGGTGTTCGAGGCGGTGCTCGGCGTCCGCGACGTCGGCGTCGACGACGACTTCTTCGCCCTCGGCGGCGACAGCATCCTGTCCATCCAGCTCGTCACCAGGGCCCGCGAGGCCGGCGTCGAACTGCGCATCCGAGACGTCTTCGCCGGCCGCACCGTCGCCGCCATCACCCGCCTCACGACGGCGCCCTGACCGCGGGCGTTGTCAGGGATCGACGGCCTCGATCATGATGGACGGCGTGACGACAGGTGAACCTCGGACGTACCGGAACTGGCAGGCGATCGCGTACTACGGGACCGGCTTCGTCGGCTTCGCGCTTGTCGGCTTCTTCGCGTTTCCACCCCTGTGGTACGCCTCGATCCCGTGCGGGCTGCTCCTCCTGGCCGCGACGCGGCAGCACGTGATCGTCCACGCGACCGAGGTCGAGCTGCACAACGTGGTGCGGCAGCGCCGGATCCCACTGGCACAGCTCCACCACCTCGGTGTCCTCTATTCGCGCGGGTGGCACTTCGGCTGGCGGATCAGGCTGCACCACGCAGACACGCACACCGACACGTTCGCCTTCCTCAACCTGGCGGGATTCCGCCTCCTCGATGCCGGGTTCGCCGCGCCGCCCGCAGACGCGCCGGCGCCCGTCAAAGAGCTGTTCGGCCTGCTGTCGGCGCGAGCGTCATGACCGGGTCAGCATGTGGTGGCGCAGGCTGATCCGCATCCGGTCGGTCTTCCGGTAGGTCGTGACCTCCGCGTGTACCGCTCGCCGTGCCACAGGCCCGTGATCGGGGCGGCTCGGCTCACGTGACGTGGTCGCCGGTGGGGGAGCGGTGCCGGTCAAGGGTGCCGTCGGGGTTACGGCGCAGGTAGGTGCCGTCGCGACACCTTGCTGTTGGACAGGCCGTCGGTGCACGGCGTGCCTGGGCATCGACGCCTGCAGGTCCTTGTCGGCAGGGTGAGTGAAATGGGTTGCATGCCTGCTTGTGACCAGCTTCAATCGGCGCCCGTGACAGCTATCGGTGAGCTTGCCCGCCAAGGTCGGTATCCGCGCTCGTCCCGGTACGACCCGGCCTGGCTGCTCGACCTGGACATGGGGCCGAACCCGTTGTGGCTGCTGGAGAACCTGGCCCGGGATCTTGACCTGCGCCCGGGAATGCAGGTCCTGGACCTGGGCTCCGGCAAGGGAGCGACGTCCGTGTTCCTGGCCCGTGAGTACGGTGTCCAGGTCGTGGCGGCCGATTGGTGGATCGCGCCGGATGAGGCAGCGGCCGTGTTCGCTGACGCCGGCGTTTCCGGCCAGGTGACCGCCGTGCGGGCCGAGGCGCACAACCTGCCGTTCGGGAAGGACAGCTTCGACGCCATCGTAAGTATCGACGCCTTCGAGTATTTCGGCACCTCTGACTGGTATCTGCCATACCTCGTGGGGTTCCTGCGGCCTGGCGGCCAACTCGGCGTGGCGACGCCGGGAATGACCCAGGAGGTCCGGGAACTCGGGGCGATCCCGGAGCGCATCAAGGAACTGTTCGGCTGGGAGCCGATCGCCTGGCACACCGCCGAGTGGTGGCGCTTTCAGTGGGAAGTCACCGAACTCGTGACCGTCACATCGGCACGACTGCAGGAAGATGGCTGGCGGGACTGGCTGCTATGGACACAGGCGGTGGCCGAGCACACAGGCGACTGGGCCGGCCCACAACACAATCGCCAGGCGGTGATCGACCTACTCGCCGCCGACGCCGGCGAGTTGCTCACCTTCGCGATGGTGACAGCGAGGAAGAACTGACGAGCAAGCTCCGCGCAGTCCGCTGTGGACAATGCTCTTGAATCGACTACGCAGAGACGAGCAGCCACCGCCGTGACCCCAGACCCTGACAGTTCACGGTCTCTAGCGTGTAGCGGCCCGTCGAGCAGGGGGCGGTCACCGGGTCAGTTTCCGGTTGAGGTAGCGCTGTTCGGGGAGGCTGGTCGTGAGGCGGGCGGCGGTCCGGTAGTGCTCCTGCGCGGCGGCGGGGTCGCCGTTGAGGTCGAGCAGGTGGGCGCGCACCGCGTGCAGCCTGTGGTGGCGTTGCATGGCCGGGTCGGTCAGCAGCGGCTCCAGCATGGCGAGGCCGGCGGCGGGGTCGTGGGCCATGGCGACGGCGACCGCGTGGTTCAGCGTGACGGCCGGGCCAGGCGCGACCCGGCTCAGCATGTCGTAGAGCACGCTGATCTGCAGCCAGTCGGTCTCCTCGTAGGTCGCGGCCTCCGCATGGACCGCGGCGATCGCGGCCTGGAGCTGGAACCTGCCCACGTGGCCTCGGGGGAGGGTCAGTTCCAGCAGGCCGACACCCTCGGTGATCGCGGCACGCTGCCACAGTGAGCGGTCCTGTGCGGCGAGCGGCACGAGGTCGCCGGCCCGGTCGACGCGGGCGGGGGACCGGGCGTGGGTGAGCAGCATGAGGGCCAGGGCCCCGGCGACCTCAGCGTGGTCGGGCAGTGCGGCGTGCAGTTGCCGGACGAGCCGGATCGCCTCCTCGGCGAGCCGGACGTCGAGCAGCGCGGCACCCGACGTCCGCGCGTACCCCTCGGTGAACACCAGGTGGCACACGTCGATGACCGCGGCGACCCGGCCGGGCAGGTCCCGCTCCGACGGCATGTCGAACCGCGCACCCGCCTGGCGCAGCGCCGTGCGGGCACGGGTGAGGCGCTGCGTCATCGTCCGGGCCGGGACGAGGTACGCCGCCGCGATCTGCTCCACGCCGAGGCCGGCCACGGAGCGTAGGCAGAGCGCGACCTGCGACGGGCGGGTCAGTGCGGGATGGCAGCAGAGGAAGAACAGCCGCAGCGTGTCGTCAGCGTCACCCGAGGTGTCGCCCGACGCGGCATCCGGTGCGGCATCCGGACGGGCCGCCGCGTCGAGGGTCTCGCGGCGGACCCGGGCCGAGTCCGCGCGGACCTGGTCGATGAGCCGCCGCGACGCGACCGTGATCAGCCAGGCGCGTGGCGAGTCGGGCATCCCTTCGACCGGCCACTGGGCGGTGGCCGCCTCGGCGGCGTCCTGCAGCGCCTCCTCGCAGTCGCCGAGGTCGCCGTACTTGCGCAGCAGCGCCCCGAGGACGTGCGGCGCCTCCCGACGCCACACGTCCTCAACCATCGGGAGCGCCATGGACCGCCGGGGCGCGCCGCCCGTCGCCGGGAACGTTCACTGGTCGTCGCCGCCGGGCCACATCAGCGGGCGCAGCTCCACCGTCTCGTCAGGGCCGGAGAACCGGGCGGCGACCTCCTCGGCGCGGGCCTTGCTGTCGACGTCGATCAGGAAGAACCCGGCCAGGTGCTCCTTCGCCTCCGAATACGGCCCGTCGACGGCCAGGGGTTCGCCGTCGCGCCACCGGTACAGCCGGGCGCCGGCCGGGTCGCCGAGCGCCTCGCCGCCGAGCAGCTCGCCGTTGGCCTGCAACTCGCCCATCACCTGCTCGAACTCGGCGTTCAGCCGCTTGCGGACCTCGTCGGGCAGGGCCTGGTGGGCGGCGAGGTAGTCGCTCGTCGGGTGGCCCCAGGGCTGCGGGTTGGAGTGGATCAGGATCACGTACTTCATCGGAACCTCCCAGCTCGGACGACGGCCGTCCCGTCGCGCACCTGAGACGTCGGAGCGCCCCCACCGATGTCTACATCCTCGACCGGCCGATCCGCGGATGATCCGCGCCTGGATACCCTGTGAGCGTGAGACTGGTCAGATACGGCGAGGTTTCCACGGCGCTCGCCCTGCTCGACGATCGCCGGCTCGGCCGGCTCGTGGACGAGGCCCGGCCGCTCGGCGTCGGCGTCGGCGGCGCGTCAGCGGTGCTGGACGTCGACGGTGTGCCCGTCTTCGTGAAGCGGATCCCGCTGACCGACCTGGAGCGCGACCCGCGGCACGTCAGATCCACCGCCAACTTCTTCGAGCTGCCCGTGGTCTGCCAGTACAGCGTGGTGGCGCACGCCGCCGGCGGCTTCGGCGCCTGGCGGGAGCTCGCCGCGAACACCATGACGACGAACTGGGTGCTCACCGGGCGGAGCGAGGCGTTCCCGCTGCTGTACCACTGGCGGGTGCTGCCCGGCGCGGCGCCGCCGACCGAGGAGCACGCCGACATCGAGCGGGTCGTCGACTACTGGGACGGCTCGCCCGCGGTCCGCCGGCGCCTGCGGGCCCTGGCGGAGGCGTCGGCGAGCCTGGTGCTGTTCGCCGAGTACGTCCCGCACCGCCTGGACACCTGGCTGGCCGAGCAGGACCCCGAAGCCTGCCTGGGCGTCGAGCGGCAGCTGCGTGAGGCCGTCGCCTTCATGAACGGCAACGGCCTGCTGCACCTCGACGCGCACTTCCGCAACATCCTGACCGACGGCCGCCGCCTCTACCTGGCGGACCTCGGCCTGGCCACGTCGGCGCGGTTCGACCTGTCCGCGCAGGAGCGGGCCTTCGTCGTACACCACGCGAACCATGACACCGGCTACGCGTCGAGGGAACTGGTCAACTGGATCGTCGCCAACGTGGCCGGGATCACCGGCACCGCCGAGCGGCACGACTACATCCGCGGGTGCGCGGCGGGTGCGCGGCCCGTCGGCGTCCCGGAGACGCTGACGGCCCTGCTCACCCGCCACGCGCGAAATGCGGCGGTCATGAACGACTTCTTCTGGCACGTTTACGGGACGAGCCGGACAACCCCGTTTCCGGCGGACGGCGTGGAGACCTAGGCCTCGTCCTCGGCGTCCTGCTCGTGGCGCGGGGCGGCCATGAGCTCGCCGGGGACCGCCTCGGCCTCCTCGATCTCCGCCTCGACCTGCGGCTGGCTGACCCAGAGGGCGCGCATCTGCTGCTGCATGAACGAGGTGAGCCGCGACCGGTACTCGTGATCGAAGCGCTCCAGCGCCTCGATCTGCTGCTGCAGCGCCTGACGCTTCGCGGTGAGGCCGCCGACCACGTCCTCGTAGATCTGCTCGGCGCGCTGCTTGATGTCGTGGGCGTTGGCGCGGGCCTGCTGGACGATCTTCTCCGAGCGGGCCTGGGCCTCGGCGAGGATGTCGTTGGCGTTCTGCTCCGTCTCGGCGGCGAACGCCTCCGCCGACTGGGCGATGCTCTCGGCCTGGGCGCGCGCCTCGGCGATGAACTTCTCCGCCTCGGCGTGCAGCGCGTCGGCGCGGGCCTGGGTCTTCGAGACGATCTGCGCCGCCTCGGCGTGGGCCGCGGCGCGGATCTGCTCCGCCTCCCGGCGGGCGCCGTCGAGGTGCTCCTCGGCGGTGCGCTGCGCCATCGTCAGGACCTGGAGCGCCTGGTGCTGGACGTTCATGTCGGGGCGGGGAGCCTGCTGCTCCGCGGTGTTGTTCAACGTCGCGTGACCGTTCGCGAGACGTTCGTCATACGGTCGCATCTGGTGCTGCGTCATGGTCCCTGCCCTCCTCGGCGGCGATTCGCACTTCGGCCGGATCTGCGCGGGGGTGGCGGCCGTGACCGGTGCAGAATGCCACGCGGACAGTACCCGAGATGCCGCCGGAAGTCAGCACCCACGGTTACGGGTGCCGGTCGCCCTCTCCGGTACGGTTGACCCGATTCATCGGCGGGTGTCGTGGAGTTCCTCGGTCGAGGAGCGCGTCGAGCCGAAGTTCGGGCTCGGCCAGCACCCGCCGTTACCGCGCGGGCGCGAACGGGTAGCCCCTCCTTCGTGGAGGTGTCCCGATGCGCGCGCTGACCGTCGAACCCGGTAAGGCCGGCTCTGCCGCTATCCGTGAACTGCCCGATCCCGCACCCGCCGCGGGCGAGCTCCTCGTCGAGGGCGTCGCGCTGGGTGTCTGCGGCACCGACCGGGAGATCGCCGCCGGCGGCTACGGCTGGGCGCCCCCGGGCCGGGACCACCTCGTCCTCGGCCACGAGTCGCTCGGCCGGGTCCGCGAAGCCCCCGCCGGCAGCGAGTTCACCCCCGGCGACCTGGTCGTCGGCGTGGTCCGCCGCCCCGACCCGGTCCCGTGCGGCGCCTGCGCACACGGCGCGTTCGACATGTGCCGCAACGGCCGATACACCGAGCGCGGTATCAAACACCTCGACGGCTACGGCAGTCGGCTGTGGACCGTCGAGACCGGCTATGCCGTGAAGCTGGACGCTCGTCTGGATGCGGCAGGTGTACTGATGGAGCCCACCACCGTGGTCGCGAAAGCCTGGGAGCAGGTCGAGAAGGTGGGCGCCCGTTCCTGGTTCGAGCCGCGCCGGGCCCTCATCACCGGCGCCGGCCCCATCGGCCTGCTCGCCGCGATGCTGGGCGTGCGACGCGGCCTGGAGGTCCACGTCCTCGACAAGGTCACGTCCGGCCCGAAGAAGGACGCCGCCGAGGCGCTCGGCGCGCGGTACCACAGCAGCAGCGTCACCGACGTGGCCGCCAAGGCGAAACCGGACGTCATCATCGAGGCCACCGGCGTGTCCAGCGTCGTCTTCGAGGCGATGGCCGGCACCGCCGCCTACGGCGTCGTCTGCCTCACCGGCGTCTCCCCGGCCGGCCGGAGGATCACGGTCGATGCCGGCGCCCTCAACCGCGAGATCGTCCTGGAGAACGACGCCGTCGTCGGCTCCGTCAACGCCAACCTGTCCCACTACGCCGCGGCCGCCGACGCCCTTCTCGCCGCCGACCCTGCCTGGCTCGCCCGCCTCATCACCCGCCGCGTCCCCCTGGCGCGGTTCGCGGACGCCCTCGAGTCGCACCCCGACGACATCAAGGTCGTCCTCGACCTCCAGTGACGCAACGGTCTTCGAGGGGGCCGCGGCGGTCAGGGCTGCCGGGGATCGCCCGGCCCTGCCTGTCCCAGCTGGTCGCGGCGGCGGGTGAGGTAGGCGGTCTCGGCGGTGTTGCCGGCCAGGGCGATCGCCTGGTCGTACGCCAGGCGGGACTGCCGGCCGAGGCCGAGGCGGCGCAGGAGGTCGGCGCGGGTCGCGTGGTAGGCGTGGTAGCCGGCCAGCCGGTCCGACAGGCGGTCGACCGCGGCCAGGGCCACCTCGGGGCCGTCGAGTTCGGCGACCGCTATCGCCCGGTTCAGGGCGACGATCGGCGAGGCGTCGAGGTGGACGAGCTGGTCGTACAGGGCGACGACCTGTGACCAGTCGGTGTCGCGGACGTCGCGGGCGGAGGTGTGCACGGCGTTGATCGCGGCGAGGATCTGGTAGCGGCCCGGCGGTTCGCCGGAGCGGAGACGCTCGCGGACCAGGCGGTGGCCCTCGGCGATGAGCGCGGTGTCCCAGGCGCCGCGGTCCTGTTCGGCGAGGGTGACCAGCTCGCCGGTCGCCGAGACACGGGCGGTGCGGCGGGCGTCGATGAGGAGCATCAGCGCCAGCAGGCCGGCCGCCTCGCCGTCGTGCGGCAGCAGGGCGCGGATCAGGCGGGCGAGGCGGATCGCCTCGGCGGTCAGGCCGGGGCGGACGGGGTCGGTGTCGGGGCCGGTGGCCAGGTAGCCCTCGTTGAAGATGAGGAAGAGGACGGCGAGGACGGCGCAGACGCGGGCCGGGAGGTCGTCCGAGGACGGGACGCGGTACGGGATTCGCGCCGCCTTGATCTTGGATTTGGCCCGGGTGATCCGCTGGCCCATGGCGGTCTCCTGGACCAGGAAGGACCGGGCGATCTCGGCCACGGTGAGGCCGCCGACCATGCGCAGCGTCAGCGCCACACGGGTCTCCGTCGCCAGCGCGGGGTGGCAGCAGGTGAAGATCAGGCGGAGGCGCTCGTCGTCGATGGGGCCGGTCGGCTCGGGAGGGTCGTCGTCGCGCAGCATCTGAGCCTCCTTGTGCTTCTCGTCGCGCTTGCCCTCGCGCCGGAGCCGGTCGATGGCCTTGCGGTTCGCGGTGGTGGTGAGCCAGGCGCCGGCGTTCGGCGGTACGCCGTCGGCAGGCCACCGCTCGACGGCCGTCGCGAACGCGTCGGCGGCGGCCTCCTCGGCGACGTCGAGGTCGCCGAAGCGTCTGGTGAGGGCGGCGACCACCCGTGCCCACTCCTCGTGGTGGGCCCGGACGATCGCGTCCCGTGCATCGGCGGCGCTCACAGGAACGGGCGCACCTCGACCTTGCGGTTGCAGGCCTTCGACCCGTCGGCGGCGAGCTTGAGCGCCACGTCGAGGTCGGGCGCCTCGAAGACCCAGAAGCCGGCGAGATACTCCTTCGCCTCCACGAACGGCCCGTCGGTGAAGAGTGCCCCGTCGCCCCGGTTGTCGACGACGGTCGCCGCGGTGGGCGCCGCGAGGCCGCCGGCGAAGACCCAGTGGCCCTCGGCGGTGACCCGCTCGTTGAACACGTCGATGGCGGCCATCTCCTCCGGCGTGGCCAGGGTGTCGTCGGCCTCGAAGATCACGGAAACCAGGTACTGCATCCTCAGATCATCTCCTGTGCTGCGGCGCGCCCCTCATGGGCGACGCTCATCCCTGCAACGAACACGCCCGGCCCGATCCGACAGCCTGCTCAAACTTTTTCCGGCGCCCGAGCCAGCAGGCAGTCCGCTCCTGCCGCGGTATCCATCCGCAGACGTCGGTGAACTGCAGGTAACTCTCCACGTTCGTGACGATGAAGGCGATGTCGCGGGCCTGCTCGACGTCCATCCCCGGCTTGAGCGCGCCGCGGGCGGCGACGAACCCGGCGAGCACGGCATACGCGCCGCCGGGGCCGGTGGACCCGTCACCGGAGGGCGGCGGTCGCGGCGGTGGTCGCGCTGTGGAAGGAGACCTCGCTGAGCAGGCCCGGGGCGGCGACCATGTCGCCGGCGAGGTAGACGCCGTCGCCGCGGGCGATGGCCGGTCGGTCGTGCCAGGTCTGGCCGGGGAGATCCAGGGCGCCGGTGCGGCGGTTGGCGACGCCGTCGCGGCTCCAGGTGGTCCGGGCGAGCCGGCCCGGCAGGGCCGCGTCGGTCAGCGCCGACAGGCGGGCGAGGCCGGAGGCCTTGCTCTCCGAGGGACGCAGCGGCAGCTGGGCCTGGATCAGGGACTCGCCCGGCGGGGCCAGGGTCGGGTCGGGCAGCGTGTACCGCTCCAGCCACCCCGCCTCGTCCAGGTCCGACACGACGAACGCGTCACCCCGCAGGGCGTGGACCGCGACGTCGAGGAGCACCGTCCGGCCGCTCTCCACGTGCGGCAGGGCGGTGCCCAGCAGGCGGCCGGCCGCGTCCAGGGACGTTGCCACGATCACCGGCGGGGGTGGCAGTTCGGTCACCCGGGCGCCGGTCTCGATCGCCACGCCGGCCGCGCGGGCGTGGGCGGACAGCCGGTCGACGAGCCCGTTCCAGCCGCCGCTGACGTACCGCGCGGGCGGGCTCGGCGCGAACACCCGCAGCAGCCGGGGCCACACGAACGCCGCGGAGAGCCGGCCCGGATCGGCGTCGAACGTCGCCACACCCATCAGGTTCGACGCGGCCGACGCCGCCGCGTCCCCGTGCTGGTCACGGATCCACGAGAAGAAGTCGCGGTCGACGGGGGCGGTGCGGCGCCGCCGGGCCAGGACGGGCAGCAGCGCCGCCGGTGGGGTGCGACGCAGCCGGCCGCCGTGGCGGAACCGGAACCCGGTCAGTCCCCGCGCCGGCACCCCGCGCGCCGCGCCGATCAGGCCGCGCTGGGCGAGCCACCGCCACCACGGGCCGTCGCGGTAGAGCACGTGCGGGCCGTCGTGCGCGACGTACGGCCCGGTGGTGGCCCGGGCCCGCCCGCCCAGCGTGTGGTGCGCCTCCAGGAGCGTGACGGCCGCCCCGGCCTCGGCGCAGGTGATGGCGGCGACAAGGCCGGCGAACCCGCCGCCGACTACGGTGATCCTCTGCATGACAGGGAGACGACATACGCCACAATCATGTGACATGGACGAGGGCGAGCAGCACCGCCGCTACCTGTTCGCGGTCGCATACCGGCTGCTGGGCAGCGCCGCCGACGCTGAGGACGCCGTCCAGGAGGCGTTGCTGCGGCGGTACACCAGCGGCGTCGGCGACCTGGAGCACGAACGGGCGTGGCTGACCACCGTCACGTCACGGATCTGCCTCGACCAGCTGGGGTCGGCCAGGGTACGCCGCGAGACCTACGCCGGGACATGGCTGCCCGAGCCCCTGGCCGGCTACGACGACACCGACCTCGGCGACACGGTCGCGCTGCGCGAGTCGGTGCGCACCGCCGTCCTGCTCGTCATGGAGAGCCTGTCACCGGCCGAACGGGTGACGCTCGTGCTGCACGACGTGTTCGGCATGGACTTCGACCGCCTCGCCACCGTCGTCGGCCGCACCCCCGCGGCGTGCCGGCAGCTCGCGTCCCGCGCCCGCCGCCGCGTCCGCGCCGAGGCCCCGCCCCGCACGCCCGTCCCGGCCGCCGAGCACCGGCGGGTCATGGAAGCGTTCCTCAAGGCCACCGCCGACGGTGACCTCACCGACCTGATCCCGCTGCTCGACCCGCGCGTCGTCCTGCGCTCCGACGGCGGCGGCGAGGTCACCGCCGCCCGCGTCCCGGTGCACGGCCCGGACCGCGTGCTGACCCTGCTGTCCGGCCTCGGTCGCCGGTACGCCGGGGTGCACGCCCGCCCGCTGCGCCTCGCCTCCGGCGAAGGGTTCGCCCTCGAACTCGACGGCACCCTGCTCGGCGTGCTCGGCGTCGAGCTCGACGCCGGCCGGATCACCGAGCTCAACCTGGTCGTCAGCCCCACCAAGCTCCGGTACCAGGCCGGCTGAACCAGGCGCACCTCGTGGGACCACGTCGTCGACGGCGTGGTCAGGGGGTGGTGAATGTGCCGTGGTGGATGACCTCGTCGAAGGGGCGGCTGGTCTCCATGACGGTCAGGCCTGCCGGGAGATCTCGCGGAGCCGCAGCTCCGGCGCCATCTCCACCCAGGTCGAGGTGTCGTGGAAGTCGGGCCGGCAGTACAGGTCCAGTGCGGCCGGCGCGAGACCGAACCCGATGATGCGGTGGCTGATCCCGATCACCCGGTTCGTGACGCGGGTGACGGCCTGCCCGGCGAGGAACCGGTGCTTGAGCTCTCCTGCGAACGCCATACGATGCAGCGTAGCGCATTTCCTACTCAAGCGATAGGATTAGTTCCGTGAGTGAGGACAGTGTTGGGATCGTCGGCGCCGGGGTGCACGGGGTCGCGGCCGCGTATCACCTGGCCAGGCGGGGCGTGCCGACGGTCGTGTTCGAGCGTGGCACCCGGGCCGGCGGCCCGACCGGCCGGGCCAGCGGTGTCGTCCGGTCCTACTACACGAACCGGTTCCTGGCCGAGGTCGCCCGGGACAGCACGGCGGTGCTCGCCGACTTCGCCGCACAGGTCGGTGGTGACAGCGGCTTCGTCCGGACGGGTGGGCTGTACCTGCACGGTGCCGACGACATCGACGACGTGCGGAAGACCGGGGCCGACCACGAGGTGCTGACGCCGGCGGACCTGGCGGCGCGCTTCCCCGACCTGAACCTCGACGGGACCGCGATCGGCGTGTGGGAGGAGCGCGCGGGCCACGCCGACCCGCACGGCACCGCACTCGGCTACGCGGCCGCGGCCGAACGGCACGGCGCGACGCTGCTGGAGCACGCCGAGGTCGTCAAGATCACCGACGACGGCCGGAGGGTCGTCGTCCTGCTCGGTGACGGCACCCGGCACGAGGTCGGCCGCCTGCTGGTCGCCGCGGGACCGTGGACCGGGCCGCTGCTCGCGCAGGTCGGTGCCGCGCTGCCGCTGACCGCCGAGCGTCACGTCGTCGCCGGCCTCATCCACCAGCCGGACGATGTTCCGCTGGCTGTGCCGTACGTGCTGATCGACGTCCAGCGCGGCTACTACTCCCGGCCGTCCGGCGCGGACCGGTTCCTGCTCGGCCCGCTCGCCCCGGCCACCCCCACCGACCCGGACGACTTCGCCACGGATGTCACCGCCGCGGAGATCGACTGGCTCGCCACCCGCGCCGCGCAGCGGACACCGGTCCGGGGGCGGGCGGTCGCGGATCGCGGCTGGGCGTCGCTGTACGACGTCAGCCCGGACTGGCAGCCGGTCACCGGACAGGTGAGCGACCGGGTGTACGTCGACGCCGGCACCAGCGGGCACGGCTTCAAACTGGCACCGGTGTGGGGAGATCATGTCGCCAGGCTGCTCGCCGGCGACCCCGACCCGCGACTGGAGCAGTTCTCACCCGGCCGGTTCGCCGCCGGGTCCGCGCTGGCGAGCGGCTTCGGCGCCGCGCGGATCCTGGGCTGAGGCGATGGCATCCGGCACACCGGCGACCCCGGTCGACGTCGTCGTGGTCGGCGGCGGGGCGATGGGCTCGGCCGCGGCCTGGCGGCTCGCCCGCCGCGGGGCCGACGTCGCGCTGCTCGAGCGGTTCGAGGCGGGCCACACCAACGGCGCGTCGCACGGCGCGTCCCGGATCTTCCGGCTGTCCTACCCCGACCCCGTGCACATCGGCCTCGCCCGGGAGGCCCGCGACCTGTGGCGCGAGCTGGAGGACGTCACCGGCGAGCGGCTGCTGACCGTCACCGGCGGCGTCGACCACGGCGACCACCCGTTGCTGCACGACCTCGCCGATGGTCTGGCCGCGGCGGGTGTACCGCACAGCTGGCTCCCGCCCGAGGCCGCCGCGGACCGTTGGCCGGGTATGCGGTTCACGACCCCGGCGCTCTTCCATCCGGACAGCGGACGCCTGTCCGCCGACCGGTCGGTCGCCGCCTTCCAGGCCGCGGCGCGGAAGGAAGGCGCACTCGTGCGGCACTCGACACCCGTGACGGCGATCGAGGTCCTCGGTGACGACGCGGTCCTCGTCCACACCGACGCCGGCACGTACCGCGCCCGCCGGGTCGTGGCGGCGGTCAACGCCTGGGCGGCCGAGCTCGTCGGCCACCTCGCGCCGCTGCCGCCGCTGCGGGTCACGCAGGAGCAACCGGCGCACTTCGCCCTTCGAGCGCCCGCCGCCGGCCGGCCGAGTTCCGGCGGAGACGCGTCCGCGGACGGGTGGCCGAGCTTCGGTCACCGGTTCGCGCCCGGGTCGGCCGCGGCCGGCCAGTTCCACGGCGGGATCTACGGGCTCGCCACCCCCGGCGAGGGCATCAAGGTCGGCTTCCACGGCGTCGGCCCCGAGGTCGACCCCGACCACCGCGACTTCACCCCGGAACCCACCCAGCTGGCCGCGCTCCGCGAGTACGTCCGCCGCTGGCTGCCCGGCGTCGACGCCGACGAGTTCGAGCCGATCAGCTGCACGTACACCACGACACCCGACGCGACCTTCGTCCTGGACCGGCACGGCCCGGTCGTCGTGGCCACCGGATTCTCCGGCCACGGTTTCAAGTTCGCCCCGGCGATCGGGCGGGTCCTCGCCGACCTCGCCGTCGACGGCACCAGACCAGACCAGTGTTTCACCCTGAGCAGAGGACGCACATGAGCACGGCATCGGATCTCCGCCCGCGGGTGTCGACGGACATCCATCTGCTCGACCAGGCGGCGTGGGCGTCGCTCACCGGCCCGCACGCCCGCTTCGCCGAAGGCCCCGGAAGGGCGCTGCGGTACCCGGTCGGCGTCTCGCCCATCATGGCCGTGCCGCCCGTCGTGGACGAGCGGGTCTGGGCCGACGTCCTCGCGCTCGTCGGACCGGGCGGGGCCGCGATGCTGTCGGGTGACCCGTTCACGCCGCCGGACGGCTGGCAGGTCGAGCTCGCCGTGCCCGGCGTCCAGCTCATCGCCACCGGTGCGCTGGAGTCGCGTCCCGGCGACGGCCTCGTCACGCTCGGCGCCGCGGACGTCCCGGAGATGCTGGACCTCGTGTCCCGCACGCGGCCCGGTCCGTTCGAGCCCCGCACGCACGAGCTCGGCACCTACCTCGGCGTGCGCCGCGAAGGGGCGCTGGTCGCGATGGCCGGTGAACGGCTCCACCCCACGGGCTTCACGGAGATCAGCGCCGTCTGCACGGACCCGGCGCACCGCGGCGAGGGCCTGGCGACGACCCTGGTCCGCGCGGTCGCCCACAACATCCGCGACCGCGGCGAGACCCCCTTCATGCACGCCGCCCGCGACAACGCCGGCGCCGTCGGCCTGTACCTGTCGATGGGCTTCGAACTGCGCCGCGAGGTGCTGTTCTCGGTGCTGCGTAGTCCGTCGGACGCTGGGTAGGGTGCGGCCGTGGCAGTCAGATGGATCGCGCCCCAGTTCGGCGGGCCGCTCGTCCTGGTCGAGACCGACGTCCCACCGCCCGGCCCGGGCGAGGTGACGATCGACGTGCGGGCCGCCGGCGTCAACCCGGCCGACTACAAGCACCTCGACGCCGCCCGCGGCCCCGACCGCCCGTTGCCGCTGCCGATCGGCTTCGAGGTGGCCGGCGTCCTCAGCGCCGTCGGCCCCGGCACGCCGGACGCGCCGGACGCGCCGGACGCGCCGGACGCACCGGTCGGCTCCGTCGGCGACGAGGTCGTCGCGTTCCGCATCAGCGGCGGCTACGCCTCCCAGGTCACGGTGCCCGCGAAGGACGTCTTCGGCAAGCCCGCGGCGCTCGACTTTCCCGCCGCCGCGAACCTGCTGCTCGCCGGCACGACCGCCGCCGAGACCCTGCACGTCACCGGCGTGGCGGCAGGCGAGACGATCCTCGTGCACGGCGCGTCCGGCGCGGTCGGCGTCAGCGTCCTGCAACAGGCCCGGCTGCTCGGCGCCACCGTCATCGGCACGGCGAGCCCGCACAACTTCCAGCTGCTGCGCGACTTCGGCGCCGTCCCGGTCGCGCACGGTCCCGGCCTCGAGGACCGCGTCGCCGCCGCCGCGCCGCAGGGCATCGACGCCGTCATCGACACCGTCGGTACCGACGACGCCATCGCCTCCGCGCACGCCATGCCGAGCGGCCGGTCCGTGACGATCGTCGCCTCGGAGGCGTCCATGGCGGCGGGCATCCCGGCGATCGGCGGCAACCAGCCGGCCAGCGCCGCCTTCCGCGACGGCGTCCGCGCCAGGCTGCTGTCCCTCGCCGCCGCCGGACAGCTGGTCGTCCCGGTCGCCAGGACGTTCCCGCTCACCGAGGCCCTCGCCGCGCTCGACCTCGTCCGCACCGGCCACCCCGGCGGCAAGGTCGCCCTGATCCCTTGACCGGAGCCGGCCTCGGGTCCAGCGCCGCTGCGTGTGGTGCGGCCCGGCCTTGACGGTGTCGGGGGGACGAGGTCACCGGCGACCGCCCGGACCTCGTTCTCGCACGGCCCGGACATCTCGGGGCCACGCCGCTGCCGCCCGGACCGTCACGTGCGCGAGCGGTGGCACCGACCCGGCCTCGCAGACGACAGCGGCTGCCGGCACCCGACCGATGCGGGGCTCCTGCTGCGATGATGCTGTGGTGAGCGATGAAGGCGGATACCTGCTCGACAACCGGCAGCAGGAGGCCGGCGCCCGGTTCGGCGCCCTCGCGGCCCTGTTCGACGCGTCGACGTTCCGGCACATCGACGCCCTCGGGATCGGTGCCGGCTGGCGGTGCTGGGAGGTCGGCGCCGGCGGCACGAGCGTGCCGGCGTGGCTCGCCGGGCGGGTCGGTCCCACCGGCCACGTGCTCGCCACCGACATCGACGTCTCCTGGACCACGGGCGGCGCCGGGTATGAGGTCGCCCGCCACGACGTGGGCGTCGACCCGCCGCCGCAGGAGCGGTTCGACCTCGTGCACGCCCGCCTGGTCCTCGTCCACGTCCCGCAGCGTGACCGTGCCCTTGCCGCGATGGCGTCGTCGGTGCGACCAGGCGGCTGGCTGCTGATCGAAGAGGCCGACCCGGCGCTGCAGCCTCTCGTCTGCCCGGACGAGTCCGGCCCGGCGCAGCGCCTGGCCAACAAGCTCAAGCACGACTTCCGCACCCTGATGGCCGCCCGCGGCGTCGACCTCGGCTACGGCCGCACGCTGCCGGCACTCCTGCGCGCCGCGGGCCTCACCGACGTCGCCGCCGACGCGTACTTCCCGGTCACCGGGCCCGCCTGCGCCGCCCTCGAGCACGCCACGGTCCGCCAGATCCGCCGGCACCTGACCGTCGCCGGCCTCGCCACCGACGCCGAGATCGACGCCCATCTCGCCAACATCGAGGCCGGCCTCCTCGACCTCGCCACCTCACCCATGATCTCGGCGTGGGGCCGCGCCCCCCGGTGACACCCTTCGGCCGGTTCTGGCTGGGGCAGACCATGCCCCAGTTCGGGTCGCGGATCGGCGCGTTCGGCATGCCGGTCGTCGCCGTGCAGTCGCCGCACGCCGGAAACCGTGACGTCGGCTTCCTCGCCGCGGCCGCGACGGTCGCGTTCCTGCTGACCGTCCTGCCCGTGCTCGGCATCGGCCGCCTCATCGATCACCCCGGGCCGGGGTAGCCTGCCCTCGGTGGACAGGACTGGAAGCGATCCGGTGCGGATCTGGACGGTCGGGCACGGGGCGCGGCCGATCGGGGCGCTGCTGGACATCCTGACCGGCGCCGGCGTCGGCACGGTGGTCGACGTGCGGCGGTTTCCGGGGTCGCGGCGGCATCCGCAGTTCGGCCGGGACGCGCTCGCGGAAGCGGTGACCGGCGCCGGGCTGCGGTACACCTGGCGCGGCGAGACGCTCGGTGGCCGGCGCGGTGCCGGTCCGGGCACCCGGCACACCGCGCTGCGCAGCGCGCAGTTCGCCGCGTACGCCGACCACATGGACACCCCGGCGTTCCGTGCCGCCGTCGACGAGCTGATCGGCGGAGCGGCGACCGACCTGCCGGCGGTGCTCTGTGCCGAGACGCTGTGGTGGCACTGTCACCGGATGCTCGTCGCGGACGCGCTCGTCATGCGCGGCGCGGTGGTGGAGCACCTGCTCGACGCCGGCGCGCGGCAGCCGCACCGGCTGACCGAAGGGGTCCGCCGCGGCGAGGACGGCTGGCCGGTGTACGACGCCGAGCAGACGCTGCCCGGCCTGTGATCCGCTGCTGAAAAGTCGTCTAAACCTCCGTGGCCACCGCTTGCGTCTACCGGGGTGGAACGTGGGCCACCGGAGGGGGACGACGCGGGTGCGGGTCGACGAGGAGCACGAGTACGTCGACTACGTACGGGCGCAGTTGCCTCGCCTGCACCGGGTCGCGTGGCTGGTCCTGGGCGACCGGGACCGGGCCGAGGACGCCGTGCAGAACGCGCTGACCACGCTGTACAAGCGCTGGGGCAGACGCGGTGAGGTCGACAACCTCGACGCGTACGTCCACTCGATGGTGGTCCGGGCCTGTCTGAGCGACCAGCGCCGCCCGTGGACGCGGGTGTTCCTGCGTGACACGCCGCCGGACACCGCGGTCGAGGCGGCGATCGGGCAGGTCGACGAGCGGCTGTTCGTCGGTCAGGCGCTGCGCCGGCTCCCTGAGCGGCAGCGGATCGTGGTGGCGCTGCGGTTCCTGTGCGATATGTCGGTCGCCGAGGTCGCCACGGTACTGGGCCGCTCCGAAGGCACGGTCAAGGCGCAGACGTCGACGGCGCTGCGGACGCTGCGCGAGCTGTTCGAGGCGTCGCCGCGCGCCGGACTGCCGATGAGGAGGCCCGCGTGAACCCCGCGTCGCCGTGCGCCGGACTGCCGATGAGGAGGCCCGCGTGAACCCCGAAGAGGTGCTGCGGTCCCACGCGGAGCGGGAGGTGCCGCCGGTGCGACTGCTCGCCGACGACGTGCTCGTCACCGCCCGGCGGCGGGTCAGGCGCGGGCGGATCCGGCTGGTCGCCGGGGTCGCGGTCGCGGTCGCGCTGATCGCCGGGGTGGCGTTCGCGTCGCCGCTGCGGCGGCCGGACGGCGGGCCGCCCGCGGTGACCCCGACCCAGCCACCGGTCCTGCCGAGCCGGTCGGTGGCGCCGCTGCGGTGTGTGGCCGCCGCGGTGCCGGCCCCGCCGGGCCTGTCCGCCGGGCAGTGGGCGGTCCACGCGATCGACCCGACCGGGCGGTTCATGGTCGGCGGCTACGGGTCCGCGCAGTCCGTGACCGGCCTGGTCCTGTGGAAGGACGGCGTGCCGAGCCGACCGGCCGCGGCGGCGGAGTTCTCGCCGAACGCCGTCAACCGCGACGGCACCGCCGTCGGCAGCACCCGCGGCGCCGGCGGTGAACGGCGCGCGGCCCGGTTCCGCGACGGCACGGTCGCGCAGCTGCCGCTGCCGGCGGGCGCGACGTCGAGCGACGTGTTCGCCGTCAACGCCCGCGGCGACGCCGTCGGCTACGCGATGCTCGGCGACAGCGGGGGAGTCGGGCTGATCTGGCCGGCCGGCGGCGGGTTCGTCGAGCCGTCCGCCGGCGAGGGCCGCACGGCGCAGGTCGCCGGCGTCACCGACGACGGTGTGGTCGTCGGCACGGCCAGGGCGTCCGACGGCGCGACCGTCGCGTACCGGTGGAGCGTCGACGGCGGCAGCGGCGCGCCGCTGGCGAAGGGCACGGCCGGGTCCGCCACCACGGGCGGCGGCGACTGGGCGGCCGGCGCGGCGCCGCTGACCCGCCCCCGTGACCCGGACGAGCTCGGACCGTGGCACGCGCGGTGGAATCTGCGGACCGGTGCCGTCGAGCCGTTGGGGCTGTTCACGCCGTACGCCGTCAGCGCCGGCGGGACCGTGCTCGGCAGAGCCACGGAACACTCGTCGGGGCTTGCCCTCTGGCACGACGGCGGCGTCACGTCGCTGCCGCTGCTGGACCCGGCGCGTCCGGCGGTGTGGCGCGCGGGCATCACCGCCGACGGCAGAACGATCGTGGCCGGCATGGTCGAGGGCGACAAGCACGACGAGTTCGACAACACCCGCTGGACCTGTTGATGGCAAGCGAGGAAGAGGAGACGACACGCATGGGCAGGAGCCGACAGGTGCTGGCCGCAGTGGCGCTGCTGACGGTGCTCACAGGCTGTGACAGCCGGAAGGCCGCCGTGCCGGCCGGGCCGGCCGCGGCGTCGACGGTGGCGCCGAGCGCCTGCGCGTCGTCGCCGCTGCCGTTGCCGCCGGGCGCCAACGGGCTCGACATCCGCGCCGTGGACCCGGCGGGCCGGCTGGTGGTCGCGGTCCCCAACCACAACGCCGAGGAGATGGGGACGATGCTGTGGACCGACGGCGGGCAGCCGCAGCTCCTGACCGCCGCGAAGGACGTCACGGTCGCGGGCGTCAACGCCTCCGGCGTGATCGCCGGGACGCGCCGCACGGCCGGGGTCTCCGGCCAGCAGGCGGTCGTGATCCGCGACGGCAAGGTGGTCGCGCTGCCGACGCCCGGCACCGCTGCCTTCACGTCCGCCACCGGGATCAACGCGCGTGGCGACGTCGTCGGTACTGCCGGGCTCAAGGCCGGCGGTGAGCGGGCGGTGCTGTGGCCGGCCGGCGCGCCCACCGCGACGCTGCTGACCGTCGGCACCCGCTCGACCAAGGCGGTCGGCATCACCGACGACGGCGTCGTGGTCGGCAACGCGGGCGACCTCCCGCACGGGTTCCGCTGGGCGGCGGACGGCGCCGAGACGGCCCTCGCGGTGCCGGCGGGCTACCTGAAGGCCGGCGCGAGAGCGGTGTCGGGCGGGTGGGTGCTCGGCTGGGCCGAGGCTGAAGGGGTCGAGCAGGACGGGAAGCTGGTCGACGACCCGGCCCACCCCAGCCGTGGCGTGCGGTGGAACTTGCACACCGGCGCCGTCGAGGCGCTCGACAGGATGGTGAACCCGATGGCGGTCGGCGCGTCGGGCGTGACCGCCGGCGCGATCGACGGCACGGGCCGCCCTGCCGTGTGGCGCGACGGCGTGCCCTTCGTGCTGCCGATGCCGATGCCGGACCCCGCGCCGAGCGTCATCGACTGGGTCGGCCCCGACGGCCACACGCTGATCGGCACGGTCCGCCACGACGACCTCGGCGCCCAGCTGGCGGTGTGGCGCGACTGCTGAGCGCCCCGGCCGGGGGTTGACAGTCGATGTGTTATCGCTAACATCTGCTGCAAGCATCACGCATCGACGGTCGTTCCGCCAACTCGGCCGTCGATGACACCCTTTTCGTCGTTCCTGCTCGCACGAGTCGCCCGTGCCGCCGCGCGCGCGGGGTTCAGTCAGACTCAACTTGTGAGCGCTCACATCCTGCGGGAGAGGTCTGCCATCGTGCACCTTCGTCGACGCACCTTCGTCCAGCTCACCGGGCTCTCGGGGCTCTCAGTGGCGGCCGCCGCGGTCGGGGTCGCCGCGACGCCCTCGGCCGCCGCCGCGGCCAACGCCGCCTACGTCTTCGTCTACTTCACCGAGACGCCCAACCAGAGCGGCGCCAACTACGGCCTGCACGTCGCGGTGAGCACCGACGGGCTCAACTGGGCGCCGTTGAACCAGAACAACCCCGTCGTCACCCCGACCGCCGGCACGCTCGGCCTGCGCGACCCGTTCATCCTGCGCAAGCAGGACGGCACGTTCGTCATCCTCGCCACCGACCTCAACGGCACCGACTTCGGGCAGAACAACCAGTACCTGCATGTGTGGGACTCGGCGAACCTGACCAGCTTCACCGGCTACCGGCGGGTGAAGATGCACAACCTCGCGACGCACACGTGGGCGCCGACCGCGTTCTGGGACGCCGCGCGCGGCCAGTACGGCATCGTCTACTCCGCCAACAACGGCAGCGACGTGTTCATGGTCAACTACACTTCGGACTTCCGCACTGTCAGCGCCAACCAGGTCTACTTCAGCCCCGGCTTCGCCGTGCTCGACGGCGACGTCGTCGTGGACGGCTCCACCTTCTACCTGTACTACAAGAACCTCGGCAACGGGCTGACCTACGGCGCCCGCTCGTCCACCGGTGCGGCCGGCAGCTTCACCACGTACACCGGCGGCCTCCGCCAAGGAAACGCCATGGAGGCGCCGATGCTCGTCAGGAGCAACAGCGGCGCCGGGTGGTGGCTGTGGGGCGACTCGTTCAGCCCCGTCAACAACGACTACTACGCCTGGTCGACGAGCAACGTCGGCGGCGGCGCCTGGACCGTGCTCAACCAGCGCGACTACACGCCCCCGCTGAACGCCAAGCACGGCTCGATCGTGGGCGTCACCGCCGCGGAGTACAACGGCCTCGTCTCCCGGTGGGGCCTGCCGGCCTGGGTGCGGCTCAAGTCGTCGAACTTCCCCGACCGGTACGTGCGGCACGCCGACAACGTCGCCCGGCTCGACGCGTACCCGTTCGACCCCTACCAGGACCAGCTGTGGAAGATGGTCCCCGGCCTCGCCGACAGCGCGGGCGTGTCGTTCCAGTCGGTGAACTTCCCGACCCACTACCTGCGCCACTTCAACTACGAGGTCCGCCTCGACGCCAACGACAACACCGCCGCCTTCCGCGCCGACGCCACGTTCACCCGCGTCGCGGGTCTCGCCGACCCGACGTGGTCGTCGTTCCGGTCGTACAACTTCCCCGACCGCTACCTGCGCCACGCCAACTACCTGCTGCGCATCGACCCGCTCAGCGGCGCTTCGAGCGCGTCCGACCGTCAGGATGCGACGTTCAAGGTCACGTCGTGAAGCGGGCGCTGCCGGCGTTCGCGGCGGATGCCTCGTTCCAGCCGCTGATGCCGACGGCGCTGTCCGCGCCGTCATCCCCACCCTGTAGGAGCGTCATGCGCGCATTGCTCAGCCGGGCCGTCGCGGTCCTGTTCGCCGCGGGCCTGCTGTTCGCCCTTCCCCAGCCTGCCGCCGCGCTGGACCCGTTCACCGGCTACCTGATGGCCCACTTCACCGGCGAGTCGTCCACCGCCCAGCAGATCCACCTCGCGCACAGCAAGGACGGCCTGCGCTGGACCGACCTCAACAACGGCGGCCCCGTCCTGCAGTCCAATGTGGGCACCCGCGGCGTGCGCGACCCCGCACTGGTCCGCTCGCCCGCCGGGGACCGGTACTGGATCATCGCGACGGACCTGTGCATCGGCTGCGGCCAGGACTGGTCCACGTCCATCAACAACGGCAGCCGCAACCTCGTCGTGTGGGAGTCCACCGACCTCGTCACCTGGTCCGCGCCGTGGCTGCTCAACGTCGCCGGCGCGATCCCCGACGGCCGCAACGCCTGGGCGCCCGAGGCGATCTGGAACCCGGCCACCGGCGACTACGTCCTCTACTGGGCCACGAACGTGCCACTGAACGGCGCCACGAAGCACCGCATCTACTCCGCCCGCACGTCGAACTTCCGCACGATCACGACGCCGCAGCCGTACATCACGCGGCCGGGCAGCCAGGAGATCATCGACACGCAGATCGTCGAGGTGCCGGCCGGCGTCGGCGGCTACCGCTACGTCCGCACGTCCGGCGACGGCCAGATCACCATCGAGGGCAGCAACTCGATCCTCGGCACGTGGACGACGCTGGGCAACCTGTCGGGCATCGGCCTCACCGGCGCACAGGTCGAAGGCCCCATGTGGGTCAGGTTCAACACCGGCACCTCGTGGGCGCTCTACCTCGACCAGTACGCCTCGGGCCGCGGCTATATGCCGGTGCTGACCGGCAACCCGTCCAGCCCGTCCGCCTACCAGCTCGCGGCGTCCGGCTCCTACGCCATGGGTGGCACGAAGAAGCGCCACGGCGCGATCCTCAACCTCACCGCCGCCGAGGAGACCCGCGTCCTGAACCGCTGGCCCAGCACCAGCACGATCAACCGCATCCAGTCCTACAACTTCCAGGACCGGTACGTGCGGCACAGCAACTACGACGTCCGCATCGACGCGAACGTGAGCCCTCTCGCGGACTCGCAGTTCCGGGTCGTGCCCGGCCTGACCGGCTCCGGCACCGTCTCCTTCCAGTCCGTGAACTTCCCCGGCCACTACCTGCGCCACTACAGCTACGACTTCCAGCTCGCCGCCGACGACGGCAGCGCCACCTTCGCCGGCGACGCCACCTTCCGGCAGGTCGCTGGCCTGGCCAACAGCGCGTGGACGTCGTTGCAGTCGTACAACTTCCCCGACCGGTACATCCGCCACAGCAACTACCTGCTGCGCCTCGACCCGATCACCGACGCCACCGGCCGCGCCGACGCCACGTTCCGCATCACCACCTGAGAAGCCACGGCCGGCGCCCACCCGCCAACGGGCGCCGGCCGCCCTCCCGATCCTCCGCACCGCCGAAGTCGCTGAACGTCGGCGTCGCCGTCGTCGCCGGAGTCTGGCCGACGCCGGATGTCTTCACGACCACCGACGTGACCTCCCCCTCGGCGTCGAACGGCACCGGCAACGAAGCGGGTTGTCCCTCACGCGGCGTCATGCCACATAGTCGGTGGGGTGGAGGACAACCTGACCGTGGGACGCACGGCCGAGCTGGCCGGCGTGACCGTCCGCACGTTGCATCACTACGACGAGATCGGCCTCGTGCGGCCGTCCACGCGGACCGCGGCCGGATACCGGGCCTACTCGGCGGGCGACGTGGACCGGCTGCGGGAGGTGCTCGCGTACCGGCGGCTGGGCTTCGGGCTGCGCGAGATCGCGGATCTGGTCGACGACCCGGCCACCGACGCGGTGGCGCGCCTGCGCCGGTTGCGCGGCCTGCTGCTGGACCAGCGCGACCGCGCTGCCGCCATGGTCACGGCCATCGACAGGGAACTGGAGGCACGAGCGATGGGGATCAGGACGACGCCGGAGGAGCAGCTGCAGATGTTCGGCGCGCAGCTGTACGACGCCATCGGATCCGCCTACCCGGCGACGCGGCGCACCGAGCCGCGGATCGCCGCGCGGGTCTGGGACGCGCTCGGTGACGCGCGGACGGTGCTGAACGTCGGGGCCGGCACCGGCTCCTACGAACCCCCGGACCGTGACGTCACGGCGGTCGAGCCGTCCGCGGTCATGCGGGCGCAGCGCCCCGCGGGCTCGGCGCCGTGTCTGGCCGCCGCGGCGGAGAGCCTCCCGTTCGAGGACGGGTCCTTCGACGCCGCGATGGCCTTCAGCACCATCCATCACTGGCACGATCCGATCGCCGGGCTGCGCGAGATGCGACGGGTGGCCCGGCGGGTGGTGGTGTTCACGCACGACGCCGGCGAAGCCGGGTGGCTGCACCGGTTCTGGCTCACCCGCGACTACCTGCCCGAGGTTGCCGGTCTGGTCGCCGACCGGCCCCCGGTGGACCAGCTGGCCCGCGCGATCGGCGCCCGCCTGGAGCCGGTGCTCATCCCGTGGGACTGCGCCGACGGTTTCTTCGAGGCGCACTGGCGCCGGCCGGAGGCGTACCTGGACGAACAGGTGCGCCGCGCGGTGTCGGTGTGGACCAGGGTCGGGCCGCAGGCCGAGCAGCGGGCGGTGGCCGCGCTCCACGACGACCTCTTCTCGGGCCGGTGGGCCGAACGCAACGCCGAGCTCGTCTCCCTCGACGCGGCCGAGCTCGGTCTCCGCCTGCTCATCGCCTGACGAGACCTCGCCGGCGCGATGCGTTTCGCGGCCGGCGGCGCCGCGACACGGACCCCGCTACCGCAGGGTCGGGCCGAGCGGGGCGGTCACCGGCGGGACGGGCGAGGGCTCCTTGAGCTCGATGAAGACGGCGTGCGTGTCGGTCGTGCCGATGTTCTCGCCGGTGTGCTCCTGGGCGCCGAGCCAGCGGGCGTGGGCGGCGGGGAGCTCGATGTCGGCCCGGCGGTCACCGCTGGAAACGCGGCGCTGGAACGTGCTGAGGGTGACCATCACGCTGTCCGGGTGGCGGTGCGGGTGCGTCCGGTCGCCAGGGTGGTCGCGGTATTGCAGCACCCGCACCCGATCGTTCTCGAACAGCACGCTGTAGAGCTCCGGGTCGGTGACGACGGGATCCTGGCCGATCATGGCACCCTCCTCGGCGAGCTTTATGGGACTACGGTACCATCATGGCAATGGCGATACCATATGAGACGACCGGACGGACGCGGCAGAAGTCGCGGACCAGGCAGGTGCTCGTCGAGGCGACCCGGGAGCTGCTCGCGCAGGGCTCGACGCCGCAGGTCGAGGACGCAGCCGAGCGGGCGGGCGTGTCGCGGACCACCGCCTACCGCTACTTCCCCAACCAACGCTCGCTGCTCATGGCCGCCCACCCGCAGATCTCGCCGGACACCCTGCTCGGACAAAACGCGCCGGTGGAGCCCTACGCCCGGCTCGACGCGTTCATGGCGGCATTCACGCAGTACAACCTGGACTGGGAGCCTCAGTTGCGCACCTCGCTGCGACTGTCCCTCGACGAGCCTCGCGGTGACAGGCCGGCGCTGCGGCAGGGCCGGGCGATCGGCTGGCTCGAGCATGCCCTGGAGCCGTTGCGCCGCAACGGATCCGGCATCGACGTGCACGCGCTCGCGATCGCCGTCCGCTCCGCCACCGGCATCGAGACGCTGATCTGGCTGGTCGACATCGCCGGGCAGAGCAGGCAGGAGGCCGGCGAGACCGTGCGGCGCACCGCCCGGGCCCTCCTCGCGGCCGCCCTGACGGAGGCCGCCGCACGCTGACTCCCGGCCCACCGGCCCACAGGTCGAGCTGTCACACGTCGCGACGGCGGATCGTGAGCAGGGAGAGCACCGCGGCGGCCGCCGCCCACGCCGCCAGGTGGCGAACGACTGCGGCACGCCAAGGCCCACGTCGCCCGCCTGTTCGCCAAGATCGGCGCCCGCGACCGGGTCCACCTGGTGATCGCCGCCTATGAGGCCGGACTCGTCTGACGCTCAGCCAGGGCCATGGCCGCTCAGTGCCAGCCTCGCAGGGCGAGGGTTTCGCCGCGGGCGACGGCCGCGAGGGCGTCGGCGACGTAGTCGACGACGTCGGGCGGCAGGGCGGCCGGGTCGGCCCAGCGCAGCTCACTGCACTTGGCGGGCTCGCCGATGACCGGTTCGCCGGACCAGCGCCCGACGGTGAAGAACAGGTGGAAGTACTCGCTGTCGTCGGCGTCCTCGGGTGCGGAGTGCAGCAGCAGCGCGAGGCGGCAGCTGTGCGGAGCGGCCTCGACGCGCAGCTCCTCCCGCAGCTCCCGCACGAGCCCCGCGACCGCGTCCTCACCGCCCTCGAGGTGCCCGGCGGGCAGGCTGAGCTGGCCGTGCCGGAAGCTCGTCCCGGCCCGCCGCAGCAGCACCACCCGGCCGTCGTCGTCACGGAGGATTCCGTACACAGCGGCGGCGACGCGGAACCGTTCAGCAGGCATCCGCAGATCTTAGGTCGGGCGTCACCGGACGTAACGGACGGTACTGCGGTTGGACCGGATGCGTTGATCCCGCTGGGCTGCCGTCACGCCAGATACCGGACGTCGAAGGTGATCGAGGTGCGGTTGTTGGTGGTGTCGTACTCGTTCACCGTGCAGGGCGCCGCCGAGGCAGGGCCGAGCGGGACGAGGGCCCCGGCGAACGCCAGGCAGGCCGTCAGGATGTGCCGTGGCCACCGCATGGGGCAGACGGTAGGGCCGCACGCCGGCGCGGGCAACGCACCGGCCTTGATCCGACAGCCGCGGTCCGGCACAGGCCCGGCCGGATGATCAACGCTGGGTAGGATGCCCGGATGATCGAGGGGCTGATCCGCGAGGGTGCTGTCGAGGAGCTGGCCGCGATCGCCGCCGCCGCGCCGGAGCGGCTGGTGCCGCATCACGGGCTGCTGCTCGACCTCGACCTGTTGTGGCCGCCGCAGCTGTACCGGAGAGCCGGCGACGACGTGGTGCGCCGGGTCGTGGGGCGGCTCGACGCTCGGCGGCCACCCCGGCTGGATCCAGGACGCCGAGCACCTCGACTGCCCCGGCTGCGAGCAGCCGATGGACTACATCGGCCTGCTGTACGGCGGAGACCTCGCCGAGTACTGCGAAGGCGCCTTCTACCTGCACCTGCACGCATCCTGCGGGTACACCGCCGTCAACTTCCAGCAGAGCTGACCGTGTTCGGCGGCGCCCGCCGGGCTGATGCTCGGTGACCAGGCAGCGTGTGCCTGTTCACCTGTGGCACCTGCCCGGGCCGGCGCCTGCGGGTGGGCGTCTCAGAACGCCAGGGCCAGGCGGCGGACCGCCTCGCGCAGTTCGTCCGGGGTGCGGTCGCCGTAGGCGAACCGTAGATACCGGGCCGACTCGCGCTGAGGGCTCGCGGCGAAGAACTCGCCCTGCTGGTAGACCACGCCGTTCGCGGCCGCGCGCTGGTACAGCGCCGCCGGGTCGACGGTGTCGTCGGTGAGGCGTGGCCACAGGAACAGGCCGCCCTCCGGGGCATGGGTCGAGAACGCGCCCGGCAGCTGAGCGTGCAGCTCGTCGACGAGGATCTGGGCGCGGTCGCGGTACAGGGCGTTCGCGGCGCCGACGATCCGGTCGAACCACTGCGGGTCGCCGGTGACGAGCCGTTCGATGAGGGTCTGCGTCACCGTGGCGCTGTGCGCGTCGACGCGGTTGCGCAGCCGGATCACCGGGTCGACGAGGTGGTCGGGCAGCACCAGCCAGCCGAGCCGCCAGCCGGGGCCGAGCGTCTTCGTGAACGTGTTGACGTGGATCGAGCGGTCCGAGTCGTTGAACACGGCGACGCCCTGGTCCTCGCCGGCGAAGCGCAGCTCGCGGTAGGGGTTGTCGACGATGACGTAGAAGCCGTACCGCTCGGCGAGCTCGATCAGCGCCCGGCGCTTCTGCGCCGACAGCGTCACCTGCGTCGGGTTGTGGAAGTCCGGCACCGTGTAGGCGGCGGCGATGCGATCGCTCGCCGCGAGCCGGGCGGCGAGGTGCTCGACGTCGAAGCCGTCGGCGACGACCGGCACCGGCAGCGTCCGCGTCGTGGACAGCTCCAGCGCCCGCAGGAAGAGCGGGAACACCGGGTCGTCCACGGCGACGGTGGCGTCGCGCTCCACGACCGTCAGCACGGCCAGGGAGAGCCCGTGCATGCCGCCGTTGGTGATGACGATGCGGCGCGGGTCGACGCCCTCCCGGGCGGCGATCCAGCCGCGCAGCGCGAGGAACCCGTGCGACTGCGAGTACTGCAGGCCGGCGACCGCGGCGTCGCGGTCCTGCCACAGCTCGGCGGACGCCCGGCCGATGTCCTCCACGGGCAGGGCCTCGGGCGCCGGGATGCCACCCAGCAGCCGGATCGCGCCGGGAGTCGCGGCGACCAGCGTCGTGTCACCGAACCCCTTCGGCACGGTGAGCCCCTGGGAGAGGACGGTCAGATCCTGGTTGAGGACGGCGGTCATGCGGCGGCTCCAACAGTGACGACGTTGACGACGGTGACACGCGAGCGCACCCAGGCGGTCGCGAGCTCGGCGAGGGCGTCCTGGCTCTCGTGGAAGGTGTGGGTGGCGCCGGGGATGACCACGACCTGCGACCCCTCGGGCAGCAGGTGCGCGCCGCGGGCCGTGATCGCGGCGAGGGCCTGCTCCTGGTCCCCGGTGTCCCCGTGTACGACGAGCGCCGGCACCCCCAGCGCGGTCAGCAGCTCCTCCTGGGTGCCGGTGGCGCCGAGCTTGGGCCGGCGCCGGTTGACGGTGACGTGGGTGCGCACCGCCGACCCCTCGACCGGCAGGTGGACGTCCTCGTCGCGGTGCCAGGCGGCGACCTGCTCGCCGGTGAGGAACGGGTAGGGCGCGTCGCCGCTGCCGGCGCCGGTCAGGGCGCCGGTGAGCACGAGCGTGACGACCCGGGGCCGCTGCGGCGCGACCCGCAGCGCCACGCCCGAGCCGAGGCTCTGCCCGTGCAGGATCTGCCGGGTGTAGCCGAGCCCGTCGAGGTGGTCGAGCGCGGCGTGCGCGTCCTCCAGGAGCCGGTCGGCGTCCACGACGTCGCCGCCGGAGTCGCCGAAGCCGCTGAAGTCGAAGCGCAGCACCGCGTGCCCGAGCGCCGAGTACGCGTCGGCGAGCCGGTCGAAGCGCCCGCCGGCCCGCCGGTCGGACAGGAACCCGTGCAGCAGGACGACCGCGCTGTCGCCGGTGCCGGGTGTGAACGTCGCCGCGAGGCTCGTGCCGCAGCGGCTGCGAAGAACGAGGTCGGTCATGCGATCCCCAGGTGGTCGCGCAGGGTCGAGCCGGTGTAGTCCTTGCGGAACACGCCGAGCCGCTGCAGGTGCGGCACGACCGCCCGGCCGAAGTCGTCGAACGAGCCGGGGAAGTGCGTCGGGGTGATCAGGAAGCCGTCGGCGGCGCCGGAGCCGAAGATGTCGGCGAGCTGCTCGGCGACCTCCTCGCCGGTGCCGACGATCTGCGGCGTCAGCTCGCTGGTGGAGAACTCGACCGCGGCGTCGGCGATGGTGATGCTGCCGGCGCGGGCGCCGAGCAGTTCGGTCAGCTGGACGACGGCCCGGTTCTCCGCCTGCCCCTCGGTCGCCCGTTCCTCGACGACCCGCAGGTAGGGCGCGTCGAGGTCGACGCCGCTGAGGTCGAGCCGGGAGAACAGGGCGAAGAACTCCACGCCGGCCTCCGGGGTGATCCGGGTCCGCAGGAAGTCCCGCCGGGCGTGGGCGATCTCGGTGGTCTCGCCGATGATGGGCTGGACGGCGGCGAACAGCCGGATCTTCTCCGCGTCGCGGCCGAGCGCCCGCGCCTTCGCCTTCAGGTCGTCCTTCTTGGCCCGCAGGTCCGCCGGGGTCCGCTCGATCGCGAAGATGACGTCGCCCCAGCGGGCCCCGAACTGGCGGCCCCGCGGCGAGTCGCCGGCCTGGATGATGACCGGGTGCCCCTGCGGGCTCGGCGGCAGGTTCAGCGGCCCGCGCACGGCCAGGTACTTGCCCCGGTAGTCAGGAGCGGTGACCTTGGCCGTGTCGACGAACACACCGGTCTCCTGGTCCTGCACGAGCGCGTCGCCGTCCCACGCCCGCCACAGCGCCGTGACAGCCTCGACGAACTCGTCGCCGCGGTCGTAGAGCTCCGGCCCGGACAGCTGCTCCACGTGCGGGAAGTTCGCGTAGTTCGCGGGACCGTTGGACTGGATGACGTTCCACGCCACCCGGCCGCCGCTGAGGTGGTCGAGGCTCAGCAGCGTCCTGGCCAGGTTGTAGGGCTCGTTGAAGCTCGTCGACAGGGTCACGCCCACGCCCAGGTGGGTGGTGACGGCGGCGATCTGCGCCGCGATCTGCGCGGGGTCGTGCTTGATCGCGTTGGACAGGCCGTGCCGTTCGAAACCGTCGCGGTAGCTGACCGTCTCCGGCACGAACGCGAGGTCGAACTTCGCCGCCTCCAGGGTGCGCGCCAGGTCGTGGACGAAGCCGCGGCCGAGCCAGTCACGGGAGGAGTACGGGTGCCGCCACGCGCCCGCGTAGTGGCCGCTCGGGAACAGGACGTATCCCCCGAGGAAGAGCTGCCGTTCGGTCATGCGCGTCCGACCTCCTGGGCGTACAGGTAGCGGTTGGGTTTCGGGGTCCAGGTGACCGCCTTGGACACCTCGGCGGTGAACGGCGACGGGTAGAGGAAGATCGTGTGCGCCTCGTCGAAGTACACCTGCGCGGCCTCGTTGAGGTACTGGTTCTTCGTCGCCTCGTCCGTCGCGGTCAGCGCCTTGTCGCCGAGGGCGTCGAACTTCGGGGCGGCGACGTGGCTCTGGATGTGGTCGCTGCGGAACGGGCCGAAGTTGCCGGTGGTGTCGCCGGGGTACTGGCTGCCCCACATGATGTAGACGAGGTCGGAGGCCTGGTCGTCCTTGCCGTACTGGCGTTGCAGCCAGGCCGGGAACGGCGTGGTGGTGATCTTCAGGGTGACGCCGACCTTGGCCCACTGCGCGGCGATCGCCTGCGACGCGTTCTCCGCCGAGACGTAGGTGCCGGCGGGGACGTCGAGGCTGATCGTGATCCCGCCGCCGAAACCGGCCGCGGCCAGCAGCGACTTCGCCTTCTCCGGGTCGTACGGGTACGCCTTGAGGTTCGGGTTCTCCCGGTTGAACGGCTCGAAGAGCACCTGCCCGGGCAGCGGCTTCACGGAGTCCTTCAGCAGCCCGTGGATGATGGACTCCTTGTCGGTGGCGTAGTTGAGCGCCTGCCGGACCTGCGCGTTCGCCAGCGGCGTGCCGGGCTTGCGTTCGTTGATGGCGAGGACCAGCGGCTGCGGCCCGACGCCGAGGATCGTCGTGTACGTCTTGGAGTCCTTGAACTGCTCCAGCGACAGCGGCGCGATGTTGAGCACGATGTCCTGCTCACCGGTCTTGAGTGCGGCGATGCGCTGCGCCTCGGAGGCGAGGACCGTGTACTTCACCTTCGCGAAGGCCGGTCCGGTGCCGGCGTAGGAGGGGTTCAGCGACAGCGTCGCGCCGTTCTCCAGGTCGAGGGTGTCCAGTTTGTACGGCCCGCTGCCGAGCGCCTCGGTGTCGAGCTTGTGCGTCTTCGCGAACGCGGGCGACACGATGTAGATGTTCCACAGCCGGCCCGGGAGGTCCAGCGTCGGCTGCGACAGGCGGAACGTGAGCGTGGCGTCGTCGGTCTTCTCCACCGACTTGAGGTACTTGCGCAGCGGCGCGCCGGACGTGCCGGCGTAGTTGGGGTCGAGCAGCTGCTGGAAGTTCCAGACGATGTCGTCGGCGGTCAGCGCGGTGCCGTCGGAGTACCTGGCGTCGGTGCGGATCGTGAACTGCCAGGTGTGGTCGTCGACGGTCTTCCACGCCGTCGCCAGGCCTGGGGTGACCTTGAAGTCGGGGGAGATGCGGGTCAGCGACTCGTAGATCGAGCCGATGACGGCGCCCTGGCTGTCGGGGGAGCCGCCCTTGTGCGGGTTGATGTTCGTCAGCTGCCGGGAGAGCGCCAGCCGCAGCACGTCGCCGGCCTTGGGTGCGGCCCCCGCGTCACCGGCGGTGGCGCTGCCGGCGCACGCGCTCGCGAGGGCTACCAGTACCGACGCGGAAACGGCGAGCAGGGTGCGTCTGAGATCCTTCATTGCGGGGTTCCTGCCTTGAGGGACTTGAGGGACTTGAGGGAGCGGGGTGCGGTGGCGCGGCCGGGGACGGCGTCGAGCAGCGACCGGGTGTAGGGATGCGCGGGGTTGTGCAGGACCTCGTCGGTCCGCCCCCGCTCGACGATCTCGCCGGCGCGGAGCACGACGACGTCGTCGCACAGGTGGCGCACGACGCCGAGGTCGTGGGAGATGAACAGGTAGGTGAGGCCGCGTTCGACCCGCAGCCGGGCGAGCAGCCGCAGGATGCGGGCCTGGACCGACAGGTCGAGCGCGGACACGGGTTCGTCGGCGACGATCAGCGAAGGCTCGCTGGCCAGGGCCCGGGCGATGCCGACCCGCTGGCGCTGACCGCCGGACAGCTGCGACGGCAGCCGGTCACGGAAGTCGCGGGGCAGTTCGACCTCGTCCAGCAGCGCGTCGATCCGGCCGCTGATCCGGCCGCGGGCGATGCCGACATGGTTGAGCTCCAGGGGTTCGCGGAGGGTCTGCGCGACGGTGAGCCGCGGGTCGAGCGAGCTGTAGGGGTCCTGGAAGATGTACTGGACCTCGCGGCGCCAGCGTCGGCGCTGCTCGCGGGTCTGCCGGTGGACCGGCAGGCCGTCGAACGTGACGGTGCCGGTGTCGGCGTGTTCGAGGCCGACGATGATCCGGGCGAGGGTCGTCTTTCCAGATCCGGATTCGCCGACCAGCCCGAGCGCCTGTCCTTTGTGGAGGGTCAGGTCGACGCTCTTGAGCGCCACGTGCTGTTTGAAGGACCGGCGGACCTCGTGCACGCGGAGCAGTTCCGTCGTGTCGTCGGCGTTCGCCGCTGCGCGGGCCGGTGCCAGCCGGTCCGGCATCGCCGCCAGCAGTTGTCTCGTGTACTCGTGCCGCGGCGCTCCGAGGACCTCGGCGGTCGCGCCGGACTCGACGATCTCGCCGTCGGCCATGACGTACACGTCGTCGGTGCGGTCGGAGATGATGCCGATGTCGTGGCTGACGAGCAGCACCGCGAGGCCGAGCCGCGCCCGCAGGTCGTCGACGAGGTCGAGCACCTGCTTCTGCACGGACACGTCCAGGGCGGTGGTCGGCTCGTCGGCGATGAGCAGCCGCGGCGAGCGGGCGAGGGCCATGGCGATGACGACCCGCTGGTTGAGGCCGCCGGACAGTTCGTGCGGGAACGCGGCGAGGGTCTTGTGGATGTCGTCGATGCCCACGAGGCGCAGCAGCTCGGCGACCCGGTCGCGGCGCTCGCCGCGGGGCGTGCCGGCGGGCAGCGCCTCGACGAGCTGCTTGACGATCCGCAGCCGAGGGTTGAGTGACGGCGTCGGGTTCTGGAACACGACCCCGACGTGGGCGGCGAGGTGGGCGCGGCCCTGCCGTTCGGTGAGGTCCCGCACCTGACGGCCGGCGACCGCGATCGTGCCGCCGGTGACGTGGATCGCGGGCGGGAGCAGCCCGGCCGCGGCGAGCGCGGTCAGTGTCTTGCCCGAGCCGGACTCGCCGACCAGCCCGACGGCGCGGCCCGCCGGCACGCGCAGGTCCACGCCGTGCACGAGCGGCGCACCGTGATCGACGGCGAGCCTGAGGTCGTGGATGTCGAGGACGGTGTCGACGCTCGTCGGTTGTCGTCTTGTGCTCGGTGCCTCGGTTGCCGTGGTCACCTGGCGATTCCTCTCTGCACGGTCTGGCCGCCGACGAACCGTTCCGCCAGGCCGTCGCCGAGGAGCTGCAGGGCGACGGCGGTCACCACGACGACCAGGCCGGGGAAGACGGCGATCCAGGGCGATGTCGACAGGGTGTCGCGGCCGGCGGCGACCATCTGCCCCCAGTCGGGCTCCGGCGGTTGCACGCCGAGCCCGAGGAAGCCCAGGCTGGACTCCAGCAGCAGCGCCGAGGCCGCGCTGAGCGTGACCGCGACGAAGAACAGCGGCAGCACGCTCGGGATCAGGTGCCGCCACGCGATCGCACCGCGCCCGGCGCCGGCGACCCGGGCCGCCTCGATGTACTGCTGCTGCACGACCGCCCGGGCGTGCCCGCGGATGACCCGGAACGTCAGCACCCACGAGCCGAGGACGAGCACGACGACGATCGGCACGAACGAGTTGCCGATGAACGACAGCACCACGATCGCCAGGACGATGGACGGCACGGCGAGCTGGATGTCGGCGAGCCGTGCGGTCAGCCCGTCGATCCAGCCGCCGTAGAGCGCGCCGAGCAGCGCCAGGGAGAGCCCCAGCACGGAGGCGACGGCCGCCGCGACGGCGGTCAGCGCCAGGCCGGTCCGCCCACCGAAGACGGTGCGGGTCAGCACGTCGCGGCCGAGGTCGTCGGTGCCGAACGGGTGCGCGTGCGACGGCGCCCGCAGGATGACGGTGAAGTCCTGTTCCAGGGGGTCGCCGACGAGGAGCGGCGCGAACAGCGTGACGAGCACGACGGCGGCGAGAACTCCCGCGCCGATCCACCCTGCGACGCCGATGGTGCGTCTGGTCCGGGTGCCGGCGGGCTTGTCGATGACGGTCATGACCGCAACCTCGGTTCGATGACGGCGGCGAGCATGTCGACGAGCAGGTTGATGAGCACGAAACCGACCGCGATGACCAGCACGCAGACGATGACGAGGGGGTAGTCGCGGTTCTGCACGGCGTTGATGGACAGCTGGCCGATGCCGGGCCAGTTGAAGACCGACTCGGTCACCACGGCGCCGCCGAGCAGGACGCCCGCCTGGATCCCGACGACGTTGAGCGTCGTGCCCAGGGCGTTGGCGACCACGTGCCGCAGCACGATCACGCGCCGGGGCAGCCCCTTCGCCCGTGCGGTGCGGATGTGCTCGGCCTGCAGCACGTCGATCAGCGCGGTCCGGAACACCCTGGCGATGACGGGCACGAACGCGATGGCGAGCGTGATCGCGGGCAGCACGATCCCGGCGGCGCCGATGCCGTCGGCGGTGGCGGGGAACCAGCGCAGCTGCACCGCGAACGCCATGATGAGCAGGATCCCGATGAAGAACGTCGGGATGGCCTCGAGCCCGACCGCGAACCCGAGCGGCAGCCGCCGCGCCACCGGCGACCTCGCCGTCGCCGCCACGTAACCGAGCACCCCGCCGAGCACCACCCCGATCAGCAGCGCGGTGACCCCGAGCGCGAAACTCCCCGGCACCTTCGCCAGGGCGATCTGCAGCGGGTCGGACCCGTACCTGATCGAGTCGGGGAACTTCCCGGTGGCGACGTTGCCGAGGAACTTCGCGTACTGCACCGGCAGCGGCTGGTCGTAGCCCATCAGCCTGGTCAGCCGGTCGATCTCGTCGCGGGGCGCGTCGGGCGGGACGAGCAGGACCGCCGGGTTGCCGGTCGAGTAGAGCGCGAAGAAGACCAGGGTGACCGCACCCCAGACCGCGATCAGCCCGGTCAGCAACCTCCCCCCGAGATACCGCCCGCTGATGGGCGGCCGCAACCGCCGCAGCCCGGCCGCGACGCGCAGCGCCGCCGGCGGCGCACTGACCTGACTGACAGCCACGGACGCTCCTTCCGTAATCTACACACAAACGACCGCTTTAATAGGAATTAGGTCCAGAGTCGGCCCCGGGTAAGCGATTCAAGGTGCCGGGGCGCGTCGTAGCTGACGTTATGCGTCCCAGATTAAGCTATCAATCCTATCTGGATAATAGGATATTACGCGCCGATCCCCGGCCCCCGCGCGACGAACTGCTCGCGGAGGATGTCGGCGTGGCCGGCGTGCCGGGCGAAGTCGTCGAAGAGCAGCAGGTAGATGAACCGGAGACTGACGCCGCCGCCGGGTGCGGCCTCGTGTCGTCGAGGCCGAACCCGGCGGCGATCGTGCGGGAGCAGGGCTGATATCGCCGCGGAGCCGGCACGTCAGTCGAGCGGCTGGCGGGCCAGGGCGGACACCTCCTTCCCGGCGAGGAGCCAGGCGCCCAGGTACGCGACCACCGGCAGGCCGACCAGGATCGCGGCGAGAGCGGCGGCCGGTGGGTGGCCGAGCCAGTGCGGAGCACGGAAGTGCCAGGCGAGCATGGCCAGGTACGAGCCACCGGTGCCGATCACCGCGCCCAGCGACGCCAGCGAACCGGCGGTGGCCGCGGTCAGCGAACGGCGGGTGCCGCGCCGCGCCCCGGCCGCGGTGAGGGTGCGCAGGTCGCGGGCGGTCTCGCTGCGGATCAGGCCGACGGTCATGGCGAGCACGCCCAGCGCGACGGCGATGCCGACCCCGGTGGCGTACGCCGCGACGCGGGTGATGTCCGCGCCGGTCGGACGGGTCTCCACCTCGAGGCCGGCGGCGAGTGCCGCCGCTCCGGCGCGGTCGATCCGGGACTGGGTCATCGGCCGTGGCACCTTGAGCAGCCAGCCGCCGGGGATCGCGGTGAAGCCCAGGGTCTGCAATGCGTGAGGGGTGATGAGGGCACCGGGCAGGGACGGGAAGGTGGGCAGGTCCACGTGCTGGACCTTCGGGCGCCAGGTCAGGTTCCTGGATGTGAAAAGGTCGTACCCGTCGTAGTCGGCGCGGCGGGTGAGGATGTCGGTGTCCGGGGCGATGCCCGCCGGGTCGATCCCGTAGTGGGCGAGCAGTTCCGGGGTCGCGACGAACAGCGTGTCGGAATCGTCGCCGCGGTATTCGGTCATCGTGCGCCCGTCGACCGTGCTGGTGTGCGGCGGACCCATCTGGGACACCAGGCGGCCCTGCTCCCTGCCGCGCTCGGTGGGGGAGTCCGGGTCCAGGGCGACCTGCAGCGGGAGCACGGACGTGGCGTTCAGCCCGGCGGCGATCGCGTCGACCTGCCGGCGGGTGGTGACCGCCTGGTCGGCGGTGAGCTCCGGCACCGGCCCCTTGACCCCGGCCTTGCCGAGCCACACGATCAGCTGATCGGCGGGCAGGTTGCCGCCGGCGGGCGCGGCCGCCTTGGCGACGCTGACGGACGCGCCGAGCGCGATGGCGGCGGCGATGCCGACGGCGAGGGTGATCGCGGCCAGCGCCGCGCTGGAGCGGGCCCGGAAGCGGGCCAGGTCCCGCAGCGCGAGCCGTGGCGCGAGCGGGGCGGACCGCGCCACCCGGCCCGCGGCGGCGATGCCGACCGGGGCGAGCAAAAGCAGCCCGAGCGCGGTGCCGAGGACGCCGCCGATGATGTACGGCGGCTTCGTCTGGTGCGACACGGCGAGCGCGCCGAGCCCGGCGGCGAGCAGCACCGCCCCGGGCACGGCGAAGCGGTGCGAGGGCCGGGGCGGCACGGGCCGCGCGGACAGGGCGGCGACGACCGGGACCTTCGCGGCGGCGCGGGCCGGCCACCACGCCGCGCAGACCGCGGTGAGGAACGCCAGCAGTACCGCGGCCGCCAGCGACGACCAGGGCAGGTCGAACCGGTCGATGCGGTGCCCGAGCAGCGGCTCCAGCCGGGGGCTGGCCGCGAGCCAGGCGGCGAGCCCGGCGGCGGCACCGCCGAGCGCGCCGACACCGCCGATGACCGCGCCGTTGGCGACGAGGACGAGCCGGATGTGCCGGTGACTGGCACCGATGGCGCCGAGCATGCCGAGCGACCGCATGCGCCGCTGCGCCATGACGGTGAACCCGGCGACGGCGAGCAGCCCGACGAACAGCAGGCCGACCGTGGTCAGCATGAGCACGAGGACGCTGCCCGGGTCCTGTCCCGCGTCCCGGAGGTCGACCGACATCCCGGACGGCCTGGCCCGCGCGGCGAACTCGGCCCGGGTCGCCTGGATCAGCACGACTGTCTGGTCGGCCGTCGTGAGCTGCCCGGGGGCGACGAGCGCGAAGCGTTCCCGCAGGTCCAGCGGGTTCTCGACCAGGCCGACCACCGTGCGCCCCGGCCCGGCCGCGTCCCAGGTGCCGCCGATGCGCAGACCGAACAGCTTCGCGAGCGGCTCGGTGACCGCGACCTCCCCGGGGCCCTGCGGGTAGCGACCGCTGACCAGTCGCAGCATGGTCCGCCCGTACGGGCCGCGCGGATCCTGCGCACGCAGGTCCACCGAGTTCGCCGAGCCGGGCACGGGGATCTTCTGGTGGTCGATCGCCTCGACCGTGCCGAAGGAGGTCCGCAGCGTGGCCACGTCGGCGTCGGCGGCCCCGCCGGCGGTGCCCAGGGACGCCCGGAGCGTCGCCGTGCCGAACGTCGCGGCCTGCGGGTCCGCCGCCGCACCGGCGAGGCCGAGCCCGACGGTTGTCGCCGCGACGGCCGTCGTCAGCAGCACCAGGACGAGGGACTGCTGGCGCCACTCCCGGCGGAACAGCCGCCACGCCCAGCGCACGACGGCCCTGCGTGCCGGCATCCCGCCGTGGCCACCGCCCAGCACGAGCGGCCTGTCGTCAACAGCGACGCTCACCGCGTCGGCCCCCCGGTCTCGCTGAGCAGCGACTCGGGTCCGGGCCGCGGCGCAGTACGGTCGACGATGCGCCCGTCGCGGATGAACACGACCCGGTCGGCCCACGAGGCGAGCTGCGCGTCGTGCGTCACGACGACCGCGGCCAGGCCACGCTTGCAGGCGGCGAGCAGCATCCGCATGACGGCCTCGCCGTTCGCGGAGTCGAGGGCGCCGGTGGGCTCGTCGGCGAGCAGCAGCCGCCGGTCGCCGACGACCGCGCGGGCGATCGCGACCCGCTGCCGCTCGCCACCGGAGAGCTGGTCGGGGAAGCGCGACGCCCGGTCGGCGAGGCCGAGGTCCTCCAGCGCGCGCAGCCCGGCGCCGCGCGCCTTCCCGGCCTTGACCCCGTCGAGCTCCAGCGGCAGCGTGACGTTCTCCGCCGCGGTGAGGCCGGGCAGCAGGTTGAAGTCCTGGAACACGTAGCCGATGGCGCGGCGCCGCAGCCGGCTCCGGTCGTCGCGGGACATCGCGCTCAGCGGCTGCCCGGCGACGAGGACCTCGCCGCTGGTCGCCGTCTCGAGGGCGCCGGCGATGGTCAGCAGCGTGCTCTTGCCCGAGCCGCTGGGCCCCATCACGGCGACCATCTTGCCGGCCTCGACCTCCAGCTCCACCTCGCGCAGCGCGTGCACCTCGTCGGTGCCGTCGAGGTATGTCTTGGACACGGTCCGCAGCTCCAGCACCGGGCTCACCGCCGCACCCCCGCTCTCCTTCTGATCTGCGGCCCTTTTACTGGTCGCGGCGGCTCCGGCGCGGCCCGCTTCAGCCGCCCGTCGGCGGTGTCCAGCCACTGGACGACCGAGTCGAGCCGGTAGAGCTCGGCGTCCACCACGAGCGCCAGGCCGAGGTCGAGGTCGGCCTCCTCGTCCTTGAGCCGGGTCCACTGCTGCATCAGCTCGACCAGATACCGCCGGTGCGTCTGGATGACGTCGTGGACGTCGACGCCGGGCAGCCGGATCGCGACGAGGACCTTGATGACCAGCTCGTCGCGGGGCGGCGACTCCAGGTTGGGCGGGGTGCGCAGCCAGCCGGACAGCTCGTCGGCACCGTCGTCGGTGATCCGGAACCCGCGCTGCGGCCCGGGCTCGCCGTCGTCGTCCGACTCCACGAGACCGTCCCGCTCCAGCCGCTGCAGGGTGGTGTAGACCTGCCCGACGTTGAGCGGCCACACCTCACCGGTGCGCGCCTCGAACTCTTCCCGCAGCTGGAGCCCGTATTTGGGCCCCTCACTGAGCAACGCCAGCAACGCGTGCCGGATGCTCATCGCTTCGACTTCCTCGATATCATGACGGGTATAATACTCGGTATACTCCTCATGTCGAGGGGCCCTGTACAGCCACTGTCCGATTCAGCGAGGGCTGACGAACGGATCCGCGGTCAGCTCGGCGACCGGGCCCGCCGGGGCCGCCGGGACGCGCTCCGGGCGGGTCCAGAGCCAGAGCAGCGCGGCAAGGACGACCGCGAGCGCGACCAGCCCCGCGTGGACGGTCAGGATCGTCCACGCCCGCCGGCGCGTCATGGCCGGGCGGGTCATCGCACGCCGCCGAGCACGGCGCGGGCGACCGAGACGGCGGCGGCCGTCGCGAGGGCGTCGGTGGACGGCTCCGCGGTGTAGGAGACCGTCAGGACGGTGTCGCCGGCCAGGACGGTGGCGATGGCGAAACCCCGCGGGTCGCCGTCGCGGTCCGCTGACGGCTCGTCGGTGGTGACGTAGGCGTCGTCGCCGAGGCCGGGCACGTCGACGACGCGTTGCGGCTTCACGCCCCTGCCCTCGAGGCGGGTGCGTTTCAGGCCGGCGTACCAGTCCTGCGCGCGGTCCGCAGGGCTCTGCAGCGTTGCGCCGCCGTGGCGCTCGACCTCCAGCACGAGCGCGCCGTAGCCGGCCGACGGCTGCGGCCGGTCCGTCGACACCATGCAGCGGGCCAGATCGACGCGCGACGGCTCCCGCTGGGGCGCGCCAGGCGTCGGCACCAGCCGGCCCAGCAGTCCGGCGGGCACCAGGCCGCACAGGTCGCCCGGCGCTGCCCGTACACCGGAACGAGCGAACGTCGCAGCGACGACCCCGAGCAGCGGCACCAGCGCCAGGGCGAGCCCGGAGACGGCCGGCGCCCACCTGGCCAGCCGGACGAGCCCCGGCGCGGGGGCGGAAGCATCGACGGTCACCGCGGAAATCCTAGAGTCCCGACGTCCTCGCGCGCTGCCCGTCGCGGTCGTCGCCTGCTCCGCGGCTCTGTGATGACGCAGCGCACGGCCGGTTATGATCACGTTGGGTGGAGGAGGATGTATGGAGGTTCTCCTCCGTCGACTGTCGGATCGGCGCGGCGGTGCCGTCACCGCCCCTTCTGCGCTGCGGCTTCTGGCGGCCAAGCTGGGCTGGCATGCCGCCGACGTTTTCGCGCTGGCCGGTCAGGACCTGCCCGCTGATCTGACTCCTACGGATCCCAAGGCTGACCCGGGTCGAATCGCCTGGGACTACGTCAATGTGCCGTCCGCCCGGCCGATCCTGCTGGCCGCGGCCAGGGCCATGCCGCAGCAACCGCTGGTCGGACCGCTGCCGCCGCCGCTCCGGCCGTTTCCACGGGACAGCGCGGCCGGGATCATCGGCAGGCTGTTGCACAGCCGCAACTTCCACGGCACGTCCGCGGCTGAGCTGCTGGGCCACACCGGCGGTCCGTACCTGTCGAGGCCGACGATCAACCAGATCGCCCTTGGGGGCAAGGCGCTCGACCCGCAACTCGTCAGCGGGTTCGAGCGCTTCCTCGGTCTGCCCGCCGGTGACCTCGCGCTGCTGTGCGACGTCGACACTACCGGGTCCCCCCTGCGCCCAAGTACACCGAGGGTCTCGCCCAACTGGTGTGGGAGGGCCGTCGGCTGACCATCGAGCAGACCGACTCGCTTCTCGCGCTGGGCCATACTCTGCGGCACCGTTTCGCCGCTGAACTCGATGAGGACATCCGCTGCCGGTGCGGCCGGATCTCGTGATCCGATGCGCCGGAATGTGCCCTGGAATCGCCAGGGGTCGATCAGTGGAAGACGACGGGATGGCCTGACGCGCCGCTGATCCGGCAGGTCTCGTGCCGGGTGTACGGCTTGCCGGCGGGAAAATCGGTGTCCGGTCGGTGGAACACAGTGGTAGACAGCCGAGGTGGAGTTCCCCGAGGTGCTGCGGCTGATCGATGAACGGTCGACCGCGTTCCGCGCCGCCGTCGCGGCCGCGCCCGGCTTCGACGTCCAGGTGCCGACGTGCCCAGGGTGGACGCTGCTCGATCTGGCACGGCATGTGGGCGAGGGGCGCTTCGCGTGGGCGGCCACCGTCGCCGCCGGACCTGACGCCACAGGCAAGGCCACCGTGCAGGGTGCTCCCGTGGAGTGCGAGGCGTTGCCGGACTGGCTGGCCGATTCGACGCAAGCGCTCCTGGACGAGCTGCGGCAGGCCGGACCGGACAGGGCCTGCTGGACGTGGTGGGCGGCGTCGGAGTCGCCGCAGACGTGCGGTGCGGTCGCCCGGCACCAGCTCCAGGAGGTCGCGGTGCACACGTATGACGCGCAGCTCACCCTGGGCGCGCCGATGCCGCTGCCCGCCGCGGTGGCGCTCGACGGGGTCGACGAGTTCCTGGCCACCTGCTGCGCCGGGGCGTACCGCTGGCCGTACGAGCCCGCGGCCGTCGCCTACTGCACCACCGAGGGTGCGTCCTGGCAGCTGTCACTGGCCGCCGACGGGGTGCGGCTCGGTCCCCTCTCCGCGCCGGACGCCTCCCTGCACGGCACGGCCAGTGACCTGGTCCTGGCCCTGTACGGCCGCATACCGCTGGACGACCTGAAGCTCGACGGCGACCGCCGACATTTCGACCGGCTCGTGGAATGGGACCCGGATGACTGAGTGGCTGCAGTGCACGTGTTCGAACCGGGGCTCGTGGACCCCGCCGGCACCCGTCCCGGCAGGCCCGGCGGTCACCTGCCGCCCCTCGCCGACGGCGGCACGGCTGGCACGGCCCTCGGCCGGCCGCCACGGTCCCGCGCCCGTCCACCGCTGGGACCGGGCGGTGCACCGCGTCAACCGGGCATGGCTCGTGTCATGGGGCCGGACCAGGCGCCGTCCGGAGCGTCGCGGCCGCTGACCTCATGGACCGATGCGGTTATGTGCCCGTGGAACGCTTCGGCCGGATGGGGTCGGGGCCGAAGGCGTCGGCGTACCAGAAACTGCACGTCGCAGCCCTCGCCGAGTGCGGCAGCCACGCGATCGTCGGGGCGGTGCTCGGGCTCGTGCCGTACCCGGGGAACGCCCATGCCTCGTGGTCGGTGACGTCGAGTACGGCCGGGTCGGTGTCCTGGCTGAACCGGATGGTGTCGGCGGCCCCGTCGAGGAGATGCTGTCGGGCGCGTTTCCGGTTCACTCCGCTGGCGGCTCCTCGCTGGACTGGCCGCCGGCGTTGCGGGGGGCGAGCGCCTGCGCCATGCGGCTGAGAAGGAGCTGCCGTTCCTGTTTGGTCGGTGCGAGTTCGGCCGCGCGTTCCAGCTCGGCTGCGGCCTCGGCGTGGCGGCCGAGCCGGGTGAGGATGTCCCCGCGCACCGCGCCCAGCAGGTGGTAGCCGGCCATCCGGCGGTCGGCGAGCAGTGGTCGGGTCGTGGCGAGTGCGGCTTCGGGTCCGTCGACGTGGAGTACGGCGACCGCGCGGTTGAGCTCCACGACGGGTGACCGGGTGATCTGGGTGAGGGCGTCGTAGAGCGCGAGGATGGCGACCCAGTCGGTGACTGCGAACGTCGCCGCGCGGGCGTGGCAGGCGGAGATGGCGGCTTGAAGCGAAAACACGCCGAGGGGCCGGGCCAGGTCGAAAGCGCGGTCGAGCATGCTGAGGCCGTGCTCGATCAGCGTGCGGTCCCAGCGTCGGCGGTCCTGGTCCTCGAGCCGGGCCGGGATGCCGGCAGCGTCGACACGGGTCCGGAAGCGGGAGGCCTGCAGCTCCATGAGGGCGACCAGTCCGAACACTTCGGGCTCGGTCGGGGAGAGTCCTGCGAGGACCCGTCCCATCCGCATCGCCTCGACGGCGAGGTCGGCGCGGACGAGGTTCGTGCCTGAGGAGGCCGAATAGCCCTCGTTGAAGATCGCGTAGAGCACATCCAGCACCGCGCGCAGGCGTTCGGGGAGTTCCTCGGCTGACGGGGCCTCGATCGGCACCCGTGCCTCGGCCAGGGTCCGCTTGGCGCGTGAGATCCGCTGCCCGATCGTCGCAGTGGGCACGAGGAAAGCACGGGCGACCTCGTCGGTCGTCAGTCCGCCGAAGAGCCTCAGTGTGAGCGCGACCCGGGATTCGGGTGAGAGCAAGGGATGGCACGTGGTGAACACCATGGTGAGCAGGTCGTCCGGGATCGGATCGAGTGCCTCGTCCGCGACATCGGCCAGTTCGCCCCCGTGCCCGGCAACGAGGAGCGGCGCCTTCTTGCGGGCCGTCTCCTCGCGCCGGGCGCGGTCGATCGCCTTGTGCCAGGCGGTCTTCATCAGCCAGGCACCCGGCTTCGGCGGGATGCCGTCAGCCGGCCACTGCTCCAGTGCCGACACGAACGCCTCGGACGCAAGATCCTCGGCGATGTCGAGGCTCCCGATCCGGCGGGCGAGTGTCGCGATCAACTGGGGCGCCTCGATCCGCCACAGCGCCTCGACCGACTTGCGCAGGTCCATGGCCGGGTCCGGTTCAGTCCGAGGTCGGGTCGAGCAACTGCTCGCTCTTGGCGAGCGCGTCAGCGTCGACAGTCTGGGCGAAGTCGGCCATGTCGAACAACGGCCGGATCTCCAGGATCTGCGAGTCGCCGTAGGACGGGTCGAACGGACACCTCTTCGCCCACTCGATCGCCTCGGCCAGCGAGCTGACCTCCCAGATCCAGTAGCCCGCGATCACCTCTTTGGACTCGGTGAACGGGCCGTCGACCACTGTCGTGCCCGCTGTCGAGAACGCGACCTTCGCCCCGGCGGCGCTGGACTGGAGTCCCTCGCCGCCGAGCATGATGCCGGCGTTGACGAGTTGCTCGTTGAAGACCCGCATCTTCTCGAACATCTCGGTCGTCGGCTCACCGTTGCCCTCGTCGGCGGCATCGCCCTTGGTCATCACCATCACACGCATGAGAAAGATCCTCTCGGTTGATCTGGTCTCAGTCCAGGCCGGTGGTCCGGCGCAGCAGGCCGGCGATGAAGTCGGTGTCGACCGTGTCGCCCTCGGCGAGGTCGACGACCTTGCGGTCGCCGTTGCCCATCGACCGCAGCACGCCCGGCACGGGGTCGACCTCACCAGCGCCGAACACCATGAACGAGACCTTGGCGGCGGCCACGTGCAGCACTGCGGTGTTCTGGCCGGCGAGGTTGAAGTGCGGCTTGCCGTACTGGATGACCTCCTCGACGCCGGGGACGGTGTCGAGAACGGTCTGGCGCAGCGTTGCGCACAGGTCCTGCTGCCACGGCTTGGTCTTGGCGAGGTAACCGGTGACGTCCTGGCTCATGTCGTCGCTCATCTCGGTGCTCCTGTTCAGGCGGTGGTGACGTGGTAGGTCGATACGACCACCCCGGACTCGAAGGTGGTGGTGTCGAAGTGCTGGAGGCCGGTTCGGCTCTCGGCGCGGAACAGCGGCTCGCCACTGCCCTTGAGGACCGGGTAGGTCCAGATCTTGTACTCGTCGAGGAGGCCGGCCGTCGCGAGTGCATCGGTCAACCGGCCGTTGCCCCAGATCAGGATGTCGGTGCCATCGTTCTCCTTGAGTGCCTTGACAGCGGTCAGCAGCTCGGCGCCGGCGATGACGGTCGTCGGGTTCCAGGCGCTGGTGTCGACCGGCTGGGCAGCGGCGACGTACTTGTGCATGGCGTTGACGTGGTCGGCGTACGGGTTGCCACCCATGTTGGGCCACGCCTGCGCCATGCCCTCGTAGGTGCCGCGGCCCAGGATCAGCGCATCGGCGCTGAGCGTCAGGTCCAGGGCGTACCGCATGGCCGCCGGGTCGTTGTATGCCAGCGACCACTCGTGGGGGTTGTCGATGAAGCCGTCGACAGTGGTGTAGGTCGAAGCGATGATGCGTCGCATCGGGTCTCCCCTGGTGGTGGGCCGGCTTTTCCGGCCCGCACCCGTCCTTCGCGCGACAGCGCGCCGTTTCGACATCAGAGCCAAAGAATCTTTCATCCTTCGCGTCGTCCGACACGGCCCTCGATTTCTCGCTGCTCGGTGTCGCGATCGCGGCCGGGACTGCGCTCCTCCGCATGACCGCCGACCTCGCCTCGCCCCTCGCCGCGGGCATGATGACCGCCGCCTTGCAGATGGCTCTGCGTGATCGCGAGTTCGCCGAACTCATCACCGCGGCGACGAACAGACGGGCAGTACGAGCACCACCAACCCCAGCACCCTGACCTGCAACTTCAGGATGGAACTACGAGGAGGCATCGTCGACGAACCCGTCCGCGTCCTTGAGGTTGCCGTCGACGACCGGTGTCACCGGCTGGCCCTCGGCGTCAAGGGCGTAGGCGCGGCGCAGGTAGTGCAGGCACGAGTACGGGAAGCTGCTCACATACCGCCGGGCCTGACCCGACGGTGGCGGCCCGGCCGGCGGTGTCCACCGGTGTCCCGAAGCCGCGAGCGCGGCGGCGAGCCCGGCGAACTGCCGCCGGTAGTGCTCCTCGCCCTCCGCGTCGTAGCCGACACACGGGTTCCCGACGCTCACCGCAAGCCCCATGACCGGCAATACTAGGCGCGTGAGAGCGTTGCGGTTCGGAGCGGTGGCGGAGGCATACGAGCGGTTCCGTCCGGGCTACCCCGGCGAGATCGTCGACCTGGTGACGTCGTACGCCGGCGAACCACCGCGGACCGTCCTGGAGATCGGCGCCGGGACGGGCAAGGCGACCCGCCTCTTCGCCCGGCCCGGCGTGCGGGTGACGGCCACCGACCCTGACCCTGCCATGCTCGCGGAGCTGAGCCGTCATGTGCCTGCGGACGTCAGGACGATGCAGGTGGCCTTCGAGGACGTACCCCTGAGTGAACGCCACGACCTGGTGTTCGCCGCGGCGGCCCTGCACTGGACGGCGCCCGAGGGCCGGTGGACCCGCATGGCGGGCCTGTTGCGGCCGGGCGGCGTGTTCGCGTCGATCGGCGGCCCGGTCCAGCTGGCCGACCCGGCCGTGGTCGCCGCGGTACAAGCGGCCAGATCCCCTTTCCTGGACACCGACGACATCCCGTCCCCGGACGGCACCCCACCCGAGGATCCCCTGCAGTGGCCGGGCAAGGAGATGCAACGGTCCGGATGGTTCCACGACGTCCGGCAGACCGTGATCGAGCGCCGCATGACGATGACCGCCGACGAGTTCGTCGGCTATCTTTCCACCGTCTCGGCGTACCTCGAGCTCCTGGCCTCGCAGCAGGAACAGGTCTTCGACCGCATCCTGCGCGCCTTGCCTCCGGTGGTCGAGATCACCGGCGACCTGATCGTCCAAATGGGCCGCCGTGCGGCAACCCGATCGGGAGGCTGCGATGGATGAGCGCACCGGGGACTTCGTCACGGCATTCAAGGCGTTCCTGGAAGAGGTCGTCAGCGAGCACCGCGCCAGGCAGGACGCCGAGGGGCAGCTCGTCCCCGTACTGAAGCAGCATCTCGGCGCCGATCCGCGGCAGCTGCCCGTCGTCACCGAGGACCTGCCGCCGCACCAGTTCGTCGACCTCGACATCGCCCTGGAGGAGATCCAGCGCCGGGCCGAGCGGCACGAGCTCGTCGGGGTCGGTGGCGGGGATCAGCGGCGGCACCAGTCGCTGAGCGAGATCCTGCAGAACGCGGGTCGCCACGGGCAGTTCGGGACCGCCGCCGTCGACTACGCCAGCATCGCCACCGGCCCCGACACGTCGCGGCAGGCGGTGTCGTTCGGGTTGCGGCTGTTCACGTACGACGGTGCGCCCGTCGCCGTCCTGCAGCGCTCGCCGGACGCGCGCTACGGCCAGCCCACGGCGCGGATGGAGGTGCTCACGCCGGTCGCGGGCGCCGCCGCGGCCCTGATCGGCGAGGTCGGGACGCTGATGCTGGAGCGTTCCGTGCTGCGCGGGCAGGTGCTGACGCTGGGCGGCTCGGCGTACGAACGCGGCCTCGGCGAGATCACCTTCCACCGCCGCCCGTCGGTGCGCGAGGACGACATCATCCTGCCGTCGGGCGTGCTCGAACGGGTCCACCGGCACGTCGCCGGCATCGCCGAGCACCGCGACAGGCTGCGCGCGGCCGGTCAGCACCTCAAGCGCGGCCTGCTGCTGTACGGTCCGCCCGGCACGGGCAAGACGCACACGGTCCGGTACCTGCTGTCGGCGCTGCCGGACGTCACCGTCGTCCTGCTGGCCGGCCCGGCGATCGCGTTCGTTGCCGAGGCGGCCAGGATGGCGCGGGCGCTGCAACCGGCGCTCGTCGTCCTCGAGGACTGCGACCTGGTCGCCGAGAGCCGCGAGCTCCACCACGGCCCGCAGCCGCTGCTGTTCAGCGTCCTGGAGACCCTCGACGGCCTCGGCGACGACGCCGACGTCGCGTTTCTGCTCACGACCAACCGGATCGGCGTGCTGGAGCCCGCCCTCGCCCAGCGCCCGGGCCGCGTCGACCTCGCCGTCGAGATCCCGCTGCCCGACGAGGCGTCCCGTCGTCGGCTGCTGCGGCTGTACGCCCGCGACCTGCCCTTCACACCGGCCGTGCTGGACCGCGCCGCCGGGCGGGCGACGGGCATCACCGCGTCGTTCGTCAAGGAACTCCTGCGCCGTGCGGTCCTCATCGCCGCCGAAGCCGGCACCACCCCCGCCGACGCCCACCTCACTGCGGCCCTGGACGAGATGCTCTCCCAGTCCGAGGCCATCACCCGCTCCCTGCTCGGCACCACAGGGCGAAAAGCCGACAAGGTCGTCGAGGAGGTCCTCGCGGTGGTGCCTGACGGCGTGGCTGGAGCGGACCGGCGCCTCGGGTGAACGAGGGGCCCGAGGTCCACCGCGCGGCTAGTTATCCGCAAAAGCGACATGTCGGACTGTGACGGCGTGGTGCCCTTGAGTGACGGAGGCGTCGACGGCGACGCCGGACACGGGGGGTCATCATGGGACGAAACATTGCACGGAAGAGCATCGTGACGTTCGTAGCGGTCTGCGGGATCGCGGCGCTCGCACCGGCCGCACCCGCGGCCGCGAGTCCGATTCCGTTCAGCTCGGCTACGAAGATCGTGCTGGACCGGTCGGGTGGGTTCGCGGGAGAGAAGACGGCGTTCGTCGTCGACCGGACGACCGTCGGCGGGGCGAAGGCGCTGCGGATGGCCGGCAGCGTCAAGTTCCGGTGGCTGCGCAGCTCGTACCAGCCGAGGAACCCCTGCTGCGACCGCTACGAATACAAGGTCACCGTCTCCTACCGCGGCGGCTACCGCAAGACGGTGCGGACCGTCCAGGGCACCGACGCGCCGCGGGTGCTGCTGGACGTCATCAGCGAGGGCGAGCGCGTCGGCGTCCGCCCGTTCGGCCCGGCGCCCGCCGCGTAACGGCGCTAAGCGCGCCCGAGGGCATGATCGGCGAGGATCCGGTTGTGCCCCCGGGCGAACAGGGTCCGGCCGGAGCCCATCACCCGCGAAGCGAGCGCCGCCGCCGCCTCGGCCACCACAGGGTTGCCCAGCACGGCGGCGATCTCGTCGTACGGCCCGCGGACCATCATCTGGTCCTCGCCGGCGCCGTAGTACGTGGAGTCCTCGAAGTGCAGGTGCCGGTATTTGCGGGCGGCCTTCGCGCGACCGCCGAACCCGGACTCCAGGGCCGACCGTTCGACGATCATCAGCGCGTCGACCGGCGACCCCGGAGTCTTCGGGATGACCTGGTAGATGACCACGATGTCGGTGGCCCGCATGGTGAGCGCCGACAGCCGGCCCGGCGTGGTGCCGGGCAGGCAGGACAGCGCCCAGTACTCGCCCTCGGTGGCCGCCGCGTCGGGCATGGCGGCCGCGACGTAGGCGGCCGCGACCGTGACGACGGGCTCGAAGAACTCGCCGCGCGCCAGGCGGTCGTACTTGCGCTGCATCGTCATGGCGGGGTCGCGCAGGGTCCTAGACATGTTCATGCCCCAGGGTGATGAAGACGTACGTGTACTCGTCGAGGATCTTGGCGAGGGAGATCCCGGGCCGGCCGAGGAACGCCGGAAGCTCGGGCTCCGAAACCCCCGCCGAAGCGATCACCGCCGTGGCCCAGGCACGCCCGAGCGTCAGGTGCCGGGTGAAGGCGGCCCCGTCCCGGGCACCGTGCAGGGAGACCGCGATCGCGGCGTCCCACGGCATCACGGTGTCCGGGCGCAGCGCGTACAGCGCCTTCGCCGCCGCCGTCGGCCCCAGCGTGCGGGTGGGACCGGCCGGCGACGTGGCGAGGGCGGCGTACGCGTTGCCGAGCGCGACGAGTTCGTCGTCGCTCAGCAGGCGCAAAGGCGCGCGAGGCAGGGTCGCGCCGTGCATCGACCACCAGTCGGCCGTCGCGGTGTCGAACACGTCCGGCTCGCCCTCGCGGGGATACCGGATGCGGCACCCCCACGAGTTGAGCCAGCGGTGCAGGAGCCGGCGGTGCTCGGCCCGGTCGAGGTCCGGACCCGGCACCGTCGCAGCGACGAACTCGTGCCAGGTCCGGTCCACGTTCGCGTAGCCGTTGAAGACCTTGACGGAGTGCGCGAGGCGCTCCAAGGTCGGAGCCACCAGGGTCACGCGGCAGATCCTACCGGCACCTTGGCCGCGGGCTCGTCACCGTCGAGGCCGAGTCGCTCCGAGCGGTCCTGCTCTTCCTGGGTCGTCGCGATGCGACCCAAGGTGTACCGCAGCATCGGCGGCGCCATCACCGAGGTGGCGAGGGCTACCAGGACGATGATGGTGTAGCCGGTGGTGTCCACGACGCCGACCCGCAGGCCGACCGAGGCGACCACGATCTGCACGACGCCCCGCGCGTTGAGCCCGGCGCCGAGACTCAGGGCGTGCCACCGGTCCAGGCCGATCATGCTCGCACCGGCGTAGGCGCCGCCGAACTTGCCGGCGACGGCGACGGCGAGGACCACGACCGCGGACAGGGCCACGACCGGGTTGCCCAGCAGGGTCAGGTCCATCCGCAGGCCGGCGGTGGCGAAGAAGATCGGGGCGAAGACGCCGAGGACGACGGTGCGCAGCGACGCGAGCCGGGCCGGTTCGACGAGCCTGGTGGAGCTGATCGCGATCCCGCACAGGAACGCGCCGAGCACCGCCTCCATCTTCAGCGCCTGCGTGCCGGCCGAGGCCAGCAGGATCAGCACGGCGATGACCCCGACCGTGGCCGCCTGGTCCTTGGCGCGGTCGGTGGCCCGCAGGATCACGCGGAGCAGGGGCCGCAGCACGACGACGGTGAAGAGCAGGATGCCGGCCAGGGTGAGCACGCTGAGCGTGACCGCGCCGGTGGTGACGCCGACGGTGGCCATGGTGGTGACGACCGCGAGCAGCAGCCAGCCGACCGCGTCGTCGACGCCGGCCGCGATCAGGATCAGTTGCCCCAGATCGCGGTGCAGAATGCGGAGGTCGGTGAGGATCTTCGCGATGACCGGGATCGCGCTGACGCACAGGGCGACGCCGATGAAGCCGGCGAACACGGCGCGGTCGCCGCCGGCGGGCATGATCACGGCCGGGAGCAGCAGGCCGCAGGCGATGCCGAGGCCGAGCGGGATGACCAGGCTCGTCAGGCTCACGACGCCGGCCCGCGGCCCCTGCCGGCGCAGCAGACCCACGTCGAGGCACATGCCGGCCACGCCGACGAGCAGCAGCATGCCGACCTGGCCGACCGCGTCGAGCATGTTGAACTGGCCGGCCTTGTGCGGGAACAGCCACTCCGCGACCCCGGGGGAGAGGTGGCCGAGGATCGACGGGCCGAGCACCACGCCGGCGAAGAGCTCGCCGACGATGGCGGCCATGCCCAGCTTGGTGGACAGCCTGCCGAGCAGGGTCGCGGTCAGCAGCAGGACGCCGATCTGGGTCAGGAACACCAGCAGGGTCGCGGCCGCGACCGGCGGCATGGGTGTGGATGCGAGGACGGTCACTGGAAGGCCTCCACATCCACCTCGACGAGCGCGGCGGCGGCATCGAGCGCGGCGTCGCACGCCGAAGGCGAGTCCGCGCGGCAGATGACATAGGCGAACCGGGCGATGTAGTCGTGCGGCGGCAGACGGAGCACGGCGCCGGGCTCGACCATCGCGGCGGCCTCCACGAGGCCGGGCACGTCGCCCGGGGCGGGCAGGCGGATGTCGAGGATCCGCCCGTCGACGGGCGGGTTGAGGAAGCGGATGCCGACGGTGCCGGTGGTGTGCGTGCGGGTGAGGTCCGGGCCGAGACCCCTCGCGAGGTCGACGGCCACGAACGCGGGGTCGATCCCGGTCGCGAGTCTGCCGATGTACGGGATGAGGTCGCCGCCGAGCCGTGCGTTGATCTCGATGATCGCCGGGCCGCGGGCGGTGAGCCGGATCTCGGTGTGGGTGATGCCGTCGCGGACCCCGACCGCGCGGTGCGCCTCGGTCAGCACCCGCAGGATCTCGGGGTCGCGCAGCAGCGGGTCGTCGACGCTGACGGTGTGGCCGACCTCCTCGAAGTACGGCGGTGCGCCGATGCGCTTGCGGGCCAGGAAGAACGGCTGGTATTCGCCGCGGTGCAGCGCGCCGTCGATGCTGATCTCGGGGCCTTCGAGGTACTCCTCGACGAGCACGCCGCCCTCGTAGGCGGGTGCGCCGGTGTGGCTGGCCGCCTCCGCGACGGTGAACGCGGCCTCGATCTCGGCGGCGTCGGCGGCGCGGACGACGCCGATGCTGGCGCCGCAGCCGCGGGGCTTCACCACGACCGGGTAGCCGAACTCGGCCGCGACCGTGACCGCCTCGGACAGGTCGGTGACGTAGGCGAACCGCGGCTGGGGGAGCCCGGCGGCGGTCAGCGCCAGGCGGTTGCGGTGCTTGTTGCGGCAGTTCTCGACGCCGTCGACGGACAGGCCGGGCAGGCCGAGCGCCTCGGCGATGTACGCGGCGGTGACCACGAGGGTCTCGTCGTAGGTGAACACGCCCGTGACGGGGTGGTCGGCGGCGATCTCCTGGGCGGTCTTCACCAGCAGTTCCCGGTTGGGGATGAGGCGCTCCTGGTCGACGAGCGGGACGACGCTGGTGTGCCGCACGTACGGCCCCTGCCACGTGTTCGGCGCGCCGTCGAGCAGCCAGAGGTCCGCCCGCCTGCTGGCGGAGTCGAGGAGGTATTCACGGTAGGTCTGTCTGGCGCTGCCGACGACGAGGACGACACCTTCACGGTCCATGGCCACGAACCCTTTCAGTTGGGGGCGACGTAGTAGTAGCGGCGGTAACCGAGCAGCAGCCCGAAGTCGGACAGCGTGAACACGTCGACGAACTCGACGTCGACGGGCGGGCGGACGAACCGCCCGGTCACGACGATGCTGTCGCCGTCGGCGATGATCTGGTCGAGCAGATGCTTGCCGGGTGGCCCGGTGACCTCGGCGTGCAGGCGTTGCACCTGCACGCGGCCCTGGCTGTGGCCGGCGTCCGGCCGTCGCACCTCGACGTTGTCGTCGAGCAGCGAGCCGTAGGCGTCCATGTTCCCGGCGTCGAGGTAGTCGTAGGACAACCGGACATGGTCGACGCCGATCGAGGTGACGGCCGCGGCTCGTGGCGATCGCCTGCTGTCATAGCCGGCCATGTCAGGTCCTTCCGATCGGGGTGGGCCCAGCGCCCGGGGCCGGCAGAGCCGGTGCCCTGCACATTGCGGGACGCCGGCAACCGCGCGTTATCACCGCGGTATCACGCCGGATGGCGGGGGCGCGGTTCCCCGCCATCCGGCACGTCCGGGGTCAGAAGACGACGCGGGCGGTCGCGGAGGCCCTGGAGTCCCGCGACTTGCGGATGTCCCGCGTGATGTTGACGCGCCGCAGCCAGCGGTCCCGTCCGTCGAAGTTGGCCTTGAAGGGCTGGCGGCCGTGCACGGCGCGGTAGTTGTCGACGAACATGATGTCGCCGGGCTCGAGCACGACGCCCTGCAGGTGCTTGTCGACCTCGGCCATGAACACGTCCAGGGCCGCGACCGCGAGCGGATCGTCGATGTCCCGCTCGATCGCGTCTGAGTCGAGCCTGATGTACGGCGCCGCCGGGTCGCCGAAGAGCACCGCGGTCTTCTCCGGGTTGCGGCAGATCTCCTCGATCCGGGCGTAGCTGCGGGCGAGCGCGGCCTCGGTGCCCGGCTCGACCACCTGGTTCGGGTCGCGGTTGCTGGGCAGGTGCGCGTCGTCGGGCCGGAACACGAAGCGCTGCTCGAAGAGGACCTTCGAGACCTCCTCGGCGATCGGCACGTCGTCCATGCAGGCGAGCATCGTGGCGGTGCGGTCGGGGTTGCGCATGCACATCAGGCCGATGTAGTCGGCCCGGTACGGGTGGAACGCGTCCTCGGTGTGCCACAGCAGTTCGGTGGTGCTGCCGGAATTGATCTGCCGGTCCTCGTCGCCCTTGATCGGCACGACCTCGTTGACCAGCCGGCCGCCCTGCTGGCTGGACCAGCAGAACACGTCGCCGAGCAGCGTCGCGCACAGGATGAAGAAGAACCCCTCGCGGACGGTGCTGCTGGTCCACAGGGTGTCGGCCCAGTGCTGCGGCGTGTCGCCGATCAGCTCGTCGTCGACCGGGAAGCCGCCGATCAGGCAGGCGCCCGCGGACTCCTGGTGGCGCATCTGCACGGTCATCGCCCGCAGACGTTCGGGCATCCGGGACGCGTAGAGATTCACGCGTCGCAGAAACGCCGCGTCGTTGGCGTCCGGGTAGGTGTCGATCAGCTCGGCGAGGAGCGCCTCGATCTGCGCGCACTCGGTCGAGCTCAGGCGGACTTCCAGCACGACTCTGCTCCATTCGTGTCGGTGACGGTGAACCCGCGCCCGTCGCGGGCGACCAGCACCGCGGTGGGCGACGGGAAGTGGGAACCGATCAGCAGGGTGCCGTCGTCGGCGCACCGGCCGAGCAGTTCCACGCGGGTCCGGCGGGCGAGCTCGGGGTCGAAGTCCGCGTGGACGTTCCACTCCGGGTGCGCGATCTGGCACGGATGGTGGATCGCGTCGCCGGAGATGATGGCGCGCTCGCCGGCTGACTCCACCGCCACGCTCACGTGGCCCGGCGTGTGCCCCGGCGTCGGCAGCAGCCGGATGCCGTCGTGCAGGCGGTGCTCGCCGGTGACGAGGTCGACGAGCCCGGCGTCGACGACCGGCCGCACCGAGTCGTCGAACCCGGCGCGGTCGTCGGCGGTCTCCCGGTCCGGCCGGGTCGCCCAGTATCGGAACTCGGTCTCGCTGATGACGTGCCGGGCGTTGGGGAACGTCGGGGTCCAGGCGTCGTCCAGCGCCACGGTGTTCCAGCCGACGTGGTCGAAGTGCAGGTGGGTGGAGACCACGACGTCGACGTCGGCGGGTTTGACCCCATGGGCGGCGAGCCGGTCCAGGAAGTCGGTGTCCAGCCCGCTCCATGCGGGCAGGCCCGGCCGGCTCTTGCCGTTGCCGACGCCGGTGTCCACGAGGACCACGGTGCCGCCGGCCTCGATCACGAACGCCTGCACGACGCTCTTCATCTCGCCGTCCCCGGTGACGAAGTCCGGTCGCAGCCACGGCACGCCCAGCAGGCGCTCCGGGGTGGCGTCCCGCATACCGGCCTGGATGACGCAACCGGCGACGATCTCCACGATCGGGGTGATGCGCGCGTCGCCGACCCGCCACCCGGCCGGCACGGTCATCGCCGCAGCTCCAAGGTGCAGCACTTGACGCTGCCGCCGGCCTTGAGCAGCTCGGACATGTCGGCGCCGATGGGCTCGAAGCCGCGCTCCCGCACCTGCGCGATCAGCCCGGTCGCGGCCTGCGGCAGCACGACGTGCCGGCCGTCGGAGACGGCGTTGAGCCCGAACACGGCCGCGTCGAGGTCGGAGGCGGTGATGGCGTCCGGGTACAGCTCCCGCAGCAGCCGCCGGCTGTCGGGGGAGAACGCCCGCGGGTAGTACATGACGGTCTCCGCGTCCAGGACGCACAGCGCGGTGTCCAGGTGGTAGTAGTGCGGGTCGACGAGGGTCAGCCCGGTCACCGGTACGCCGAAGAACTCCGCCGACTCGTCGTGCGCCCGGGAGTCGGTGCGGAACCCGGTGCCCGCGAGGATCCGGTCGGCGGCGACCAGGTAGTCGCCCTCGCCCTCGTTGGTCCAGCGTGACTGCCGCACGTCGGCGTAGCCGTGGTCGCGGAACCAGCCCAGGTAGGCGTCGGCCTCCGCAGTGCGCTGCGGGTGGCGGAACCGGGCGACGAGCGCCTTGCCGCCGACGACGGTCGCGCCGTTCGCGGCGAACACCATGTCGAGCAGGCCCTCCCGCGGCTCGAGCTGCTCGACCCGGTGGCCGAGTTCGAGGTACAGGTCGCGCAGCCACTCCCACTGGGCGACGGCGAGGTCGGTGTCGGTGGGCTTCTTCGGGTCCATCCAGGGGTTGATCGAGTACGAGACGTCGAAGTACGTCGGTCTGACCATGAGGTAGTGCCTGGGGGTTGCTGTACGGCGCATGCGGTCCTCCACACGTCAATGGGTGTCGGTCAGGCGGACGTCGATCTTGCCGGCGAGGTCGAGCGCTACCCGCATGGCGTCGTCCAGGGACGTGCCGAGCGCGCCGATGCCGCCGATGATGCTGTTGCCCTCGGGGGGCCGGCGGATGATGTCGCCGGGCCGGGCGGTGATCTTCAGGAAGTACAGCTGCTCGGCCTCGGTCACCTCGGGCGGCGCGGTCACCGACGCGATGGTGCCGCTGGGGCAGATCAGGCACATCGCGGCCGTGTGCACGTCGGTCGGGGTGAAGTGGTGCACGTCCGGGTGCACGCCGGCGGCGACGTCGGCGACGGCCCTGATCGGGTCGTAGCCGGCGGAGATGCGGGCCATGTAGTCCAGCCCCCCGCCGCCGGGCCGGACGGCGATCTCGAGGATGAACGGCTTGCCCCGGTGGAAGCGGACCTCGGCGTGCATGACGCTGCGGTGCAGCCCCTGCGCGCGGACCGCGGAGCGGACCAGGTCATGCACGTCGGCCAGTTGAGAAGCGGACAGGGCGGTCGGCGCGTGGTGCACGTCGTCGTCGAACGTGTCGCCCTCGACGGTGACCCTGTCCACAATGGACCCGAGGTAGACCTCGTCGTCCCAGACGAGGGCCTCGATGAGGTGCTCGTGCCCGTCCAGGAACGACTCGACCAGCAGGCCGTGCGGGCCGAGGTCCAGGCCGCCGGCCTCCATCTCGTACCACGACATCCGCTGGATGCCGTCCTCGGCCTGCGCGTACCGTTCGCGCAGCTGCTCCTCGTCGTCGATGCGGAACACGAAGTTGCTCGCCGCGCCGAGGGTCGGCTTGAGGATCACCGGGTAGCCGAAGTCCTTCGCCGCGCCGAGGGCCTCGTCGAGGTCGGTGACGAACGCGAAGTGCGGGTGCGCCACGTTCCCGCGTTCGTGCGCCTGCCGCATGATGAGCTTGTTGCGGCTGGCGACCGCCGCGTCGACGCCGATGCCCGGCAGGCCGAGCGCGGTCGCCACGGCGGCCACGGCGACGACCGCGGACTCGGAGAAGGTGAAGATGCCGTCGAACTGCTCCTCGGCGTGCCACGCCTTGGCGTGCGCGATGAGGTCGTCGACGTGGGTGCTGCCGGCCCGGCGGTAACGCTCCGCCGGCCAGAAGTCGTCGGTGCCGACGCCGTTGAGCACATACAGCTCGACACCCAGGTCGGCGATCTGCTGATAGCGGGACAGGTAGTAGTAGGCGTTCTGGCTGGCTTCCAACCCGAGCAGTTTCATGACACCTCACATCACGGGACGGTGGGGGACAGCACCGGCTCGGCACCGGCGGCGGCGCCGGACACCTGCCGCACCAGGGAACGGGCGATGAGCGGGGCGAACTTGAACGAGGAGCCGCCGCACGCCGCGTAGGACACGACCCGCTCGCCGAGCACCGCGACCATCGGGCCGCCGGTGGATCTGCGCATCAGGTAGTAGGCGTCGCGGCCACCGGTCAGCCAGTCGGCGCCGAGGCCGCGGACCAGCGGCGCGAACTCCTCGACCAGGTGGTCGCGCCAGTAGGCGGGGGTGCTGATGTCGCCGACCTCGGTCACCACCCGGCACGCGCTCGCGGCGCTGAGCTTCAACGGCGTGCCGGCGATCGGCGGCACGAGCCATCCGCCGTTGCTCGTGCCGAACGTCGAGATCGGCGGGGTGGCCGACCATACCGCGGCGTCCTGCGCGGGAACGCCGCAGAAGACCATGCTCTGCCGGCACAGGACCAGCTCGTCCGCCAGCGGCGCCGGCAGCAGGCCCCGCGACCACGCCCCGGCGGTCAGCAGCACCGCGTCAGCGGACAGCACCTCGCCGTCGGCGAGCCGGACGGCGGGGTTGTCCGCGTCGACCGCGACGACGGCCCGGTGCGGCACCAGCTCGGCCCGCGGGGACTGCCGCAGCCAGCCCCGGCAGGCCGCGAGGACCCGGTCGGCGAGCAGCACGCCGGCCAGGTCCTCCAGGACGGCGGTCGCGCCGTCGGGGAACCGGATCTGCGTGTAGGTCGACGCGAGCGACAGCGGCCCGAACAGGTGTGCTCCGGAGCCGGCGCCCGACAGGACCTGCTGCGCCCTGGCCAGGTCGTCGGCCGGCAGTACGTGCAGCGCACCCACCGGCTCGTAGATCCTGGTCGACAGCAGGCGCTGCAGCCGCAGCCACTGGTGGTGCGCCAGCACCGCGTCCGCCGTGGCGACCGGGTCGTCCAGGTGCAGCGCGCGGATGACCCGGTGCCAGTCCGAGGACGTCGATCCCGCGAACGGGATGTCGGCCTGGTCGACGAGCACGACCCGGTGGCCGTCGGCCACGATCTGCACCGCGCTGAGCAGCCCGATGACCCCGGCGCCGACTACGACGATTCGCACGGCGCACCTCTGCCGGTCCCTCGCTGCCGGCCTCCGGACACGTCCGCCGGTGCCGGCGGGTCCTGCCCGGGCGTCTGCGGCCGCATCAGTGGACCCGGCGGCTGTCCGCGGCGCTGCGGTAGCGGATGTCCCACAGGGTGCGGCGCAGGTAGGTGCGCTGCAGCCAGCGGTCCTGGCCGTCGTGCTGCGCGAGGAACTGGGAGCGGGCGTGCAGGCCCTTGCGGTTGTTGATGAGCAGCGCCGTGCCCCGCTCCAGCCGCACCTCGTGCGCGACCGTGCGGCACGAGCGCTGCAGCTCGGTGAGCGCGGCCTCCGCCTCGGCGGTGAGCCCGACGACGCCGTTGGCCGACACGACGATCCCGGGCGCCGGCGGCGGCCCGGAGATGACGGCGATCGGGTCCGACAGCACCGCGTGGCCGCCGGCGTGGTCGCGCACGTAGCTGCCCGGCGCGTTCAGCCGGAACTGCGGCGTGCGCAGGGCCCGCACCACGTCCGCGGGCAGGTCCCGGATCACGTCCCGGGCGTCGGCGTAATACGTGACGGCCTCGGCGTTGCGGTCCTGCCGGAGGCAGTTGAGCACCAGGAAGTCGGGGTTCGGCAGGTCGAATCGGCCGGACTCGTCGAACACGATGTCGCTGTGGAAGTTCAGAAACGCCGCCGAGCTCTGGTTCGTCTGCGACATCGCGCCGGTGGACACCGGGACGACGTCGTGCACCAGCCGGCCGGCCTTCTCGGTCGTGACGCCGACCGGCTCGCCGAGCAGCTGGCTGAGGCCGAGCAGCACGCCCTCGGCGACGAACGTCCGCTTCAGCGGGCTCGGCTCGCCGTTCACGGGCGTCGGCGGCAGGTCGGGGTCGACGGGCAGGTTGCGCACCAGCGCGACGCCGGCGGTGTCGACGTGCCGCCCGAAGTCCAGGATGCCCTGCAGCAGGGGAAGCGGCAGCGCCGAGAACACCACCCGCAGCCAGGTCAGCGAGCGATCGATGTCGTCGACCGGGTTGGGCGACGACTCCAGCAGTTCGCCGATCGCGTCCCGCACGCTGTCGGGGAGCACGAATTCGGTGAATGTCCTGTCCAGCGTGCGGACATCCGCATCGGCAAGCATGGCAAACAATCCTCTCCGACTGAGAAAGGTGATTGGTGTCAGCCAACAACGTCGCACCCGACGACGTCAATGAATGCGATGACCGGGATTGTTGGTCGATGACGAATTGATTGTTCTGCGATCGGCGGGGTTCCGGTCAATGCCGCGACGGGTTTGAGTAACGGCAGCGAAGCGCGGTGCTGACTCAGGTCCCGACGACGGTTGGAGCACTCTATGGCGGATCGTGAAGTCGAGCTACTGGCGGTCGGGGCGGGCCCATCGAACCTCGCACTCGCCGTGGCACTCGAAGAACTCGCCCCCGAACTGGCGCGCGACTCACTCATCATCGAACGCAATCAGGGGGTGAGCTGGCAGCCCGGCATGCTGTTCCCGGAGGCGCTTTCCAACACCTCGTTCCTCAAGGACCTGGTGACGTTGCGAAATCCACGCAGCCGGTTCTCGTTCCTCAACTATCTGCACGCCACCGGCCGGCTCGACCTGTTCGTGAACATGGGCAGCCTGACGCCCTACCGGGCCGAGGTGGCGGACTATCTGCAGTGGACGGCGCGGTCACTGGCGCTGGTCGACCTGCAGTACGGCCGGCAGTGCGTGGACATCAGCCCGGAATGGACCGGTGGCACGCTCACCGGCTGGACGACCACCATCGCCGACGGCTCCACGATCCGCAGCCGGTACCTGGTCCTCGGCACCGGCCGGGACATCCGGATCCCCGAGGTCCTGCGCGACCTCGACCGGGACCGGGTGGTGCACAGCACCCAGTACCAGAAGCGGATCGGCGTCCTGCGCAAGGACCTGCCCTACCGGGTGGTGGTCGTCGGCGGCGGGCAGAGCGCGGCCGAACTGTTCTACTCGGTGCAGCACGACCTGCCGGAGTGCCGTCCCACCATGGTGATGCGCTCGGTCGGCCTGAACTCCTACGAGACCAGCAAGTTCACCAACGAGCTGTTCTTCCCGTCGTTCGTCGACGAGTTCCACGCGTCCCGGCCGGAGGCGCGGGAGCAGATGCTCGCCGAGATGCGGCCGACCAACTACGCCGGCGTGGCGCCCGGCATGATGGAGTCCCTCTACCGCCAGGTGTACCTGGACCGCCTCTCCGGCCGTTCCAGGCTGCAGATGATCACGATGCACGACATCACGGCGGCGCGCGACGAGGGCGACGAGATCGTCCTGGAGCTCACCGACTGGCGCACCGGCGCCACCCGTGAGGTGCGCACCGACCTGATGCTGCTCGGCACCGGCTTCTCCCCGGAGATGCCGTGGGCGGTGCGGCGGCTGACGGAGCGGCTCGGCCTGTCCGACGTCGCCGTCACCCGCGACTACCGCCTCGTCGTCGACCGGCCGAGCACGGCGGCGTGCTACCTGCACGGCGTCAACGAGAAGACCCACGGCATCGCCGACTCGCTGCTGTCGGTGATGGCGAACCGCGCCAACGACATCCTGCAGGACGTCCTCACCGGCGACCACCACCTCGACACGCTGGCGGCGGTCGTCGCGACCCCTGGCACGACACCCGTCGTGGCCGCGAGCTGACCCCAGATCAGTCCCTGAGAAAGGAAGCAGTCATGGAGATTCGACCGCTGGTTCGGGAGCGGATGAACCACGAGAACGGCGCGGACGCGCAGCGGCTGGTGCCGTGGGCGGCGCTGAACGCGCCGTTCGAGGGCTCCTGGTGCGTCGTCGCCCCGGGCGGCGCGACCGGCACCCACGCGCACCACGAGTACGAGATCTTCATCGCGCTGAGCGGCGAGGCGGTGCTGGACTCCGAGGGCGAGCGCAAGCCGTTCAAGGCCGGCGACATCGTGCACTTCCCCCCGCACACCGCGCACCGCGTCATCAACGAGAGCGACTCGGACTTCCAGCTGTACTGCGTCTGGTGGGACAGCGAGATGTCCGAGAAGTTCATGGAGCGGCACACGTCGCAGCCGGCGAAGGCCTGAGCGGCGATGGCGGGATCCGAGGGCGGCCGTCCGGTCCTGGTGATCGGCGGCCCGCCCACGACGAACGGCGACCTGCACGTCGGGCACGTCGCCGGGCCGTACGTGGCGGCCGACGTGTGGTCGCGGTACCAGCGTGCCATCGGCCGCGACGTGGTGTTCGCCTCCGGCGGCGACGACAGCCAGACCTACGTCACCACCACCGCAGCCCGGCTCGGCACCACGCCGACCGAGCTCATCACGAAGTCCTGGACGCAGATCAAGGGCACGTTCGAGGCGATGGGGATCGCCGTGGACGGCTTCGCGCCGACCGACGACGACTACCGCGCCACCGTGTACAACTACGTCAACCGGCTGCACGAGCTGGGCAAGTTCAAGCTGCGCACAGTGCGCCTGCCGTACAGCGAGGCCACCGGCACCTATCTCGTGGAGGGCCTGGTCGGCGGCGACTGCCCGACCTGCCTGGCGGACAGCCGCGGCGGCATCTGCGAGGCGTGCGGGCACTGGATCGACTTCGACGGGCTGCTCGACCCGTGGAACCTGCTGGACCCGGGCGACGAGGTCACCTACCGCGAGGCGGAGATCCTGGTCTTCCCCCTCGAGGAGTACCGCGAGCGGCTCATCGCGTTCCACGCCGAGAAGGCCACCACCTGGCGGCCGCACCTCGTGCAGCTGATGCGGGAGCTGCTGAGCAAGCCGCTGCCGGACTACCCGATCACCTACCCGGTCGCGTGGGGCATGCCCGCGCCGTTCCCGGAGACGCCGGGACAGACCATCAACGCGTGGACCGAGGGCATGCCGGCCTCGATGTACTGCAACCACTACGGCCGGCTGCAGCAGGGCCACACCCCGCCGACCACCGACGACGCCTGGCGCGCCGAGCACGACGCGGAGCTCGTCTTCTTCGTCGGGTTCGACAACCTGTTCATCTGGGCGCTCGTCCACGTCGCGGAGCTGATGGCGCACGAGGGCCGCTACGTGCTGCCGAGCACCATCCTCACCAACGAGTTCTACGAGCTGGAGAGCGAGAAGTTCTCCACCAGCAAGGGTCACCTCGTGTGGGCCCGGGACCTGGTGGCGGACGTGCCGCGGGACGTGGCGCGGTTCTACCTGAACCTCACCGCGCCCGAGCACGCCCGCACGAACTTCAGCCAGGCCGTGCTGGACAAGGTCGCCGGCGAACGCCTGGTCGAGCCGTGGAACGAGCTCGGGACCGCCCTCGCCAAGCTGTCGGGTGACGGCGGGCCGCTGCCGGTCTCGCCCGGGACGCACGCCCGCGTCGCGGCGATGATCTCCCGGTTCCGGCACTGCTTCGAGCTGGACAGCTTCAGCCTGAGCCGGGCCGCCGACCTGGTGGTCCAGCACACCGCCCGGCTGCGCGCCGACGCGCGGCTCGCCCTGACCGCGGAGCCCGAGGCGCTGCGGTTCCGGGCGGGGGACCTGTTCCTGCAGATGCGGGCGCTCATCACCTGCGTGTCGCCGATCCTCGTCGACGTCGCGGCCCAGGTGGCCGAGAACGGCGAGTTCGAGCCGCGGCTGTCCGCCGACGCGTTCGACGTCACGCACACCACCGCCTTCGCCGTGCCCGGGCTGAGCCTGCGCACCGCGTCGGCGGGGCACGCCGACCCATCCGTCGCTACCAGCATCGTCTGAGGCCGAAGATGTCTATCGACACGTCACCGCCCATCGCAGCAGCCGCCGCCCGGCGGTCGAGGCTGACCGAACGGCAACTCGTCGCCGCGGGCTTCATCACGACCGCCGGCAACGCGTTCCAGATCACCGCTGCCTCCATCATGGTGTTCCGGGCCGAGAACACCACCCTGTCGGTCGGCTGGCTGTTCATCGCCGTGTCGATTCCGCAGGTCGTCCTGTCGGTCATGTTCGGCCGGCTGGCGGACCGGATGGACCGCCGCATCCTGTGCGTCCTCGCCGACGTGGTGAGCGCCGTGACCGCGTTCGCGCTGCCGCTGTGGATGTGGTTCGGCGGTCCCGTCAGTCTCGGCTCCTACCTGGCGAACTTCCTGCTCGCCGTCACCGCGGCGCTGTTCATGCCGGCCAGCAACGCGCTGGTCAAGGAACGCGTCGTGGACAAGCGGCTCGGCAGGTTCAACAGCCGCTACGAGATGGGCACGAACGTCGGCATGTTGCTGGCGTCGTCCTCGGCCGGGTTCCTGATCGTCGGGTTCGGCGCGACGCCGCTGCTGGTGTTCAACGCCTTCACGTTCGTCGGGTCGGCGATCCTCACCTGGTTCATCGGCGCCAAGCCGGCCGTGCCGCAGGAGTCCCCGGTGACCGCCGGTGACGGCGCGGCGACCACCGGACCGGCGGTGCCCTTGCGGCGGCAGCCGATCAAGCGGCTGGCGCTGCTGTACACCGCCGGAAACGCCAACCTGATGGTCAGCAACGTCATCCTGACCACCATCGTCCTGCAGCACTGGAAGCAGAGCCCGTGGGTGATCGGTGTGGTCGACGCGCTCGCCGGGGTCGGGTTCATCATCGGCGCCGCGTGCTACCCCTGGATCAGTGCCCGTATCAAGGGGTTGCACCTCGCGGTGCTCGGCCAGCTCGGCTGCATGACGATGGTCATCTTCGAGCCGCTGCACTACATCGCGCTCATGTCGGTCATCCCGGTCGCGGCGTTCTGCTTCGCCAACGGGCGCATCGCCGCCCGGACGCTGCTGATGCAGGCCAGCCCCGTGGAGCGGGTCGGCCGGATCTTCGGCGGCGCCCAGGCGTTCGGGCTGGCGCTCGGGGTGGCCGCGACGGTGGTGCTGTCCGCGGTGGCCGACGCCATCTCGGTGCCATGGGCCTTCTGGGGCCTGGTGATCCTCGTCGACGCCATCGCCATCGGCACCTACCTGAGCCTGCGCAAGCCGCTGGCGGAGGCCGAGAAGGCCCCTGCACCCACCGGGTCCGCCGAGCCGGTGGCCGTCCCCGCCTAGAAGGAAGGCCGGCGCCCGGTCCGAGCAGGGCCGGGCGCCGCGGGACCGAGCCGGATCACCGCATCCACGAGAGAGGTCATGATGGACCAGCAGTTGACATCCGCGGTCGAGGGCGGCGTCGCCACCTGGGCCTGCCTTCCAGGGTTCCCGCCGGCGGTCATCTTCCCGTTCACGCCGCCCGAGCGGTACGGCATGCGCAGCACCTACGAGTTCCAGATGCTCATGTACCGGCCGCTGTACTGGCTCGGCCGCGACGGCAAACTGGAGATCGACTTCGACCTGAGCGTCGCCGACGAGCCGGTCTGGGACGAAGACGGCCTGACCGTCACCATCCGGATCAAGCCCTGGAAGTGGTCCAACGGCGAGACGGTGTGCGCCGACAACGTGATCTTCTGGATGAACATGCTCGCCCGTAAGGGCCCGAGGTTCGGCGCCTACGTCGAGGGGTTCTTCCCGGACAACCTGGTGTCCTACCAGAAGGTCGCCGAGGACCGGGTCAGCTTCACCTTCGACCAGGTGTACTCGCAGTACTGGGTCCTGATGAACCAGCTGACGATGATCACGCCGATGCCGAAGGCGTGGGACCGCACCGCCGACGGCCCGGCCGACGCCAGCCACGACATCGAGCAGGTCGAGGCGGTCTTCGACTACCTGCTGGCGGAGAACGGCCCGCCGACCGCCGAGAGCAACGCCCACCGCGTCCTGTGGCCGGACAGCCCGATCTGGAGCGTCGTCAACGGCCCCTGGAAGCTCACGACCTTCACCGACGAGGGCGCCGTCACGTTCGTGCCCAACGAGCACTACAGCGGCCCCAACCCGGCTCGCCTCGCGGAGTTCCGCCAGATGCCGATCGAGACCGACGAGCAGGAGTACGAACTGCTGCAGCGCGGCCCCGAGGGCGCCGACGGGATCCAGATCGGCTTCCTGCCGATGAGCTTCGGCGTGCAGCCCAGCGGCGACCCGACCGTGGGCGGGCCCAACCCGCTCGGCGACCGCTACGACCTGGTCCCGCAGGTGCTGTTCAGCCTGCACTTCATGGCGCTGAACTTCTACAACCCCAACATCGCCGGCAAGCTGATCCACCAGCCGTACATCCGGCAGGCGCTGCAGAGCTGCCTCGACCAGGACTACGGCTCGCGGGAGATCTACCAGGGCTACGGCTGGCGCCAGGACGGCCCGGTGCCGAGCCTGCCCGACAGCGACCTCATCTCGCCGCGGCTGCGGCGCGGCGGCGTCGTCTGGCCGTTCGACCCGGAGCGGGCCCGCGAGCTGCTGGAGGCCAACGGCTGGGACACCAGCGTCTCGCCCGCCGTGTGCGTGCGCCCGGGCACCGGCCCCGGCGAGGCCGGCGAGGGCATCCCGGCCGGCACCGAGCTGAGCCTGTCGCTGCGGTACATCGAGGGCCGGCCCGCCCTGACCCGCCTGATGGAGCAGTTCCGCGCCGACGCCGGCAAGGCCGGGATCGAGCTGCGGCTGTCGGAGATCTACGCGTCGGTGCTGGTCGCGCAGGACGGGCCGGGCGCGCCGACCCCGGAGAACCCGCGCACCTGGGAGCTGTCCTGCTGGAACGGCGGCTGGGTCTACAACCACCCGACCGGCGAGAACCTCTTCCAGAGCGGCGCGGCCTGCAACTTCAGCAACTACCGCGACGAGCGCGCGGACGAGCTCATCGCCCGGACCGTCACCACCGACGACCCGCAGGCGCTCTACGACTACCAGGACTACATCAGCGAGCAGGCGCCGGTCCTGTTCACGCCGAACTTCCCGCGCCGGCTGTTCGAGGTCGCCTCGAACCTGCGCGGCTTCACGCCGGTCAACCCGTACGGCCTGATCAACCCGGAGAACTGGTACTACGTCGAGGAGGCGTCATGAGCGGCCAGCGAAGCGGCTCGGGCTGCGAATCGGTATCGCAGCGTCTTGGCTCGCGGCGGCACCGGAGCGAAGCGGAGGTGACGCTGTGAGACCGGTCGTTCTCGTCGGCTTCGTGGGCGCCGCGCTGCCCACCCTGCCGAACATCCAGCCCGACCAGTCGGTCATCTTCGTCGAGGAGCCCGACGTCGTGCGCAAGCGCGACGTGCGGGCCAAGGTCGCCGCCTGCCCGACCGTGCGGGAGCTCGTCGAGTGGGAGTTCCACCTGCCCGGCAAGGCCGACGAGTTCTATCACACCTACCGCGACCTGGACCCGGAGGCGGTCATCCCGCTGACCGAGTACGCGACACCGTTCGCGGCCCGGCTGGCGGAGCGCTACGGCCTGCCGGGCGCCGGCTTCGCCGCCGCGACGCTGCTGCGGGACAAGGCGTTGCTGCGCAACGTCAGCCGCGCGGCGGGGGTCACCAACCCGCGCAGCGTCCGGGTCGAGGGCCCGCACGAGGTCCTCGCGTTCATGCGGTCGGTCGGCGGCCCGATCGTGCTCAAGCCGGCCAACCGGCAGGCGTCGGTGGGCGCGTGGCTGATCCACGACCAGGCCGAGGTGCCGGCGGCGTGGGAGGCCTGCGTGGTGCAGGACGAGGGCATCTTCGTGCCGGACCGGCCGATGGAGCTGCGGATGCTCGCCGAGGAGTGCGTGATCGGTGAGCAGTACAGCGTCGAGATGCTGATCCGCGCCGGCCAGGACCTGTTCGTCAACGTCACCCGCGCCCGCCTGGTGCCCGGCCCGATCCCGGCCGAGGAGTCGCAGCTCGTGCCGGCCGACACCACCCCGGACGTCATCGCGCTGCTCGGTGAGCAGACCCGGCGGATCGTCGACGCGGTCGGCTTCCGCGACGGGATCGTGCACTGCGAGTGGATCGTCAGCGACGGCGTCCCCAACCTCGTGGAGTGCGCCGGCCGGTTCGCCGGCGACGGCATCATCGAGCTGATCGAGCGCGCCTACCCGGTGGACCTGGTCCGCGCCTACTACGCGGTGATGAAGGGTCAGCCGGTCCCCGGCCCGCTGCCCCGCACGGCGCGGCGCGCGGCGGCGGTGCGGTTCCTGTCGATCGGCGCGGGCGTCGTGAGCGACGTGCGCGGCGTGGACCGGGCCGAACAGGCCGAGGGCGTGTTCCTCTGCGACGTCACCGTCAAAACGGGGGAGCGCTTCGGCGGGCTGCGCAGCTCGTGGGACCGGGTCGGGGACGTGATGGTCACCGGCGACACCCCGGCCGACGCGCTCCGGCTCGCGGACGAGGCGGCCGCGCTCATCGAGATCGACGTCATCGAAACGGACGTGGTCATGCCGGCCCTGGAGACAGTGGCGCCGTGACGACCCAACGTGCCGGGGCGGTCGCCACGCGGCCGCGCCTCGAGGTGGTCGTCACCGGCCTGTCCTCGGACGCGCACACCTGGAACCTGGTCTACCTGCAGCTGCTGCTGGAGGAGCTCGGCTGCCGGGTGACCAACCTCGGCGGGTGCACGCCCGACGAGGTGATCGTGCGCGAGTGCGTGGACAACCGGCCGGACCTGGTGGTGATCGGCAGTCTCAACGGTCACGGCGTCCAGGACGGCACCCGGCTGATCGCCGCCGTGCGGGCCTGCCCCGCGCTGGCGGCGACGCCGGTGGTGATCGGCGGGAAGCTCGACGTGGCCGGCGGCGGAGACGGCCACAACGGCGACCGGCTCCTCGTGGCGGGCTTCGACGCCGTCTTCGAGGACACCGGTGGGCTGAACCCCTTTCGGTCGTTCGTGCGGACCCTCGCCGCCCGCCCGGCCACCGCCGCGGTCGGCGCACGATGACCGCCGTGGCCGAGCCCGGTGCGCCGGCACTCACCGGGACGGGCATCCTGCCGGCAGCAGCGTCGCTGCCGCGGGTCCCGTCCTTCGGCGAGGTGGTGGCGGCGCACCGGGCCCGCGGGGACCTGGTCGTCCAGCCCAGGATGGGCTTCGCCGACCCGGACCGGATGCGGCAGGGGCTGCTCGCGACCCGCGGGGCGCGGGCGGCCACCGTCGGCACCATCACCCTCGACAGCTACACGAGGGTCGGCGACCACGACGCGGTGGCCCGGGCCCTGGCCGCCGGCGCCGACCTCAACGGCTACCCGCTGGTCGACGCCGACGCGGCCGGCACCGCACGGATGCTCGCCGACGCGCTGGCCCCGGCGTTCCCGGTGCAGGTGCGGCACGGCTCGGCCGATCCCCGCCGGATCGTGCGGACCCTGCTCGCGCGGGGGCTGCACGCCACCGAGGGCGGCCCGGTGTCCTACTGCCTGCCCTACAGCCGGCTGCCGCTGGTCACCGCCGTGGAGCACTGGCGGCAGACCTGCGAGACGCTCGCCGCGGCCCGCGAGCACGGCAGCGAACCCCACCTGGAGACGTTCGGCGGCTGCATGATGGGCCAGCTGTGCCCGCCGGCGCTGCTGGTCGCGCTGAGCGTCCTGGAGGGCATGTTCTTCCGGCAGCACGGGCTGCGGTGCATCTCCTTCAGCTACGCGCAGCAGACCCACGCGGGGCAGGACGAGGAGGCCGTCGCGGCGTTGCGGCGGCTGATCCGCCGGTACGTGCCGGACGCCCGCACCCACGTCGTCGTCTACACCTACATGGGGGTCTACCCGCGCACCCCGGCCGGCGCGCTGGGACTGCTCGCCGAGTCCGCCCGGCTGGCCGTGCGGACCGGCGCCAGCCGCCTGATCGTCAAGACCGAGGCCGAGGCGCACCGGATCCCGACCATCGCCGAGAACGTCGCCGCCCTGGAGCACGCCGCCGCCGCGTCCCGGTCCGCGGATCCCGGCGGTCCGGTCGAGGACACCGGCATCCACGCGCAGGCGCAGGCCCTGATCGAGGCGGTGCTCACGCTCGACGACGACCTCGGCCGGGCGCTGACGGTCGCGTTCGCCCGCGGCCACCTCGACGTGCCCTACTGCCTGCACCCCGACAACGCCGGCCGGGCCCGCGGCTACCTCGACCGCGACGGCCGCCTGCAGTGGCAACGCATCGGCGCGATGCCGCTCGGCGACCTCGTCACGGTGCCCGCCACCGAACCGATGACGTCCTCCGGCCTGCTCGACGCCCTGCAGTACGTGCAACGCACCTTCGACGACCGGTTCGACACGACGCGCCGGTACATCACCTCGACGGGAACTTGGGAGAGCCACATGACGACCACCCCGCTGGACAGCAGGATCACGGCCGGGCAGCGGCCGCCGGGCACGCGCGCCCACCTGACCTCGCCGGTGACCCAGGCGGCGCTGCGCATCCAGAACTCCATCCTCGCCGGCAGCCGCGAACACCTGAGCACGCTGGGCTTCCAGGAGATGATGCCGCCGATCATCGGACCGGTGACCGACCCGGGCGTGCGCGGCGCCAAGCAGATCGACGTGGACTTCTACGGCCACCGGTACAAGCTGATGACCAGCGTCATCCTGTACAAGCAGGCGTCGCTGCTCGCCTTCGACAAGATCTTCTACGTCGCGCCGAACGTCCGCCTCGAACCCCTGGAGACCGCCGACACCGGGCGGCACCTGGCCGAGTTCACCCAGATCGACGTTGAGGTCGCCGACGCGAGCCGGGAGGACATCCTGGACCTGCTGCAGGGCCTGCTGCGGCACATCGTCCGGCACGTGCTGCGGGAGAGCAAGGCCGACCTGACCGCGCTCGGCCGCGACCCGGACGTGTTCGAGGCGCTGCTGCGCGACGACTTCGAGCGGATCAGCCACCCGGACGCGGTCGCGCACCTGCGCCGCCTGCGGCACCTGCAGAGCACCGACGCGGAGATCGACTGGGAGGGCGAGCGGCTGATCTCCGAGCAGACCGACCGGCCGTTCTTCATCGTCGGCTACCCGAAGGGCTCCCGCGGCTTCACCGACGGCGAGTCCAGCACCGAGCCGGGCGTGCTGCGCAACTTCGACCTCATCGCCCCCGACGGCTACGGCGAGCTGTGCAGCGGCGGCGAGCGCACCTACGAGTACCGGCGGCTCATCGAGCGCATGCGGGAGACCGGCGAGAACCCGGCCAAGTACAAGTGGTACCTGGACCTGGCCCGCGAGGGTCTGCGCCCGAGCGCCGGCTTCGGTCTCGGCCTCGAACGCGTCACCCGCTACCTGGCCGGCCTCGACGCCGCCTGGCAGGGCAACGCCTTCCCCAAGCTCCCGGGGATCGTGTCGCCGTGAGCGGCCCGGAGCGCAGCGGAGAGGCCGCTCACCAGGGGCTCAGTGTTGGGTCAGGCCGACGCCGGAGCGCAGCGGAGGTGGCGGAATGACCGGCCCGGAGCGGAGCGGAGTGGCCGCTCACCAGGGGCTCGGTGTTGGGTCAGGCCGACGCCGGAGCGCAGCGGAGGTGGCGGCATGATCAGGGCTCCCCAGATGCCGGAAGAGGCCATCCGGGCCCGAGCAAGGGAGGCGACGGCGGCGGCTTTTCCCGACCTCGCCGACTACGGGCACGCGCTGTTCGGCGCCACGCCTCGCGACACGGCGGGCGGCGACGAGCTCGACCGGGCGCGGATCGTGCCGCCGGTGTTCATGCCGCGGCGGCTGGAGCGGATGTTCGACCTCGGCCGCGAGCCGCTGCCCGCCGATGCCCTCCTCGCCACCGAGATCGGCGGGTTCACCTCGCCGCTGCCGGTCTTCCTGTGCGCGTTCGGCTCCACCCAGGTCGCTGGGCGCGGCCTGGGCGTCGACGCGAGCGAGCAGGCCGGCCGGCTCGGCATCCCGATGGTCATCGGCGAGAACGTCGTGCCCATGCACGGCTACGGCCGCACCGCCGACGAGCCACGCCCCGAGGACGGCCTGCTGGGCCGGATCCGGGCCTACGCCGACGCGGTGCCCGACGGGTCCGGCGGCGTCGTCGTGCAGCAGAGCACCGAGGACGCCGACGCCGAGGTGTGGAACCTCGTCTACAGCGACCCGTTCGCGACCCGGCTGCTGAACAGTGGCCGGCTCGCGTTCGAGCTGAAGGTCGGCCAGGGCGCCAAGCCCGGCCTCGGCGGGATGACGGTCATGTCGCGCGACCGGGCCGCCGCGGTGTCCGAGCAGTACGCGATGGACGAGGCCTTCGGCCGCGACACCGGCAAGGTGCTGCGCTGCAGCAGCCCCGGCACGTTCACCGAGGAGATCCTGCGCCAGCAGGTGCACCTGATGCGCAACAACTACCCGCGGGCGCGGGTGTGGGTGAAGCTGCACCCGGGCCGCGACGTCGGGCACGCCGCCGAAGTCGCCTGGGCCGCCGGCGCCGACGCGGTCACCGTCGACGGCGCCGAGGGCGGCACCGGCTGGGCACCGTCGGTCTTCCTGGAGCAGGTCGGGCTGCCGCTTGCCGAGTGCCTGCGCCGGGTCGGCAAGCACGACGCCGGGCTGCTCGTCTCCGGGCGGGTCTGGGAGGGCAGCCGGGCCCTGAAATGCCTGGCGATGGGCGCGACCGCGGTCGGCCTGGGCCGCGCCGCGCTGATCGCCGTCGACGAGGACGCCGCTGACGGTCTGGTGCGCCTCGTGCGTTGCCTGGAGCTGGAGCTGCGGCTGCTGCTCAGCGCGCTCGGCAAGTACGACATCCATGAGCTGACCGAGGACGACCTGTGGTTTCCGAACCGGGAGGAGCCCCAATGAAGATCAACTATGACGGCCGGACGTTCCGCGCGGTGCACGCCGACCCGTCGCTGCCGGCGTCGTCGGCGGTGTACCGCCAGCGCGACGACCTGATCTGGGCGGAGTTCGGCGGCGGCGAGGTGCGCCGCGGCTCGCTGACCGGCCTGTGCGGCGAGAACGGCACCGTCGAGTTCGCCTACACCATGGTCATGGCCGACGGCGCGGTGATCTCCGGCCGCAGCGTCAACACGCCGGAGCTGCTGCCCGACGGCCGGATCCAGCTCAACGAGGAGTGGGAACGCTACGGCGAGCACGCCGAGCGCGGCTTCTCCGTCATCGTGGAGGTCCCCGCGTGACGCGCCCCGACCGGATCGGGCTGATCCTGACCGGTGGCACGGTCGGGTCGCGGCGCACGACGCGTGCCGGCGAGACGGTGGTCAGCCTGGCCACCGGCTCGCCGGGCCTCGACCTGGTCCGCTCCGCGGTGCCCGCCGGCAGGACCATGCAGTTCGCGACGCTGTCGCCGCTGGCAATGTCGTCGGAGGACATGCGGCCCGCCGACTGGCGGGTCATCGCCGACGCGGTCCGCGCGCACGTGGCCGCGGGCCTGCGCCGGGTGGTCGTCCTGCACGGCACCGACACGATGTGCTTCACCGCCGCGGCGCTGTCGTTCATGCTGGTCGACGTCGACGTCACGGTCGTCATCACCGGCTCGAACCTGTCACCGGACCGCGAGGACTCCGACGCCCGCAAGAACATCCACGACGCGCTGCTCGCGGTGCTGGAGCTGCCGCGCGGCGCGTACGTTGCGTTCGCCGGCGGCGCGAACCTGCCCAGCCTGGTGCACCTCGGCACGCAGGTGCGCAAGATCCGCACGAGCGGGCAGTCGTTCCAGTCGGTGAACCGGCGCCCGGTCGCGAAGGTCGCCGGTGGCGAGTTCACCTGGATCGACCCCTGGCGGCCCGCGCCGTGCGGCACCGCCGCGGTCAGCGATCCGGACCCCGGTGTGCTGTCGTTCCGCCTGTACCCGGGGCTCGACTTCGACGCGATGCGGCAGGCGGTGGAGGCGAGCGGCTCCAGGGCGGTGGTGATCGAGCTGTACGCGGCGGTGACCGGCCCGGCCTTCGCGCTGCCGGAGTTCATCCGCAAGTGCCGCGACAGCGGGGTGAACGTGTTCCTCACCGCCGCCGCGCCGGCCGCGAAGGAGCTGACCGTCTACGACTCGTTCGTCGCGCTGCGGGAGGCCGGCGGCACGTTACTGCCCGGCATGGTCCCGGAGACGGCGATCGTCAAGTGCATGTGGGCGCTCGGCCGCACGACCGACCCCGCGTCGGTCGCCGAGCTCATGGCGATCCCGGTGGCGGGCGAGGTCGCCGCGTAGGGGGCGCCGCGTGGGGCGCTACGCCCGCACCAGGGGGCGGTCCGCGTGGCCGAGGTTCATCCGCTTGCCGGCGATGGCCTCGGCCCGGGGTTCCAGGGCCACCGGTGCGGGTGCGGCGTGCGGTGTACTGGCGGCGAACGCGCGGGTCAGTGCCGACACGTCGTACCGCCCGGTGCCGTCGGCGCGGGTGAGCAACCCACTGTCCACAAGGGACTCCAGCAGTTCGTCGGCGGTGTCCGCGCTGGTGCCCATGGCGATGCCGACACCGATCGCGGTGGCTCCCGCGGTACCGGCGGCGGCAAGGTGATGCAGTGCGCCGCGGGCGGCCGGGGTGAGCCTGCGATAGGCCGCGGCGAAGATGTCCCGGACCTTGACGTCGCCGACACTGAGGCTGTTCATGACCCGCTCGGCGTCGCCGAGCAGGCCCGCCACGGCAGACACCGTCCACTCGGGACGGGCGGCGATCCGGCGGCCGATGACGCTGACCGCGAGCGGCAGGTTGCCGCACAGGTCCGCGAGCGCGCCGGCGGCCTCGGGCTCGGCCCGGACCCGCTCGACACCGGCGAGCCGGCCGATCAGGCCGACGGACTCCTGCCGGGTCAGCGGGGCCAGGTCGACGCGGTGGACGCCGTCCAGCCCGAGCAGCCGGGCCCGGCCGGTCACCACGATCAGGCTGGCCGTGGACCGGCCCAGCAGCGGCCGGACCTGCCGCTCGTCGGTGGCGTTGTCCAGCAGCACGAACAGCCGGCGCTGCGCGAGCAGCGACCGGAACAGGCCGAGCCGGGAAGCCGGGTCGTCGGGGACGTGCGCGGCGGCGACGCCCAGTGCGTGCAGGAAGCCGTGCACGACGGTGACCGCGTCGGTGCCGTCCAGGTCCGCGTAGAGCTGCCCGTCGGGGAACGCGTCGGACAGCTCGTCGGCGAGGCGCAGAGCGAACGCGGTCTTCCCGATCCCGATCGGCCCGCTGACCACCACCGTGGTCGCGGCCGTGCCCGTCGCGCCGGCGAGCGCGGTGTCGCGCCCGACGAACGTGCTCGAACCCATCGGCAGCTGCGCCGGTCGCTCCATTGTGGACATCGGCGGGCGGGGCGCGGGCGCGGCGGCGACCGCCGGCCGCTCCGGCGCAGGGTTGGGACCCTGGACCGCCGCGAGGTCGCGCCACCGGCGCTCCCAGACCCCGGGTTCGCCCCCGCACGCGGCGACGAACGCCAGCGTCACCGGCAGCGACGGTAACCGGTGCCCGCTCGCGGCGCTGGACAGCACCGACGGCGCGAACAGCGCCGAGCGGGCGAGCTGCCGATAGCTGGGATTGCCCGCCCGGCTGCGCAGCGTGCGCAGGTCGTAGGCGAACTCGCCGATCGGGTCGTGCACACTGTCCAGCGGTCGTTCCGGCCTGCCCATGCGATCCCCCAGGTGCCAGCGGCATGAATACGCACGTTCAGTTCTGCCGTCCGGTGGTATCCGCCGGGCATCACGGCGCCAACCGTCCGTGATAGCGCAGCCGATAGCGGCGCGATAACAGCGGCGATAGTCCCGGGTTTGCCGCCCTCCATACGTTTGCGCCACCTGCCGGAACGAACGAGGGAATGCCCGCCATGCGTGCTTTGGGAATCGTCAGGATCGCACTCGCCGTCGCCGTCGCCGCGGTGGCCATCGGACTCACCGCCGTGGACGCCGGCGCCGGCTCAGCCGCGCTCGCCGACCCGCCGGCGCCGGTCGGGCTGCCCAGCCCGAGCCCGAGCGTGCCGGTCACCAACAACAACCCGTGGGACTGATCCCCGCGCGTCAGCGCCGAGCGGTGACCGCGGCCAGCAGCCTCTCGGCCTGGCCGCGCTCCAGCTCCATACTGCGGTCCTGGAACGTCGCGATCGCGCGTTCCAGCAGCTCGGCGGCCGCGACCGGCTCACCGATCCGGTCCATCAGCCGGGCGAGGTCGAACCTGATCAGCGCCGCGCCGCCGTGGTCCATGACCTGCTCCCGGACGGTGAGCCCCCGGACGAACATCTCCCGGGCCTGCGTGAAGCGCCCCATCTCGGCGTTGACCTCACCGAGATTGCGCAGCAGGTGCCCTTCTCCGATGACGTCGCCGCTGCGCTGGACCATGGTCAGCACCTCGGCGAGGATCCGCTCCGCCTGCGCGCTCTCGCCGCGCTGGGACAGCACCTGGGCGATGCGCCGCAGCGCCTGCGCCTGACCGCCGACGTAGCCCGCCGAGCGGTAGATCTCCAGCGCCTCCTCCAGCTCCGCGTGGGCGGTCCTGCTGTCACCGCGGCGCATCCAGATGTGCGCCCGCTGGGTGAGCACGGACGCCCGGCCCACGACGTCGCCGACGTGGTCGAAGTCCCGCAACGCGTGCTGGTAGCCGTCCAGCGCGTCGTCGTCGGCGCCGCGCTGCCGGTCCAGCAGTCCCAGGTCCCGGTGGCACATGGCCAGGCCGTGCCGGTCGTCGAGCTGCCGGAACAGTCCCGATGCGCGTTCCAGCGCGGCGCGGGCCTGGTCCGGCTGCCCGCGGCTGATGTGCAGGGTGCCGATCGAGCCGAGCAGCACGGCGGTGCCCCGCACGTTGCCGGCCCGGTCGGTCGCCGCGAGCGCCTGCCGGTGGCTCTTCTCCCACTGCTCGTGATAGCCGCGCGCCTCGAACAGGGTCACCAGGGTCGCGGCCAGGTCCCAGCACAGCTCGTGCAGCTGCGCCTCGGCGGCCTGCTCCACTGCGACGCAGAGGTTGACGTGCTCGCTGTCCATCCACTCCAGCGGGTCGGCGAGGACCTGCTCCACGTACGCCGGCGGCGGCTGCCAGCGCGGCGCGGACCCGTGCAGCACCGTGTAGTCGCCGCCGTAGACCTTGCGGTGCGCCTGCTCGGCGATCGCGAGCCAGCCGCCGATCATCCGGGCCCGCGCGGCCACCCGCCCCGCCTCGTCGCCGTCGGCCACGAGCTGGTCGCGGGCGAACACCCGGATGATCTCGTGGAACCGGTAGCGGAACTCGCCGGTCGGCTCGACGGCGACGACCTCCAGCATCTGCACGTCGACGAGCGGCTCGAGCAGGTCGGACGGAAACGGGCGGCGGTCGTCGAGCGCGGCGCCGGCCAGCCAGCCCGGCATCGTCGGCCCCTCGGCGAGGCTGAGCAGCCGCAGGAGCTGCCGCGCGGAGCGGTCGAGCCCGTCGTGGGTCAGCGACAGGCTGGCCCGGATCGTCATCTCGCCGTGGGCGAGCTCGTCGAGGCGGTGCCGCTCGTTGGCGAGCCGGTCCACCATCGAGGCGAGCGACCAGTGCGGCCGGGCGGCGAGCCGGGCCGCGATGATCCGCAGCGCCAGGGGCAGCCCGCCGACCGTGCGCACCAGGGCGATCGCGGCCTGGGCCTCCTTCGCGACCCGGCCCGCGCCGATCACCCGGCCGAGCAGTTCCAGTGCCTGCGCGGTGTCGAGGATGTCCAGCTCCAGCTGGTGCGCGCCGGGCAGCGCGGTCAGCCGGGCGCGGCTGGTGACCAGGACCGCGCAGGTCTCGCTGCCGGGCAGCAGCGGCAGGACCTGGTTCTCCGACGCGGCGTCGTCGAGCACCACCAGGACCCGCCGGCGGGCGAGGAGGTTGCGGTACATCTCGGCGCGTTCGTCGAGGTCGTCGGGGATCATCGGCCCGGGGATGCCCAGGGCGCGCAGGAACCGGCCGAGCACCTCGACGGGTTCGGCCGGCACGGCACGGGTGCCGCCGAGGTCGCAGTACAGCTGACCTGTCGGGAAATGGTCCCGGTCGAGGCGATGCGCGATGTGCTTGGCCAGTGTCGACTTCCCGACGCCGGGCATCCCGACGATCACGACGACGCCCATGGCCCGCTGCGCGTCGGTGCTCGTGAGGACGTCCTCCGCCGTCTTGATGAGGTCCTCGCGGCCCACGAAGTCGGCGGTGTCGGCGGGCAGTTGATGCGGCTGCTCCACCGGCGGCGCGCTCACGACGACGGGTGCGGCCCGTTCGGGGCCGGTGCCCCGGTCGGCGACCTCGTGCAGCGTGCCGTCCCCGGCGAGGATGGCCGCCTCCAGGTTGCGCAGGTCGTCGCCCGGCATCAGGCCGAGCTCCTCGATGAGCAGGTCGCGGCCGGTGCGGTACACCTCGAGCGCCTCGGCCTGCCGCCCGGAGCGGTGCAGCGCCAGCATGAGCTGGCCGCGCAGCCGCTCCCGCAGCGGGTGCTCGTGGACGAGCCGGCCGATCTCGCCCACCAGCTGGTGGTGCCGGCCGAGTTCGAGCTCCAGGTCGAGGTAGGTCTCCGCCGCGTTGAGCCGGTCCTCGTCGATGCGCAGCGCCTTGGCCCGCAGGGCGTCGCTGGAGATGCCGGTCAGGAACGGGCCGCGCCACAGCGCGACCGCCGAGCGGAGCAGCTCCGCCGCCTCCGCCTTCGCGCCGCCGTCGGCGAGCCCGCGTGCCTCCGTGACGAGACGGTTGAAGACGTGCAGGTCGATCGATTCGTCGGTGGCCTGCATCAGATAACCGGGGGGTTTGGTGGCGATCGATGCCGCGATTCCGGCGTCGGCGAGATTGCGGCGCAGTCGCGACACGCAGATCTGGACCTGGGTCCGTGCGGTGTCGGGCGGGTCCTCGTTCCAGATCAGGTCGACGAGATGATTGCTGCCGACCACCCGGTTGATGTCCATCAGCAATGCGGCGAGGACGACTTCCTGTCTGCCAGGTGGCACCCGCACCGGTCCTTCGTGCCCGGTGACCTCCAGCGGGCCGAGGACCCGGAAGGCGATCTGTCCTCGTCCCGGTGCACCCGCCACTGAACGATGACGTATCTCCACAGTGAGGGCGCCTTCACGGAATCGGGAAACGTTGATGTAACGGTCGCCCGCGTGATAGCCCTCTGTCTATCACGTAATTGTCGCTCGATTCGGCCCGGACGTGGGTTGTGCCGGGTGATTACCGCACGTTAAGGTGCCGCGAATCCGGGGCCGATCGGGGCAGCGGCCGGCCGCCGATCCCCGGGATACTGGTCGGCGTGGATGAGGTCAAGGTCGTCGTCACCCACCGGGAGCGCACGACGCTGCGCGTCGGTGACGTGTTCCTGAAGGTCGACGCCGATCGGGCGCGCACCGGCGTCGAGGTCGAGGCGATGGCCATGGCGCCGATCCCGACCCCGGAGATCCTGTGGTGCAAGCCGCCGGTGCTCGCGCTCGCCGCCCTGCCGGGGACGGCACTCGGCCGCCTCGGCGAGCCGTCGGCCGCGTCGCCGGCGGCGTGGGCCGCGGCGGGCGCCGCCGTGCGGACGCTGCACGACGCGCCGCTGCCACCATGGCCCGGCCGGAGCGTCGACGCGATCGCGGCGGACCTCGACAGGGAATGCGAGTGGCTCGTCGCCGGCGGCGTCCTTCCCGCCGCCCTGGTCACGCGCAACCGCGAGATCGCCGAGGCCGCGCTCCGGCCGTGGACACCGGTGTTCACGCACGGGGACCTGCAGATCACCCACGTGTTCGTCGCCGGTGACGAGCTCACCGGCGTGATCGACTGGTCCGAGGCGTGCCGGGGCGACGCCATGTTCGACCTCGCCACCCTGACGCTCGGCCACGAGGACCGCCTCGGCGACCTCCTCGCCGGCTATGGCAGGGACGTCGACCTCGACGTGATCCGCGCGTGGTGGTCGCTGCGCAGCCTGCTGGCGTCGCGGTGGCTGATCGAGAACGGCTTCGACCCGTCCGCCCCGGGGTGCGAGTTCGACGTGCTCAGGGCCCGGATGTGAGGCGCCCGCCGGCTGCGGTCCCGTGGCGGCGCGGCGGTCGTGCCGCCGTCAGCGGACCTGCACCCGGTCCGGGCGCGGGCGGGGCACCGGGGGCTTCGCGGCCGCGAGCGACGATTCCCGCCCGCCGGCCGCCCTGAGGCTCTGCGCCTGACCGGCCGGTGCCGGGCTGGACGGTGTGGTCTCGGCCGACTGCCACCCGCCCGGCTCCGCGATCGCCGCGCCGAGCTTGGCCACCATCGCCTCCGGCAGGGCCAGCCGCCCGCCGAGCATGACCACCTCGGCCGCCGTCGGTGAGCAGGCCGACAGGTACGACCGGACCGCGGGGTCGAGCGCGTTCGGGGCGGTGATGAGCAGTGGCCCTCGCGCGGTGCCGATCGCCGCCCCGCCGGTCAGCGCGTCGAACCATGTCGAGGTGGTCGCCACCGCGAACCGGTTCGGCGACGTCCAGAAGAATTTCGCGACCGCGATCGCGGTGTCCTCGGCCCGTTCGCCGGACGCCTCGTAGACGTAACCGTCCCGGGTGTCCCATGAGGGCAGCATCCCTGCCGCGTACGCGTTCTGCAGCGCCGGGAGCGCCCATCCGCCGACGCAGACGACGTCCTGGGTGTCGGGGTCGATGCCGTTGAGGTAGGCGGCGGTGCTCGCCGGCATCCGGTGCCCGTCGCAGAGGACCAGCACCTGGTCGGGCAGGACGCCGAGGGTGGCACCGGCGGCGAGCGCGTCGTAGTACATGTGCGCGGTGGCGAGCACGACCGTCGTCGGGCGCGCCGACATCTCCCGCGCGATGCGCACCGCCGTGTCGAACTGGTCGGCCCCGCCGATGCGCTTGGTCTTGTACCCCGCCGCGGTCAGGCTCGTCTCGATCCCGCGGGGCAGCGCCAGTTCGCCGCCGAGGACGTACACCGTCCCGCCGGGAGCCAGGACCCGGCCGATCTCGGCCAGGACCTTCGGGTCGAGCGTCCGGTTGCCGGTGATGAGCAGCGGCGCCTGCCGCGCGACGGCGAGCGCCGACCCGCCGAGGGCGTCGTAGTACAGGTCGGCGCGGGACAGGACGACGGCCGCCGCCTTCGGCCGCGGATCGCCGGCGCTGCCGTGGTCGGCGAAGGCGTAGCGGGACGCGGCGACCGCGGTCAGGATCTGGTCGTCGCCCCACACCCGCCGCACGGTGTCCTTGGTCTGCTTCACCGGCTGCTGGCTCGGCAGCAGGCCGTCGCCGACCACCTGGGTGATGGCACCGGACGCCACGGTGAGCCGCTTGAGCGCGCCGGTGCGCCACGTCGTGGGGTGCCCGGCGTTGAACAGCAGGGTGGTGCCGTCGGGCGACCAGGACGCCGAGCGGTTGAGCAGGCCGTGCGTCTCGGGGAACGTGATCTGCCGCGGGTTGCTGCCGTCGATGTTCGCGAGCCAGAGCTGCGCACCCGGCCAGTAGCCGCCGTCGACCGAGACGTAGGCCTCCCGTTGGAACGCGATGGTGGAGCCGTCCGGGGAGATGTCCGGCTCGTACGCGTCCGCGAGGACCTGCACGGACGTGCTCGCCGAGGTCACCCGGTACAGGACCGAGTTGTTCCCGGGGTGCCCGCGGGTGAAGAAGACGGTCCCGCCGGGCGCGACGGCGATGTACTGGATCGCCTGCTGCTGGCTCGGCTCCTCGTAGAACTTGGCGGAGTGGCCTGCCCACGATCCGTCGGCGCCGATGTACATGATGGACGTGCTGTAGACGCCGATCCAGTACACGAACCGGCCGGTGGGGTCGTAGACCGGCGACGGGTAGCTGCCGTGCAGGTTCAGCACCGGGTCGCTGCCGTCGGTCCGCTCCGAGCCCACGATCTGCCCGTGGACGTACCGGCTGCCGTCCGGCGACCAGCTGACCTTCGTCGAGTAGCTCATCTCGCGGATCGGCGTGCCGTCCGCCTTGGCCAGGTAGGTCCGGCTGGTGGCGTCCATGGCGTAGGTGATGAGACCGCCGGTGCCCGGCATCTGCGCCGCGGCGGGCGAGCCGCTCAGCAGGGCGGGCGAGGCGGCGCCGGCCACGGCGGTGGTGGCGGCACCCTTGAAGATCATCCGGCGGCTCAGTCCAGTCACGCGGCGAAGTATAGGGATGAGGCGATCTTCCGGCGACCCCGTTCATCGGCGCACGGCACGCAGTGCGCCGGGCATCAACTCAGATTTATAAGAATGCAGCACGCCGTGCCGCGCGTACGGGACCGAGATGATGCACGTCTGGCTGCAGGTGCCGGGCGACATCCTCAAGGCCTGATGCCCGGGGCGCCGTCCGGTCACCGGGGCCGGACGGCGCTCCTGGCTCCCGGGGTTCAGGCGGCGTTCGGCATGTCGGCCGGCACGACGGGCTGCACCGCGGGTGCGGTCTCGTAGATCATGAAGGTCTGACTGTCGGCGGCCTCGGCGCGGACCCGGCCGCCGGAGACCCGGCGCAGCCAGATGCCGATCGCCCGGTCGAGACGGTAGGCGTCGATGTTGTGCCGGCAGATGTCCAGCGAGATGACCCCGCCGTGCTCCTCGGCGTGGTGGTACATCGCCTCGATGAGCTGCACGAACATGCCGTGCTCATGGGTGGGGACGGCGACGAAGCCGCAGTACCAGATCCGGCCGGTGGCATAGTGGACCGGCCAGCGGCGGGCGAAGTATTCGGGCGAGATCAGCGGCCAGGCGCTGAGCTGGTTGGTGTACGTGGCGAGGCCGAGCAGGACCCCGTCGTCGGAGTACGCGAGCCACTTCTCGATGCGCCCGTCGGCCATGACGTCGTCGAATTCGGCGCGGTACATGAGATGGCGCTGGACCGTCAGCGCGTTCAGGTGGCGGAATGCGTCCTCGTACAGCCGCCAGGCCTGTTCGAGCTGCTCGTCAACGAGATCCGTGTGAACGTCGATCTTCATGTGACGCCTCCCGAGTACGTTCTGTACAGAACGTATGCACAGAATGTACGTACGGATCGATTGATCGACAATCATTGAAATTCTCGCCATAAGGGAGGCCTCGACCGCGTGCCTAGGACTCGAAGTCCAGGACCCGGCCCCGTCGCCCGTGCGGGCGCGGGGGAGCGGCGCTCACTGCACGCCGCAACCTGCATGTTCCATCGCGGGTCTCGCTGAGGACGATGTTCAGCCGGCGTTCAACGCCCGGCCGGACCCCGATCCGTCGCAGTCCTGCGCGGCCCGCCGCAGCCGACGGAGGCATGCGCGGAGCGCCCGGCATCCGTTGGTGGAAGACTTGGATCCATGAGCGACTGGAACACGAAGATCATCGAGGAGTTTCGGGCCAACGAGGGCAAGGTCGGTGGGCAGTTCGAGGGGGCGCCGCTGCTGTTGCTGCACACGACGGGCGCGCGCAGCGGCCAGGAGCGGGTGCACCCGATGATGTACCAGCAGGTCGACGGCGGCTACGCGGTGTTCGCGTCAAAGGGCGGTGCGCCCACGAACCCGGACTGGTTCCACAACCTGGTGGCCGCGCCGCGGGTCAGCGCCGAGATCGGCACCGGCACGGTCGAGCTCGTCGCGCGGGTGACCGAGGGGGATGAGCGGGAGCAGATCTGGACCGCGCAGAAGGCGGCGTACCCGGGCTTCGCCGACTACGAGCAGAAGACCACCCGGCAGATCCCGGTCGTGGTCCTCGAGCCCGCCTCCTGATCCCGTGCGGGGTCGTCGTCATCGCGGGCCACGGGCCGGCCATGTCGACGACCCCGCACGGCGGGACGTGCGGCACGTGACCGCGGCGGCCCGACGTTTCGGGTCGGCCCAGTGGGGAAATGCTTTGGCCATGCAGCCAGGGACGAGCACTGAGCCAGGGACCGCGGCAGTCGGGACGCGGGTCGTCGACCCGGCGGGAGTTCAGGTCGGCACGGTGTCGGCGGTGCAGGTGGCGGGGACCGACGTGCGTCCGGACACGATCGTCGGCATCGCCGAGCACCTGATGGGCACCGGATACATCCGCATCGACGGCACCGGATTCCTGTCCAACGACGTCTACGCCGCCGGGAACCAGATCGCGGCCGTGTCACCGGACGTCGTCGAGCTGCGCGTCCACCCCGACGAGCTGTACCGCGCCGCCAGCTGAACGTCCGCCGGGTCAGGGTCGCCGCTTGCCCGACGGCCCTGACCCGGCGGCGCCGACCGCCCCCCGTGGCGGTCACCGCGCTGCGGGATCAGGGGATGAAGCGCACCTCGGGGAACGCCGGGCTCGGGCCGTCGAGCAGGTGCCCGCGGTGGCGCAGGTGCAGGTCGAAGAACGCGAGCGGGTACGCCTGCTGGATGCGCACCGCCCGGGGGATCGGGAAGGTGCCGACCCAGCCCGCGAGCTCCTCGTCGCTCATGCCGATGGCCGCGGCCAGCTGCGGGATGAGGACGCGGTAGTCGCCGTAGGTGTTGTGGGCGGCGCCGTCGACGTGCAGGTTGCGGCGCCAGCCGGTCAGGTGCGACCAGAGCTCGGCGACCGGTGCCGCCTCCCGGGTGTACTCGGCGGTCATCAGCAGGAAGGGCCGGTCCAGGACGATGCCCTGGGTGGGCTCCATCGGCGCGTCCAGGCTCAGCCCGGCCTTGACCCGCCGGTCCTCGCTCATCGTGATGACGGTGGCGGTGCCGCCCTTCGACGACCCGAACATGCCGATCCGCCGCAGGTCGAGGCCGCCGCACAGGCCGGACGGCAGCGGCCGGTGGTCGACGTCGGGGTTGCGGCCGGCGGCGAGGTCCTCGACGCGGTCGAGCACGAACGGGATGTCGTAGGCGAAGTCCGCCGCGCCCAGGCCCGGCTCGAACTCCGGCACGACGAGCCGCCCGTCGGGGAACACGGCGAACGTGTCCCCGGTGTGCCCGACCGTGACCACGACGTACCCGTGGGCGGCGAGCTCCTGCACGATGATCGTGTGGTCGCCGCGGTGGTCGTGGGCGCCGTGGGAGTACACGATGACGGGCAGCTTCCCGAGCCCGCGCCGCACCGGAGCGCCCACGCGTGCGGCGGTGAGGGCGGTCCGCGCGGCGTCGGCCGGGAAGTCGTTGGCCTCCAGGATCGCGCGCAGCGCGGCGGGCGCCAGCCATTCGGCCCGCGGGTGGCGCCCGCCGGCCTGTGCCGGATACCAGACGCTGATCATGAGCTCCCGGCGGCGGGGTGGTCCGCCGCCCGGGCGGGGCCGGGGGCTGCCGACGACGTGCAGCGGCACGACACCGACCGGGTACGGCCCGGTGGGCGCGGGAAGGGTGAGCTGGGCCGGGCCCGCCGCCCGGGCCGAGCCGGGGACGGCGAACGGCGCGGCGACGCCGGCGGCCAGCGCGGCGGCCAGCAGGTGGCGGCGGGTCAGTGACGCGGTCATCGGTCCTCCGTGGGCTTGGTGGTCTCGACCCGTGCGATGAGCAGCTTCAGCCGGCCGATCTCCTCGGCGAGCGCCGTGTGGCCGGCGGGGGTGAGCGTGATCCACGTGCGGCCGCGCTTGCCGGCGTACCCCTTCTCGACCTCGACGAGCCCTGCGGTCTCCAGGACGCCGAGGTGCTGGGAGAGGTTGCCGGCGGTCAGCGCCAGCTGGGTGCGCAGGTAGCCGAACTCGACCCTGCGCGCCTCGTGCGTGATGGTGAGGATGCCGAGCCGGACCCGCTGGTGCACCACGTCGTCCAGGCCGGTGACGGGGTGGGCTTCGGGAGACTCGTCCGGGGTTTCGTCCGGGGTCCTGCCGTCGGCGCTCATCGTTGCCGCCGGCGGGCGAGCCAGAAGCCGAGGGCGCCGAGCAGCAGGACGGTGCCGTTGATGATGCTCCGCGGCAGCCATTGGCCGTAGATCGAGTGCGGGCCCCAGGCGGGGGTCCAGCCGACGGTCACCGGCACCAGGACGATGACCAGGTAGCCGACCGTGAACACCAGCAGCGCGAGGTTGCGTTCCAGGCGGGCCAGGACCAGCAGGCCGACCCCGATCGCGCCGGCCGGTCCGACGAGGCGGTCCAGGAACATGACCCACTCGGGGAACGGCTCGGTCGGCACCGGGTGGGTCTGCAGGTAGTGGCGCACCACCAGCCACACGACGGTGATCAGGACGGTCGTCGCGGCGCCGGTGATCACGTACGGCATCACCCGGGTGCCCACGCCGCGCGCACGGGCGGTGCGGACGGCGTAGAGGGCGATGACCGTGTACGCCAGCAGCAGCGCCACCGGCCAGTAGTAGACGAGGCCGCGTCCGGTGACCTCGCACGAGAGGCTGTTGGGCACGGGGCCGGGGATCCACTTGCTCTCCGACCCGCAGTCCAGGTAGAGCGACCACCAGTCCCCGGGGATCGCCAGGAGCGTCACCACGGCCAGCACCAGCAGTGCGACCGGGGTGACCCGCTGGTCGAGGCGGACCCTGCGGGCGAGGGTCTCCACCTCCGACAGCAACCGCCGGGGGTCGTCCCCGCCGGGCACCGAATCAGTTGTCATGCCAATAGGTTTCCAAAACAAACCGATTGGCGCAAGTGTGAATCTCCGCCACGCGGCCAGGTCCCCGTCCCGGGCGAAACGCCGCAACGCGCGCAAGCGGCGGGTGTTACGGTGCGGGTCGCCGAGTGACCCCCGCGAGGAGCTGAAATGCCCGGTCGTCCGAGCACGCGTTGACATTCAGGGCCGTGACCGGCCCGCCCGTCGACGCGTGCCGCCTCCGGTAGTGCGGCACAGCGAGCATCTCCCACCGTTCACGCGCCCCGCCGCGGAGCGGATCTCCTGCTGCCGTCCAAGGGGTTGCTGTGCCCGAAATCGAACGAGCCGATGCGCCGGACCTGTTGCGCGACAAGGATTTCCGGAGTCTCTGGGCCGGGCAGACCGCGTCGCAGCTCGGTGAGCACGCGAGCCTGGTGGTCCTGCCGCTGATCGCGGTGCTGACGCTGCACGTCGACGCGGGGCAGCTCGGCGTGCTCCGCGCGGTCGGCCAGGCGCCGTTGCTGCTGCTCTCGCTGTTCATCGGCGCGTGGGTGGACCGGTGGCGGGCAAGGACCGTCATGGTGCTCGCGGACCTCGGCCGGGCGCTGGCGCTGGCGGGCGCCGCCGTCGCCACCCTCGCCGGCGGGCCGGTCCTCCCGGCGTTGCTGGTGGTCGCGTTCCTGGTCGGCACCCTGTCGGTGTTCTTCGACGTGGCCTACCAGGCGTTGCTCGTGCGGATGCTGCGCCGCGACCAGCTGCTGCGCGGCAACAGCGCGATCGAGGGCACCCGGTCCGCGGCCCAGATCGGCGGTCCGGCCCTCGGCGGGGCACTGGTGTCGCTGCTGTCGGCGCCCGTCGCGGCCGTGTCCAACGCGCTGCTGTTCGCGGTGTCGTTCGTGGCGATCGCCCGGATCGGCCACCGGGAGCCGCCGCACGCCGACCCGCCCGGCCGCGTGTGGCGGCGGATCCATGAGGGCGTCCGCTTCGTCGCCGGTCACCGGACGCTGCGGGCCGTGTGCCTCGCCTCCGCCGCGTTCCAGTGCTCGTTCGCCGCCGTGATGACCGCCTATCTGCTCTTCGTCACCCGGGACCTGCACCTGTCCGGCGGCGCCGCCGGGGTGGCACTCGCGGCGGCCGGGCCGGGGGCGCTCGCCGGCTCGCTGCTCGCGGCGCGGCTACCGGGCAGGTTCGGCTACGGCGTCGTCCTGGTGTGCGCGGCGGCGATCGGTGACGGCGTGCTGCTGCTCGTGCCGGCGCTGCACGGGCCGCCCACGGTGACGCTGCCGCTGCTCGTCGCGGTCAACGTCGTGTCCGGCGCGTTCGGCCAGCTGGTCAACGTCACGGTCATGGCCGTGCGGCAGGCCGTGACCCCGGACCGGATGCAGGGCCGGGTCTCCGCGACGATCACCTTCGCGGGCATGGGCCTGACGCCGGCCGGGTCGCTGCTCGGCGGTCTCCTCGCGGGGGAGCTGGGGCCGCGGACCGCGATCCTCGTGGCCGGCGCCGGCATGCTGCTGTCACCGGTGGTGATGCTCCTGTCCCCGCTCGCGCGGCTCGGGCGGCAACTGCCGGCCCCGGTCCCCACCGACTGAGGCCGTGCCCCCCGCGCGGGGTGCGGTCGACCCCGGCGCGGTATGACCGTCGGATGCCGTTGCTGCGCAACCGGTGGATACCGCTCCGCGCACTCGCCCCGGCCGGCGTCCCACTGGCCGGGGCACTCGTCATGGCGCTGCTCACCGCGGCGCTGCTGCCGGCGGCCACCTGTCGCAGCCGTCGCAGCCGTCGCCCACGCCCACCGCGCCACCCTCACCGCCCACCCGGGCCCGTCCGGCGGCGGCCTCCGCATCACCGTCGACTTCCCACCCGCAGCGGCCCACGCCTGCGCCGAGCCGGCACCGGAGGTGCGCGACGGGTAGGCTTCCGCGACGTGAAGACGGCGGCTCGGACTGCGGCGGCGGCCCTGCCGGGCACACCGGGGGTGTACCGGTTCCGCGACGAGCGCGGCAAGGTGCTCTACATCGGGCGCGCCACGGATCTGCGGAGCAGGGTCGGCTCGTACTGGACGAACCTCAAGGGCCGCCGGCACCTGACCAGGATGGTCGCGCAGATCGAGCAGGTCGAGGCCGTCGCGTGCGACTCGGTGCACGAGGCCGCCTGGCTGGAGCGCAACCTGCTGGAGCGCTCGAAGCCGCGCTGGAATCGGATCCGCGGCGGCCTGGAGGTGCCGATCTACCTGCGGGTCGACAAGAAGGGCCCGCGGCTCGTCGTCGACTACGGCCCGTTCGGTCCGGACGACGCCGGTGAGGTGTTCGGCCCGTATCTCGGCGGCACGCAGGCGCGGCTCGCGATCTCCGGGCTCGGGCGGGTGCTGCCGCTCGGCTACACCGGCGCGCGGCTCACCGGGTCGGAGCGGGACATGGCCCGGGTCCGGGGCGTCGACGCGACCCACCGCGACACGTTCCTCGCCGCGACGATCGCCGTGCTGCGCCGCGAGCCCGCCGCGATCGACACCGTCCGGGAGCAGCTGATCCAGCAGCGGGACAAGGCCTCGGCCGGGCTCGCGTTCGAGCTGGCGGCGAAGGTACACGAGGAGCTCGAGGCGATCGACTGGCTCGTGGCCGAGCAGAAGGTCACCGTCCTGACCGGTGGCGACTGCGAGATCTACGGCTGGACCGACGACCTCCTCGTCCGGTTCGAGGTCCGCGCCGGCCGCCTCGCCTACTGGACGCAACGGGCGTGCCGGCGCGCCAACGCGCAGCGCTACCTGGACCGCACCCCGGACGCGTGGGTCCCGTTCGCGGCCCGCGGCGCCGACCTCGCCGGCCGCCTGCTCAGCGCGCATCACGCCGCCTGAAGCGCCCAGAGGCGCGGGCAAAGGTGATCGACCGGACCCCCGGCAGCTGACACGGAGCCGATGACGAAACGTCGTGGCTTTCGGCGTCGGGCGGCACGGTAACCGTAGGCTGCGCTTTTGCCGGCCCGATTCGGACGGTTCTGTGCGCCGTTGTCGAAAAGGCCATTTCCGGCCTGTCGAAGGCTGCCGGACGTTCATTCGCGGATGGGTGTGGCGTTACCTGTTCTTTCGCGGCGCTGTCCGTCAAGAAGAGTGTGTGCCGCATGGCGCGTCCTTCAGAAAGGGTTGCGACCTTTGAGTGACGAGGAAATGAGGGCCGACGGTCATCAGTGCGCGGCCGGATCCATCAGAAAGGGCAACGATGCGCGTGGCGTTCCTCGGTAAATGCGGGTCGGGTAAGACCTCGCTGGTCAACGCATTGTTCGGGCTCGACTTCAAGACCGGCGGATACGCGGCGACGACGCTGGACCTGCAACGCGAGATCGTGCGGATCCCGGGCATGCCGGAGCCGGTGGAGGTCGTCGACACCCCCGGTTTCGCGGAGAGCGTCGAGACCGAGCAGCAGTACCGGGCGCTGTACCAGTCCCTGCTGCCGACGGTGGATCACATCGTCTGGGTGACGTCCTGCCACCCGCGGGTGTTCCGCCCGGACCAGGAAGCGCTCGTCGATCTCGCCGACGCGATCGGGGCGACCGGCATGACGGTGGTGCTCACCAAGGCCGACACGATCGGGCCGAACGACTGGGACGAGGCCGCCGGGCGGCCCTCGCCCGGCCAGCTCGTGTCCCTGCGGGAGCAGGCCGGCAACGTGTTCGCGAAGTTCGCACCGTACAGCACCGCGCTCGGCATCGAGTCGATCGTCTGGTGCGCCACCCCCACCGGATGGGGCCTCGACGTCATCACCGAACACATCCGAGCCGCTCTGACGGCGGCACCGGCGAAGGGCTGAAAATGGACAAGCGCACGTCCTTCCTCCGAGGCATCTTCGAGCTCACCCAGTCCGGCAAGGCCAGCGACGGCCTGCGGGAGATCCTCGGCAACGAGACGGCTCAGCAGCTGGAGACGCTCGTCTCGCACGAGCGGGCGACCAACCCGCCGAAGGTGGCGGTCATCGGCAAGGCCGGTGTCGGCAAGACCACGACCATCAACAACCTGTTCTCCGCCGAGCTGAAGGTCAGCCACGCGTTGCGCGGCACCTCGGAGGCGCACCACAAGGAGTACGGCCTGCGTGGCGGCGGCGTCATGCACGTCATCGACATGCCCGGCCTCGGCGAGGGCATCGCCGAGGACAAGGTCTTCGAGGAGATCTACCGCGAAGAACTGCCCAAGGTCGACGTCGTCCTGTACGTCATGCAGGCCGACGAACGGCTCCTCGGCGAGGACCAGCGGATCTTCACCGACGTGGTCCTGCCGGCCATGCGCAAGGGCAACGGCTCCGGCAAGGTCAAGCAGCTCGTGGTCGGCCTAAACAAGGTCGACCTGATGGAGCCGCGGCAGTGGAACACCAAACTCAACCACCCCGAGCCGGAGATGGCCGACACCATCGCGCGCCGGTGCCGGGACATCACCAAGCGCCTCGCCGGCCAGGTCCCGGGGCTCGCCGCGGAGTCGATCAACTTCTACTCGGCGGACCGGCGGTACCGGCTCGACGACCTGATGATCACGCTCATCGGCGCGGCCGGGAAAGCCGCCTGGAAACTGCCGAAGGACACCGCCGACCCGTTCGAACTGGCGGCTCCCGAGGTCCAGGAGTTCGTGCGCAAATGGCGTGCCGAGAATCAGGGAGGATGAGCACCGTGCAGCTGACCAGCGCGGAGGAGCAGCGGATCATCGAGATGCTCCGCAAGGAGGATCGCGACAGGATCGAGGTCATTCTGCGGACGGCGTCCGCTTTGCTGAGCTGGCTCGCCGACGCGGTCGGCCTGGCGGCTGACCTGTACCGCAAAATCCGCAATGTGGCCGGCGAGTTCTGGCAGGCCCTGCGCAGCCTCTTCTACTGAACCGCCACGGCCGAAAGGAAATCAGCCAATGTCCAATCTTTCCGCCGCGGAGGAGCAGCAGATCATCGCGATGCTGCGCGCGATGGGGACGAATCAGCGCCGGACCGTGCTCGCCAGCGTCGACAACTTCCTGTCCTGGCTGCGGGGCGCCGCACAGTACCTGTGGGCCTCGATCCGCAACGCCGTCCGCTCGATCTGGGACTCCATCGTCGGCTTCTTCTCCTGATCAGGGCCTCCGGCGGCACGCTGCCCGCCGGAGGCCCACCCAACCGGTGCCCGGCGTGCGTGCCGGCACCCCGCTGAGCGCGGACGTGCCGGTCATGACAGGTGGCCCGCGCAGGTGCCGCCGACGTCGTCGCTGTTCCTGCCGTCGGGGCAGGTGGTGTCGCGCCAGATCGTGCCCACGATGGACGCTCCGGTGAGATCCGCTCCGGTGAGGTCGGCGCCGGTGAGGTCGGCGTGGTCCAGCTTCGCGTCGCGCAGGTCGCTGTCCCGGAGGAAAGCGTTGACCAGCCGCACGTTTCGCAGGTCCGCGGTGGCCGGCCGGTCGGCGGGATTGGCGGCCCAGGCGAAGGCGGTCACACCGAGCGCGGCCAGGCCGGCGGACACCAGCAGCCGGGGGAGTGCCCCGTGGAACTGCGACTTCAGCAACTCATGGGCCGCCATCACCTCGATGGTGGTGACCCGCTGGTCGAGGCCGCCGAGCTCGTCCTGGATGTCGGTGACGAGCCGCTCGCGCTCATCGCCGGTCAGGCCGGGCAGGTCCGGCGTGCCGGCCAACGCGTTCGCCCGTTCGGTGCGGTATCGGATCAACTCGCCGGGGGTGTCGAAACCCTGCAGGTATCTGGGCTGGTCCCGGAAGAACGTGACCACGCGGCGGAGGTCGCGCGGCGGCGCGTCCCAGACGGCGTGGAGGGTCTCGAGCGTCACCATCGCCGGCAGCAGGATCTGCACGGCGCGCCAGATGACATGCACGACGGCGAGCAGTCCGACCATCGCCCCGACGACCGCGACCCACAGCCGGGCGTGCTCGACCGTGGTCGGCGCGCCGACCGGGAGATGGCCGATGTCGGAGAGCTGGCTGCCGGCGATCAGCGCGGCGCCGACGGCGGCGGCGCTCGCCACGAGCCATTTGCTGGCGTCGCGGATCCGGTCGTTCGCGCGTTCCAGCGGCTCTGTCGCGTCGCCTCCGCTCAACGGTCCCCCTCGGCGTCCGGGAAGGTGGTGCTGGCCGGGCTCACCGACGGGCGGGTCACGACGATCGGCGGCAGCGGCCGGACGCTGCGGCCGGTCGCGCTGACGTCGCCGAGACCGGTCACCCGCTCGGTCAGCGACCTGCCCCGCAGATCGACCTGGCCGGCGTGGTAGTAGTCGAACACGGCGGCGGTCTCGCCGACGGACATGTTGACGCCGGACCGCAGCGCCGGACCGTGGCGGACCTCGTCGGTGCTGTACGGCAGGGTGACGTCGCCGGTCGCCGGGTCGAAGCGCGCGGTGGTCGCCGGGACGACGGCTTCCAGGTCGGCGTCGGCGATGACCTGCAGCAGGATGACCTCGTCGCTGTCCAGGGCGACGTGGATGGCGCTGACCAGGCCGAGCCGGTCGCCACTGCTGGCCAGAACGTCCTTGCCGACGAGCTGCTGTCCGTCATCGACGTGCATGTGCCGTCCTCCGGGGTCGCGGTGCTCGCATCGTAACGGTCGGTGGGCGGGCATGAACCTGTCGAAGGGTCGCCTTGCCGTGGGCCATCACATGCGGTACAACGTTGCCTACCGCGTGTGCAGCGACGCCGACCCGGAGGAAGCGCACCGATGATTCCGGGGCACAATCCCGTCCTGTACGTGGAGGAGCTTCGCCGCCTGCCGTTGCTGGCCAGGCGGGCCGGTGCTCCCGGATCGGTGTTCGTGTATCGCAGCGCCGGCGGCCGGTTGAGCGCTCCGAAGGGCGGCTACACCGCCGGTGAGCTGTGGTGGCGCGGCCCGTATGTGGTCTATGAGGTCGACGTGCGTCCATCGCCGGTCCTGCTGGACGTCGAGGTCCCCACCGGCCCGGCCCGGGTCGTCGCCGTCCGCGCGTCCGGCACGATGCGGGTGGTCGACCCGGTCGCGCTGGTGCACCACCGGGTCACCGACCCGCGGGCCGCTTGCGCCGGCGCGTTGGGCGACGAGCTGGGCCGGCGGCTCGGCCGGACCTCCGGTGAAGCGGTCGTGGCCAGGCTGCACGGCGTGTGGCCCGGGAGGCTCACGCTCGCCTGCGGCGTCGAGCTGACAGACCTGCAGGTGTCATACGTGTCGACGGTCATCGACGCGGCGCAGCGGCAGCTGCTGCACCAGTTGTTGGAGACCGGCGCGCTGGACCGGCCGCCGGCGGACGAGGACACCGCCGCACTCGCGGCGGCGGCCGTGCGCCGGGACCGCGACCTGCTCGACGCCGCGGTCAGCGCCCTCGACCCGGCCGCCGGCATCGCCGCGGAGGACCGTGCGGCGGCGCTGCACGCGGCCGTGACCAGGTTCGGCCGGATCGTCGACGTCCTCGGAGCTCAGCTTTCACCTGACGACTCCGGGCCTCCTGGATGACGGCGCTCGACAGCCTGTACGCGTGGATGCGCGACACCCTGTCCTGGCCGCTCGGCAGCGACGGGCCGGTGCTCGCGTTCCCTGCCATGGCGATCACGGTCCTGATAGCGGTGAGAATCGCGCTCTGGCGGGTCCTGCCGCTGGTGCTGAGCTCCGTCTTCGCGCTGGCGAACGCGCTCACGGTCCTGGTGGGCGTCCTGCTGCTGGGCGTCGACTTCCTGCTCTCGTCCTGCTTCCGGCTGTGCCGGCTCCGTCCGCCGGCCGTTGTCTACGGGCTGGGTGACACGCTCGTCGCGGCGACGCGGGCCGCGCAGGCGGGACTCAGGTTCCTGCGTGCCCGGGCGGTCGGGGTCGGCGGGCTGTCGGGCAACCTCATCCTGATGCTGGTGCTCGTTCTGCTCGGCTGGTGGAACGTCGGATACTGCGAGCGGTCGCCGGTCGCCGGCTGCACCGATCCCGTCACCGCCTGGCTCCAGCTGGTCATGCCCTGACGTCCTCCTCGTCGGCGGTCTCGTAGCCGGTCACGGCGAGCCGGAGCAACAGCCGTCGCACCAACCGGCCGACCTGCGTGGCGAGCCAGCCGAACACCCGGTCGCCGAGCAACGATGCGGCTCCGGCGGTCACGGCGACCAGCGCCCCCGGCCGTCCACGGAACTCGGTGCGCAGCCCCTGCAGCAGGAGCGGCGCGTCGTGCGACGGCTCCGGCGCCCGTGCCATCAGCAGCACCGCGTGCACCCGCAGGGCCGGCGGTTGCCGCGGGTCGCCGGCGAAGTCGTGGAAGAACCCGTCCTCCCAGCCGCAATGGTGCATCAGGGACGTCAGGCATTCGCGGCGCAGTTCGACGGCGAGGGCGGCATCTCCCGCGAGGCCTCGGACGAGATCCGCGGTGGCGTCGTTCTGCAGCGGGTCGGCGAACAGCCACAGCGACGCGACCCGGTTCGCCGCGCTGTCGCGTTCGTCGGCGGCGAGGTGGTCCACGGTGCGGCGGGCCGGCCCGTCATGCGAGGAGCCCCGCAACGCGCGGGCGATCGACAGCCGCTGCCACCAGGTGAGCGTCCGGTCCCGCATCACCACCGCGAGGAACGTCTCGGTGCGGTCGGGGTCGTACACCTGGACCTCGGCGATCGCCGAGGCGACCTGCGTCGCGTAGCTGGACAGGGACTCGACCCGTGCGTTGCGCTCGTCGCCGTCCGATTGTCGCGGCGGGCGCCACACTTCGCTGGTCGCCGCGAGTCCGCCCGCGTACTCCTCCGCCTCCCGCCATCCGTCCCGGCCCTCGTGCACCGCGGCGTGCAGGATGCCCAGCGTTTCCAGCGCGCCGAGACGGTCGACGACCGTGCGTCTGCTGTCGACTCCCCGGCGCACGAGCGCGGACGTGGCGGCCGGCAGCTCACTCATGTACGCCAGCAGGATCAGCGCCCTGACCCGCGTCGCCTCCGATGCCGTGGTCTCCGCGGTCTGGGTCATGCGTTGGACGGCGGCGCGCCGCTCGTGCGTCCCGCCCACCTCGCCGAGCGTCCGCAACGCCCAGAGCCGGTCGTCGGGGCTGACCCGATCCTCGTGCGCGAGCCGCACCAGCACCCGCAGGCCCGTCGCCCGGTCGGCACCGGCGCCGCTCTCGACCAGGACGCGGGCCGCCTCGACCCGTTTGACCGCGCCCACCATCCGGTCCGTGGCGATCCGGGTGAGAAAGGCCCCGTCACCGGTGCGCTGCAGGACGCCACGCAGCACGCGATCCAGCGACGGCAACGCCCGGTCGACCGGCACCCGCATCCGCCTGATGCCCCGCTCGACGGTCGTGGTGAACGCCCCGACGTCGATCCTGACCAGTGGTCCGCCGTCGTCGATCAGCGCCGCGACGTGCGCGAGCCAGTCGACCTGCTCATCGCTGGTGCGGCGCAGCAGGCGGGCGAAGACGGGCAGCGGGTCGTTGCCGCGGCGGGTCCAGACGGCCAGCGCGAACAGGCTCGGACCGTCCAGGCCGGTCACCGCGATCCGCCGCTGCCATCGCCCCACGTCGAACTCGGCGGCGTCGACCGTGGCGGCGAGGTAGTCGGCGAAGCTCTGATGGATGAAGGCCAGGTCGCCACCGCGGGGGAACAGCAGACCGGTGCTGAGCAGCACCTCGCGCAGGTCGGCCTCGGTGACCCCGGCCGGCGCCCGGCGCCCCCGCCGCGTGAGCCACTCGGTCAGCAGTTCCGGCCACGGGCGGCCGTCGCCCCGCATCCGGTGCAGCGCCAGGTCTCCCAGGCAGTCGCGGCGCTGCTCGTACAGGAAGTTGACGAACTCCTCGGCGGAGCTGCCGTGCCGGCGGACGTTCGCCTTCAACATCGCGAGGCTGTCCGTGCGCAGCAGCCGACCGTTGAGCAGGGCGTCGACGAACGTCTCGTACAGGCCGGTGCGGTCGATCGGCAGGGGCGCCGTCGGCCGTTCCTCGTACACGAGCGCGGCGATGGTCGCCAGCAGCGGCACCTTGACGATCTCCTGCAGGCCGCTGGACGTGACCTGGCGCAGGAAGTCCTCGGGGGGCACGGCCGAGTGCTCGCCTGCCCCGGGCCGGTACCACTTCTCGGCGAACTCCTCGACCCGCGTCCAGTCGAACAGGCGCAGGACGAAGTCGCCCACCCGGGCCGTACTGCCCGGGCCGACCGGGCTGCCCAGGCCGGCGCGCAGGAGTTTCAGTTCCCGGTCGGGGAGCTCCCGCGTGGCGATGACGATCCGCATCGACGAGCCGTACATCCCCATCCGGTTGCTCAGCGTCCTGATCAGCACCTCACGCTGCCGCGGGTTGTGGATCTCGTCGAGCCCGTCGACGAGGAGCAACCAGTCGACGCCGGGCATCGGGGGCTCGCCGAACACCGCCGGCGGCAACGTGACCGTCTGGTCGGCGCCCAGGCTCGCGGCGACGGCCGCGGCGACGAGCTCCAGCCAGGGCTGCGACCCCACCAGGTCGGTGGCCGCGCAGCGGACCGCGAGCACCGGGCCCAGCCAGGTCCTCCGGTCGTCCCCTTCTATGTCCGCGTGGTGCAGCCACCAGTCGGCGCACTGGTACACCAGGTGACCGAGCAGCGTCGACTTGCCGCTGCCGGGATCGCCGACGACGAGCGCGTTGCGGTGCGCCCGGATCATCTCCTCCGGCGTCATGACGACCGGTTTGGTGGGGCGCAGCGATGTCGGCCGGTGCTGTGCCCGGACCCGTGGTCGTCGCTGCTGGGTGTGCCGCTCCACGTACACGGAGATGGGCGACGGAAGGTCGCGCCTGCTCGGCCGGGCGATCTCATACGGATAACCTGTCCGCGCGCGATGCTGCTGCGCGACGAGCAGCTGATGCTGCCAGGAGGACGCGTCCGGACGTCGCAGCGGCGGCCTGCTGATCGGGGCCGCGAGCAGGTCGGCCTGTCGCGCCATCGTCGTCCGGATGTCGCCCGCCTTGACGAACAACCCACCGTGCGCGCGGTCCTCGGCGCCCGCTTTGAGCATGCCGTGGACGTGGCCGGTGGCCGGGTCGACGACGGGAGATCCGCTCAGCCCACCCGGGATGGCGTTGCGGGCATCGACCGCCCGGTATCTGCCGAAGGTGCCGTTCACTTCGACCGGCAGGTGCGCCGCGGAGATGCCGGACTGCCCGGGGTGCTCCAGGAAACCGGCGATCTCCAGCTGCCGCCCGTCCGCGACCGGACCGTCGTCGAGGTAGGACACCGGCACGTCGATGGACGCCCGCAGGCCTATGAAGGCGAGGTCGGGGAAGTCGAACATGCCGCCGAGCCTCGGCCTGGTGGCCGGGTCGCGGAAGAGCACCTCGCCGGCGACGGACCGGTCGCGCCACACCACCTCGACGCCGTCGACACCGTCACGGAACAGGTGCGAGCAGGTGACCACCAGGTCCGCCGCCACGAAGAAGCCGGAGCCTCTGAAGGTGCCGTCGCGCCAGACCTGCACCGTGCCGTCGCGATCCTGCTCGAACGCTGTGTCCGCGTGCGCCATGGCACCCCCGGCCGACCGTGGCTTCCGCACCACCCTAACGTCCGCCACCGCGGCGGGGCAGCATCGCGGATCCGACGCCGGCGGGCGGACGGTGACGCGGGGACGAGGGCGCGTGATGGAGGCGCGTGTCGGGCGACGCGGGGACCGGCACGTGGTGGAAGCGCGGGGGACCAGGCGGCACGGGAGGGTGCGCCGGTCGCGGAACGCGTCCCCGTCGGTGGCCGCGAACAGGAGCCCGGCAGCGGTGCGTCGCTCCCGGTGCGGGCGCCTCCGCCGAACCGTGCCGGCCCGGCGGGGCGTGACCCGCTGCCGCACCGGGCCCGACCATCAGCCGTGACGGCGGAGCCCCCGCGCGGCAGGGACCAGCCGGCCGGACCGGGCGCGCCCCAGCCCGGTGAGCAGGTTCCTCCACCGCCTGCCACGGCGAGGAACCACGGCACCCACCGGGCCGGTCAGAGCGCTACTTGTCCAGGGCGGGGCAGTACTTGACGGCCTCGGCGGTGGCCTTGTCCATCTCGGCCTCCAGGGCCGCGTCGTCGAGGGCCTCGACGGTGAACTGCTTCGCGAACGTGGTCACGTAGGTCTCGAGGGCGGCCTTCGCGGCCGGGTCGGCGGCCTTGGCGAGCTCGGCGTCGGCGGCCTTCTTCACGCGGGCGAGGACCACCTCGCCCTTCGCCTTGGCGTCGGCGGTGGCCGCCTTGTCGCCCTTGAGGCCGGCCGAGACCAGGGTGCTGAGGACCGTGACGATCTCCGTCTTCTCGGCCTCGTAGACCGCGACGAGGCCCTTGCAGACCGCCTCGGTGTTGGCCTTGAGGTCGAGGGTCGGGCTGGGCACGGCCGCGCTGCTGGCGGCGGCCGTGGCGGCCTGGTCGGTGCTGGTGTCCTCGGCGCAGCCGGAGGCCAGTCCCACCGTGGCGGTGAGGGCCAGCGCCAGAAGGGTTCGGTGCAAACGCATGTCGTGCTCCCCGTGTTGATGCATCAAAAGGCCCGCCGATCATAAAGACGACCCCAGACACTTTCTCGCCGACCGTCGGGAGAAAAGGTCGATATGTCCACAGTTGAACGTGCATGTTGCGGGATCGAAGCCGAACCGTGATCAACCCGGCGCGAAGTTGACAACGAGTGGCGTGTGCGGCAGCGTGACACCTGGCCACGCGCGCGGCGTGGCCAGGTGATTCGCCGAGGGAATGAAGCCTGTGATCCGGGTTGGCCGAGCGGCCGCCTGAGCGACGGTCAAGCGCCAAGCGCTGACCTTGTCACCGTTGGGCGGCCATAAACGTCCATCGTTGGTCTTCCCACGTCTTGAGGTAACCCCAGTGACCATGGATGCCCGCATCCAGCAGTCCGTCGTCGTCAACCTGTCCAACCGGCCCGCGCCTGTGCACACCGGCCCGTTCGTGATCGGCATCGACCCGACGACGCAGAGTCCCAACATCAACTACGCGACCCCGCGCCCCGGCGCGGTCATCACCGCCGCCGACGTCGACGGCCTGGTGCAGGCGTTCCGCGCCGCCGACCGCACGCCGCGCCTGGAATACGTCGCCGGCTGCGCCCCGGAGCTCGAATCGCTGCTGAGCGCCGCCGGGTTCGCGGTGGAGGCCCGGCACACCTATCTGTGCTGCCGTCCCGGGACGCTGGAGATCCCGGCGACTCCCGATCGGTACACACTGCTGACACCGGACGACGACGAGCTGCGGGCGGCGCTGATCGGCGCGCAGCACGAGGCGTTCGGCGGGGAACCCGTCGCCACCCCGGCGGACGTGGCACGGATGCGCCGGTCGCAGGAGGCCGGTGGGTTCGCCGTCATGGCCGTCACCGGTGACACGTGCGCGGGCGGCGGCGGGGCCGTCCCACCGGCCGATGCGGTGAGCGAGGTCGCCGGGATCGCCGTGTGCGCCCCGCACCGCCGCCTCGGCCTCGCGGGCGCCGTCACCGCCGACCTGACCCGACGGCTGTTCGCCGGCGGGACGGAGGTCGCCTGGCTCGAGGCGTCCGGTGAGGACTCCTGGCGGGTCTACACCCGCGTCGGCTACCGGCCCGCCGGTCAGCGGCTGTACATGTCGATGCGCTGAAACCGGAAGATCCGCCGGCCGGGCGAAGTGTGACCCGGCCGGTGGATCGTCACCGCCGCGCGGCGCGCATACGCTGACGTCCGTGCGGACCGACGAGTTCGAGCAAACGTGGCCGGACGACGGCCACCACCGTCGCCGTCGGCCCGCCGCACCGGCCCGCCGTGGACGGTCGCTGCTGGTGGTGCTGCTCGTGCTCGTGGTGCTGGGCGGCGGGGCGTATCTCGGCGCCGACAGGATCCGCGGGCTCGTCCCGCCGGCCGACTACGGGTCCGCGGGCACCGGCGAGGTGGTCGTCGAGGTCAAGGACGGCGACACGGCGGGAGCCATCGCGCGGGCCCTGCTCGCGAAGGGCGTCGTGAAGAGCACCGAGGCGTTCGTCGAGGCCGCCGCCGGCGACCCGCGCAGCGCGAAGATCCAGCCCGGCACGTACCGGCTGCGCAGCCAGATGCGCGCGACGGACGCCCTCGCGATGCTGCTCGACCTCGGCAACAAGGTCGTCAGCCGCACGACCCTGCGCGAGGGGCTGTCCTACCTGGCGACGTTCAGGGCGCTGGCGAAGGAGACGGGCATCCCGTTCGCGGACTTCGAGGCGGCGGCGAAGGACCCCGTGGCGCTCGGTGTGCCCGCGCTCTGGTTCGACCGCCGCGACGGCAGACCGTCGAAACGGTCGGTCGAGGGGTTCCTGTTCCCGCTGAGCTACGAGTTCCCGCCGGGCGCGACCGCGGAGACGATCCTCAAGGAGATGATCGGGCAGTTCCTGAAGGCCGCCGACGAGATCGGGTTCGTCGAGCACGTCCGGTCGGCGCTGTCGGTCAGCCCGTACGAGGCGCTGATCGTCGCCTCACTGGCACAGGCGGAGGCGGGCATCGAGGAGGACCTGCCGCGCATCGCCCGGGTGGCGTACAACCGTGCGTACAAGGCGAAGATGCCGCTGCAGTTCGACGTCACGGCGAACTACTGGCTGGAGATCAACGGCAAGGAGCCGAAGCACTCCGGGCAGCTGTCGGACGCGGAGCTCGACGATCCGAAGAACCCGTACAACACGGTGGGCAAGGTCGGTCTGCCGCTCGGGCCGATCAACAGCCCGAGCGAGCACGCGCTGCGCGGGGCGATGAACCCGACGCCGGGCGAGAACTGGCTGTTCTTCGTGGCGATCGACGCGTCGGGCAGGTCCGCGTTCGCCGACACCGTCGCCGAGCACGACAGGAACATCGCGCAGGCCTGCCGCAACGGCGTCCCGCTCTGCTGAGGGCCCGGCCGAAGCGGCCGGGCCCTCAATCAGTCACTGTCAGACGAGGTCGAAGCGGTCCAGCTCCATGACCTTCGTCCACGCCGCGACGAAGTCGGCCACGAACTTGTCGCGGGCGTCCTCGCTGGCGTAGACCTCGGCCAGGGCCCGCAGCTGCGAGTTGGAGCCGAAGATGAGGTCGGCCGCGGTCGCGGTCCACCGCACGTCGCCGGAGGCGAGGTCGTGAATCTCGTAGGCGTGCTCGTCGGACGCCGACGCCTTCCACTGCGTCCCCGGGGAGAGCAGGTTGGCGAAGTAGTCGTTGGTGAGCACGCCGGACCGGTCGGTGAACACGCCGTGCCGGCCGCCGCCGACGTTGTTGCCGAGGGCGCGCAGACCGCCGACGAGGACGGTCATCTCGGGCGCGGTCAGGTTCAGCATGTACGCGCGGTCGATGAGCAGGATCTCCGGCTGGGTCTTCTCGCCGGCACGCAGGTAGTTGCGGAACCCGTCGGCGCGCGGCTCCAGGACCCGGAACGACTCGATGTCCGTGTCCTCCTGCGAAGCGTCGGTGCGGCCCGCGTGGAACGGCACGGTCACCTCGACGCCCGCGTCGCGGGCCGCCTTCTCCACGGCCGCCGAACCGGCGAGCACGATGAGGTCGGCGAGGGAGATCTGCGCGCCACCCGCGGCGTTGAACTCCTGCTGGATGCCCTCGAGGGTGCCGAGGACCGTCGCGAGCTGCTCCGGCTGGTTGATCTCCCAGCTGCGCTGCGGCTCGAGGCGGATGCGGGCACCGTTGGCACCGCCGCGCTTGTCGGTGGAGCGGAAGGTCGCGGCCGACGCCCACGCGGTGGAGACCAGCTGGGCGACGCTCAGGCCGGACTCCAGCACCTTCGCCTTGAGCGCGGCGACGTCGGCGTCACCCACCAGCGCGTCCGAGGCTGCCGGGACCGGGTCCTGCCACAGCTGCGGCTCGGCGACCCAGGGGCCCAGGAAGCGGGAGACCGGACCCATGTCGCGGTGCAGCAGCTTGTACCACGCCTTGGCGAACGCGAGCGCGAACTCGTCGGGGTTCTCCAGGAAGCGGCGGGAGATCTTCTCGTACGCCGGATCCACCCGCAGCGAGAGGTCGGTGGTGAGCATCGTCGGCCTGTGCTTCTTCGCCGGGTCGTGCGCGTCCGGGATGATCGCCTCGGCGTCCTTGGCGACCCACTGCTTGGCGCCGGCGGGGCTCGTGGTGAGCTCCCACTCGTAGCCGAACAGGATCTCGAAGAAGCGGTTGCTCCACTCGGTCGGCTTGTCGGTCCAGGTCACCTCGAGACCGCTGGTGATCGTGTCGCCGGCCTTGCCGCTGCCGTGCGTGCTGAGCCACCCGAAGCCCTGCGACTCCAGCGGCGCACCCTCCGGCTCCGGGCCCACGTGGCCGTCGGCGTTGCCGGCGCCGTGCGCCTTGCCGAAGGTGTGGCCGCCGGCGATGAGGGCGACGGTCTCCTCGTCGTTCATCGCCATGCGGGCGAACGTCTCGCGGATGAAGTACGCCGCGGCCAGCGGGTCGGCGTTGCCGCGGGGACCCTGCGGGTTGACGTAGATGAGGCCCATCTCGGCCGCGCCGACGTCGGACGCCATCTCGGCCTCGCCGGTGTACCGCTCGTCGCCGAGCCAGGTGTCCTCCGGCCCCCAGAAGATCTCCTCGGGCTCCCAGACGTCCGCGCGGCCGAAGCCGAAGCCGAACGTCTTGAAGCCCATCGACTCCAGTGCCACGTTGCCGGCCAGGACGAGCAGGTCGGCCCACGAGACCTTCTGGCCGTACTTCGCCTTCACCGGCCACAGCAGCCGGCGGGCCTTGTCGAGGTTGGCGTTGTCGGGCCAGCTGTTGAGCGGGGCGAAACGCTGCCCGCCGTCACCGGCACCGCCGCGGCCGTCGTGGATGCGGTACGTGCCGGCGGCGTGCCAGCTCATCCGGATCATCAGACCGCCGTAGTGCCCGAAGTCGGCCGGCCACCAGTCCTGCGACGTGGTGAGGACCTCGGTGATGTCACGCTTGAGGGCCTCGACGTCGAGCTTGGCGAACTCCTGGGCGTAGCTGAAGTCCGCGCCCAGCGGGTTGCCCTTGGACGAGTGGGCGTGCAGCACCGACAGATCGAGCTGGTTGGGCCACCAGTCGCGGTTGGTGCGCGGCCGCCCGCCGGTCTTCGGGGTCGGCGAGTCGATCGCCGGGTTCTCGCTCTCGCTGCCGTGCACGACCGGGCAGCCGCCCGTCGTGTCCTGGGTGTCGCTCATCTACTTCCTTCCGACTTTCATCCGAACGGACCGGGTGTGCTTGGAGTTACGCAGTCGGGGCAGGTGCCCCAATACACGACTTCCGCCTCGTCGACCACGTAGTCGTGATCGTCCGAGGCGGTGAGGCAGGGAGCGTGGCCGACGGCGCAGTCGACGTCGGCGATCGCGCCGCAGGAGCGGCACACGACGTGATGGTGGTTGTCCGCGACCCGTGACTCGTAGCGGGCGGTCGTGCCCGGCGGCTGGATGCGCCGCACCAGGCCGGCGTCGGTGAGCGCTCGCAGAACATCGTAGACCGCCTGGTGGGACACCATGGGGTGTTCCGCCCGCACCAGCGAGATCACCGTGTCCGTGTCGACGTGCCGGTGCTCGCGCAGCACGCCGAGCACGGCCAGCCGCGGCCGGGTCACCCGCAACGAGGCCGCCCGCAACTGCGCCTCGAAGTCGAACGTCACGCGATCAACATAGAACACCAGTCTGGAACAGTTCAAGTTTTCACCCGGCGTGTTCTTTGTTCTGAGGGTCCAACCCGGTACAACTTGACAGAATACTCTTGAGAGATTTCTCTTAAGAGGTGTCTCTCACAAGTGACGAGGAGCCGATCGCCGACCCCCGGGCGATGCGGGCGCTGACCCATCCGGTCCGAATCGCGCTGATCGAGGCGCTCGGGCTGCACGGGCCGCTCACCGCGACCGCCGCGGCGGCGCACATCGGCGAGACACCGACCACCTGCTCGTTCCATCTGCGGCAGCTCGCCAAGTACGGGTTCGTCGCCGACGCGGGGCGGCCGGGGGCGCGGGAGCGGCCGTGGCGGCTGGTGCGGCCCGGGTTCCGGTTCGCCATGGACGGGGAGGGCGCCGGCGCGGCGACCGAGAAGGTGTTCCGCGAGCACTACCTGGCCCGCCTGCGGCAGCACTGGGAGAGCGACGCGCCGTCCGATACCGCGTTGACGCAGGTGGTCCTCCACGTCACGCCGGAAGAGCTGGCCGGCGTCGTCGCGGAGATGCGGGCCGTGCTGCTCAAGTACCAGGACCGCCTGCCGGACCCGTCGCTGCGGCCGGCGGACGCGGTGCCCGTCGAGGTGCTCGCGTTCGTGCACCCGATGCGCGATGCGTGACGTCCTCACGGGTCGCAACGGTGTGATCTTCTTCGGCGGCCAGGCACTGTCGCTCTTCGGTGACAGCTCGATGTGGATGGCCGCCGGGATCTGGGTCAAGGACATGACGGGCTCCAGCGCGGCGGCCGGCATGATCTTCTTCGCCTTCGCGGCCCCGCTGCTGCTCGCGCCGGTGGCGGGCCTGCTCGCGGACCGGTTCCGCAGGCGGCCGCTGCTCGTCTGCACCAACCTCGTCGTCGGCGCCGCGGTACTGCTGCTGCTGACGGTCGACGGTCCCGCCGACGTCTGGCTCGTCTACGTCGTGATGTTCGTCAACGGCGCCGGGTTCACGATCCTCGGCGCGGCGCAGTCGGCGTTGCTCACCGGCCTGTTCGAGCCCGCGCTGCTGCCGAACGCGAACTCCGTCCTGCAGACGCTGCGCGAAGGACTCAAGCTTGTCGCGCCGCTCGCCGGGGCGGCGATCTACGCCTGGCACGGCCCCGCGGTCGTCATCGCCCTGGACGCCGTGACGTTCGCCGCGGGGGCGGCGTCCGTGTCGCTGCTGAGGGTGCGCGAGGAACGCCCGGCGCCGCTCGGACAGCCGCTCACCGCCCTCGCCGCCGGCTGGCGCCACATCGCCGGCGTTCCGCGGCTGCGCACCATCATCGCGGCCACCGCCTCGGTGCTGATCGTGGTCGGGTTCAGCGAGACACTCATCTACGCCATCAACGACGAGGCCCTGCACAGACCCGCGACCTTCGTCGCCGCGCTGCTGTGCGCACAGGGCGTCGGCGCGGTCGCCGCCGGCCTCACCGCCCCGCTGGCCGTCCGCCGCTTCGGCGAGACCACGACCGCCGGCGTCGGCGTCGCGGTCTTCGGCTGCGGCGCGGCGCTGCTCACGGTGCCGTTGCTCGGGGTGGTCGTCGCGGCGCTCGCCCTCTTCGGCGCAGGCCTCGCCTGGCTCCTCGTCTCGGGCCACACCCTGCTGCAACGCCTCTCGCCGCCCGCGCTGCAGGGCCGGGTGTTCGCCACGGCCGAACTCCTGACCAGCGGACCACAGACCCTGTCCATAGCCCTCGGCGCCGCGCTCGTGTCACTCCTGCACTACCGCATTCCGCTGATCATCATGGCCGCAACCGCGGCAGCCGTCGCCGCATTCCTGATCGTCAGCCGGACCGTCGAGCTCGGCGGCAAGAAGGAGACCGCCGTGCCGAGCGCGGACACCGCGCGGTAAGGCTCGTCGCCGGGACGATGCGCTCACAACTGGTCTGCGATGCGGACGGGCCACGGCCGCGCCCAACTGGACCGTGCTGCCAGCGGCGCGCCGAGCCGGCTCTTGCCGCCGTCCTTCCGCTCAGTCGGGCTGAGGCCAGACCACCTCGAGGCGGCCGTCGCGCTGGACCACCCAGATCTGCCCGCCGCTGCCGTCATCGGCGCACAATTCAGCCATCCGCCGCCGCGCCGCGAGGAACGCCGCGATCATGTCCGCGAAGTTCAGGTTGGCGTTCGCCAGTGCAAACAGCTTGACCCCGTGGTCGACGACGCATTCGCGCTCGAGGGTGACGTGCCGGATCCGGCGGTCTTTGGTCAAGCAGGCCCAACGGCGGCTGCCGGCATGAGCGATCCAACTCGTATCCTCGACCAATTGTGAGTCCGTCTCGCCGAAGACGTCCGCCAGCGTATGGACCGTCAGTCGGGCCTCGCGGAGCGCCGCGACGACCCGCTTCCCGAGGTTGCGGTCAGCCAGGAACTCAAGCGGCACGCCGGGCCATCACTCGCAGCACCGTCTCCACGTCCTCAGTGCTCAGATCGTATTCGTCGGCGATGTCCTCGACCGACTCCCCACCGCCGTAGAACAGGTCCGCGATCGTCTCGACAGGGACTTTGCTGGCCTCGAAGACCGGCTGTCCGAAGCCGAAACGCGGGTCGATGATGACCTGTGCGGCGCCATAGGGTTTCAGGGTGACCCGCTCGGCATAGCCGTCGTCGGCGTAGGAGACGAACTTGATAGCGGTCTCGACGACCTGCCGGATGCCGGCCTGTCCGTCAACCGCCCGCACCCACTCCGGAGCGACCTCTGACGCTGCGTTGAACAGCAGGTCGACACCATCGGTCGCAATGGTGCGGGTGGCGAGGACGTACTCTTCGCCGGTGAGCTTGCGGAGGCGGGCCACGCCCGCCCTGATGTGCTGCATGGACAGCTTCGCGTTGCGTAGTTCGCGCAGGATCTGCGCCTCAGCGAGCGCGATGAACGGCAGCCGAGGGCCGTGCGGGGAAGGCGGGGGCACCGAGTGCATGACCGCCGCCTCGTCGCCGGAGCGGATCCATTCCTTGATCGTGTTCTGACTGATGCCGAGGTGGACACCCGCGACCTGGGCAGTCATGAGCGCGGCGGTGAACCGCTGATCCAGTTGCCTGCCTTGACGTGCCACGCAGTGATCGTACGCCGCTCCTCGATTCCGTTTGCGGCAAGCGGTGCCTGGACCCGAACCGTCCGGGAAGGACCCGCGCCGATCGGAGAAGCACGCCCCGGGGGGCTACGAAGCGGGGGAGAGCGCGGCGGTTACGGCGGTGGCCTGCATGGCGCGGAGCCAGGATTCCGCGGTGGCGGGGGCCAGGTGGTGGGTGTCGAAGACGATGCGGACGGCGATCGCGTCCGGGGCGTCCTCGACGTTGACCATGAGGGGTTCGTGCGGGTCGTCGCGGGCCAGCGGCCAGTCCAAGCGGGTGGCGGCCAGGGCATCGGCCATCGAGGGCAGGGTCACCGGGGTGCCGGGGTCGGCGCGGTCGGTGGTGCGGCGGTCGTTGAAGAGGACCGACAGGTCGATGGTGGTGCCGCGTTCGCGTTCGACGTCGGCAACGGTGGCGGCGAGCTGCAGCGGGTCGAAGCTGGCGTACTTGTACGTCGACAGCACGGCCCGGCGGACCCGGTCCAGGAGCTCGGGAAACGGCGCGTCGGCGACGACGAGGAGGCCGGCCTGGTTGACGGGGCAGACCACGTCGGCGAGGCCGGGCCAGAAGCGGTTGCCGACGATCGGCCGGATGACGATGGGGTCGACGCCGGTGACGCGGGCGGTGGCGGCGGCGAACACGGTCAGCAGCGCGGTCGCCGAGTCGACCTCGTGGCGGGCCATGAGGGTGCGCAGGGCGAGGTGCATGGCGGGTGAGTGCAGCAGGCCTTCGCGGTAGCGGGGTGAGCACCTGTCGGTGGATTCCGGCACGCTACGAGCGGGGACGGTGCGCAGCGTGCGCCGCCAGAAGCGCAGGGCGGCCTCGTTCTGCCGGCGGCCCGCGGGGGAGCGCTGCCTGCGGACCTGGTCGAGGGGCTGCAGGCCGGCCACGGGCGCCGGCTCCCGCCGGGTCACCTCGTCCATCATGATGACGCCGCCGAGCGCATCGGTGACCAGGTGCGTGACGACGGAGACCTGGTGGGTGAGCGCGCCGCGGTGCCGGACGACGCCGACGCGCAGCGGCCAGTCCTTCTCGTAGTCGTAGTCCCAGGTGCGGTACCAGTCGTAGACGGCGCCGGCGAACGCGGCCGGGTCGGCGTCGGAGGGCGCGTCCAGGACCTCGAGGGTGAACGTGCCGGATGCCGACACCTCCTGCCGCACCCGGTCGCCGGGACCGAGGAGCAGTTTGGTGCGCATCGTCTGGTACCGGCCGATCGTGTACCGCAGGTCGTCCACGACGTCGGCGACGGTGGTGCCGGGCTTGAGGGTGCTCGGCCCGCCGATCGGGATCCAGCTGCGCTGGCGGCGCATCGCGAGCCAGATCTCCTGCTGCCCCCACGCCAGGTCGTCGACGCCGGAGCCGTCGCCGGAGAACTCGAAGGTGACCAGGTCCGAGACGGTGAACACGCGTCACCCCACGCCGGCGGAGGTGCCGTGCAGCGTCCCGGCCGCCGGTGCGGCCAGGGTGAGCGATGTCGGTGCACGCAGCGGCAAGACCGGCCTGACCTTTCGCCAGAAAACATCGACGCCCGACGCTAGCACCGTTCGCCGTCGATGGGACCGGCCGGGCGGACGGCTCCATCGGACGTTCCGACAGGCGGGTCGAACGGGATGTGCAACGAGGCGGGTCGCGGTGCCCGGGGTCGGCCGGGCACCGCGACGTCGCTGTCAGGCGTCGGTCTTCTTGAGCTCGACGTAGTCGAGTTCGGCGTAGCCGGCGCCCTTCTGCAGGCGGATCCGGTTGGTGCCGGCGTTGAGCTGGACCGTCACCGGGGCGATGCGGCCCGCGCGGTCCTGGGTCGGGCCGTCGAACCACGCGCCGGTGCTCGGGTAGGAGACGGTGCCCGCGGCGGCGCCGTTGACGTACACCTGGTGGGTGGACGTCGCGGTGGTGCCGTTGGCGTAGCCGACCTCGAGGCGGTAGGTGCCCGTCATCGGTGCCTCGACCGCGAACTCGACGGCGCTGTCCGGGAGGTCGAGCGGTGCGCTCTGCCAGTCGCCGCCGGCCTGGACGTTGCGGTCGGTGGCGAGCGGGTCGACCGTCCACACCGCCGAGTCGACGCGCACCCGTACGTTGCCGGTCAGGCCGCGCCGGGCCAGGCCCAGCACCCGCACGTCGACGTCGTTGTCCTCGCCGCCGACGAGGATCTGCACGGTGCGGAGCTCGTCGTCCCAGCCGGCGACGCCGTCGGAGGCCAGGAACCGCCGGGTGTCCCACCGGCTCACGTCGACGCGGGTGCCGGTCATCGCCTTGTACCAGGCCATCATCTGCCAGCCGGCGTTCGGCTTGAGCCCCGCCGGGGTGCGCCGCAGCGTGTTGCCCAGCAGCCCCGGGTTGGTGTAGATGCCCATCATCGCGTGGTCGACGTCGTACCGCTCGAACTCCGCCCAATGTTTGATCATCGAACCGGGGACGCCCTCGAAGTCCTTCGCGGCGCCCGAGCCGTACTCCTCGATGACGACCGGCAGCGGCCGACCGGGGATGCCGAGCTCGTTTTCGAGGGGGCGGTAGTACCGGCTGAGCGTCTCCGGCACGTCACCGGGGCTCGGGCCGAGGTTGTGCCAGCCGATCATGTTGGGCACGGTGCCGGTGTTGCGGGCGTTGACGAGGAAGTCGCGCATCTTCGTCTGCAGTTCGGGCTGCCAGCCGAGGTAGAACTCGTAGTTCGGCCCCATGATGGGGACGGTCGGGTCGATGGCGCGGATGCGGCGGAACGTTTGCGTCCACAGCCAGTTGAACTTCTCGTCGTAGGTGTTGCCGGGCACGGCGGCGTCCTGGGCGAACCCGCCCTGCAGCTTGTTGTCCGGCTCGTTGAACGGTGCGACAGCGAGCAGGACGTCCTTGTACGACTGGATGGAGCGGGTCGCACTGTCCACTTTGGAGTACCAGTCGGCGGTGCCCTTCCAGTCGTAGGGCCAGCCGCCCATGAGATCGTTGTAGCGCCCGATCATCTTGACGTCGGTGCCCCGCAGCTTGCCGACGACCGCCTCGGTCGACGTCGGATAGGAGGCGTCGCCCTGGGCGCTCTGGTGCTGGCTGAGGTACCGCTGCGAGCCGATCATCAGCTCGTGTGGGGTGTCGGGCGCGGCGGCCACCCCGAAGAGCGTCCCGAGGCCGGCCTTGCGCAGGTTGCCGAACTGGCGGTCGGTGTCCACGGTGATGGTGGAGGCGGCTGCTGCCATGGGGGCGGCGTCGGCGGTGCGCAACTGCGCCACCCCGACCGTCGCCACCACCGCGCCCGCCAGGACGGCCGCGGTCACCGCGGTGCGGCGGCGGGACCTCATTCGGACCTCCACCGCTGCTGCGGCTGCCAACGGACCCATCGGGGAATGCGCATGTGAACCTCACCCTGGCGGAGGTGGGAAACCGGCCCCGCGCGGGACCGATTGATTGGGAGCGCTCCCAACTGTCTCGATGGTTCTGCGGTACCAGCGCCGTCGTCGACCGTTTTCGAAACCCGGCACGACGTCCGTTCACTCCTGACGGTCAAATGCGCGAGATGCGAAGCTGAACCCAGGGCACGGCAGCTTGAATAGGGGTAATACGACCCTAAGGTGAAGAATGTCCCGATCACGTGCCACCGCGCCCGTACTCGTAGCGCTGACAACCCTTGCCGTTCTCTCGTCGTCGCTGCTCGGCGGTCAGCCGGCGGCCGCCTCGGCGGGTTCCCCGTCCGCCGGACAACCCGCGGACAGCGTGCTGGTCACCGGCACGGGCGAAGTCTCCGCTGAACCCGACACGCTCACCGCCAGCTTCGCGGTGGAGACCAGCGCGTCCGCGGTCGACGAAGCCCTGGACCGCGCCAACACCGCGGCTACCCGGATGCGGGACGCGCTGGTGCGCGCCGGGCTGACCAGCGCCGACCTCCAGACGTCGAACGTCGCCGTCAGCTCGCAACGCGACGACGACGGCGGCGGCATCACCGGCTACACCGCCAGCCAAGGAGTCACCGCGACCATCCGGAACCTGCCCCGGGCAGGGGCTGTCATGTCCGAGGCCATCGCGGCAGGCGGCGACGCCGCGCGACTGAACGGTGTGTGGTACTCGATCGAGGACGACACGGCACTGCTCACCGAAGCGCGCAAGAAGGCCTTCGCCGATGCCCGGACAAAGGCCGAACTGTATGCCCGGGAGGCAGGCAGGCCGCTCGGCCGGGTCATCAGGGTGAGCGAGGTGACCCCCGGCGGCGGCGTGGGCTCGGGCGGCACGGACTTCAGAACCGGGGCGGACTCGCCGGTGCCGCTGGAACCGGGCCGGCAGCGACTGGCCGTCACCGTCACGGTGGAGTGGACCCTCCAGCCGGACCGTCGTTCGTCGTGAAGCTTGAGGTGGGAGCACACGCTCATGCCCGCTGCCGCTCGACGACCCGGAGCGGGCTGCCGACGAGACCCACGGCGCCCACTTTCGGGCTGTTCGGACTGCGAGCGTCTAATTCCGCTCAAGTGCGACGACCGCATCAAGGAGACCGTGAAGGCCGAGTTCGTAGCGGTCGGCGTCCAGCCGGACGAACAGCACCTCCTCCATCGGCACGCCGGCGGTCCGCTCCGGCTGGCCGGCGATCACCAGCTCGGCCAGGACGACAAGTTTGAGCTCGTGCAGAGACGTTGGCCCGCTGCCCGGGGTGTTCATCGCTCCTCCGTCCGACTCGGGGCGTGGATGGAGGCACCGCCTGTCCTGCACCCGTTCCCCGCCCGCAGCGCTGCGATGCTCACCCGAAGGGGTGAAACGGTCTCAGCTTCGCCCGTGACCCTGCAACGTCATCGCCGGGACGGTCTTCCCCGTCGCGTCTTTGCCACAGCTCCCGCCTCAGCGCGGACGCGGATCCCCGGGCTTACACAGCACCGTCCGACGGCGGGACGGGGCGGGTGTTGTTGAGCCGCGGCGGCGGGTCCACGCGGCGCAGCGACGACCTGGCGGCCTGGAACGGCTCCCAGGTCTCCGTCGACTCGAGGTAGACCGACTGGCCCGGCGCCGAGACCGCCTCGCCGAGTGGCTCGACCAGGCTCTGCTTCAGTGCCAGGGGGCCGCCGAGCAGCGTCGGCCACCGCACCGACGCGGCGCAGCGGTTCAGGTACGCCTCGGTCTGCGGGCTGAGGCTGCCAGGCGTGCTCAGCAGCAGCGGGCCGCCGTACCAGCCGGCCATCGCCCCGCCGGTCAGCGCGTCGTACCAGGTGGTGGCGGTGGCCACGGCCGCGACGTGTGGGCTGGTGAAGAAGAACTCGGCCACCGCGACCGCTGTCTCGAACTCGGTCGCGCCCGAGACCGGCCAGTACGGCCGCGACCGCCACGACGGCAGCTGCTTGCGGGCGTAGGCGTTCTCGATGGCGCGGCAGCCGGGGCCGCCCACGCCGACGACCGCCTGCTGCGTGGGGTCGATCCCGTTGAGATACGCGGCGGTCGAGGCGGGCATGGTGTCGCCGGCGCTCAGCACGATGACGGTGTCCCGGCTCGCCCCGGCGGCGGCACCCGCGGCGAGTGCGTCGTAGTACTTCAGGGCGGTGGTGACGATGACGGTGTCCGGGTTCGGGGTCATCTCGCGGGCGATCGCGATGGCCGTCTCGTACTCGTCGCGCCCGGCGAGCCGTACCGTGGCATAGCCGGCGGACGTCAGCTGCTGCTCGACCTTCGCCGACAGCGCGACCAGCCCGCCGAGCAGGTAGACGGTGCCCGATCCGCCGAGGAGCCGGTCGATCTCCGCCTTCGTCTGCGGGTCGAGGGACCTCGTGGGCGTGATGAGCAGCGGCCCTTCCTTCTGTACGGCGAGGGCCGACCCGCCGAGCGCGTCGAGGTAGGTGTCGTCGCGGGACAGGACGACGGCCTTCGCGGGCCAGCGAGGGTCGATCGGCCCGGCGCCGTGGGTCGCGTAGCTGTACCGGGACGTCGCCACGGCGGTGCCGAGCGCGGTCGCACCCCAGACCCGGGTCACGTAGTTGGTGAGGACCGGCTGCCACGTGGGCGAGCTCGCGTTCTGCGTGCCGGGGACATCCGTGACCTGCCCGGTGGCGATGTCGATGCGCTTGATCCCGGTCCCCGAGCTGAACAGCACGAGATCCCCGTGGGGTGAGAACACCGGTCCGCGGTTCTGGACACCGGCGGTGGTGAGCTGCCGCTGGTTCGTGCCGTCGGCGGAGGCCAGCCAGACGTGCCAGGAGTTGCGCTCGGCGTCGTACCGGGAGAAGACGAGCTTCGTCGTGTCCGGCGAGAAGTCCGGCTCGCGCCCATTGGTAATGATCTTCGTGACGGAGCGCTGGCCGTCGACCCGGTAGATGTCGGACAGCCAGTCGGTGACGGCGCTGGTGAAGACGACCACGTCGTCGACCGACACCGCCGGGGACTGGTCGATCGGTCCGTCCATCGGCCGGTCGTACACCGGCACGCTCTGCATCCAGGTGCCGTCGGTGCCGGCGTAGCTGAGCTTCCGCCCGGCGGCGTGATACAGGTACCGGCCGTCGGCCGAGACCGCGAGGTCGGAGATCTCCCCGCCGCGGGTCCATGGGAACTCGTACCGGCCGGTGCCGTCGGCCCGGATCGACTCCGGGCGGCGCCGGCCGTTGCCGTAGAAGAACCGGGAGCCGTCCGGCGCCCAGCTGCCCCGCCCGGTGTCGGCGGGCGAGTTCGCGACCAGCACCCTGGGCGAGGAACCGTCGGCCTCGGCGATCCAGATGTCGGTGCCGATCCGGTACGTGATCCTCCCCTTGGATCCCGGCAGCGTGGCCTGCGCACGCTGGGCGGCCGTGGCGACGGTGGCCGTGGCGACACCCGCGGCGACCGCGCCGCGCAGTGCGGCACGGCGGCTGAATCCGAACGACGACACTGGTGCCCTCCCCTGAGCGCGGCGCGCGCCGAACGGATTTTAGGACCGGGATGCCGGTCCTGCCATGGGTCGAACAGTTCCGCTCGGACCCGGCCGGTGTCACCGCGCCGCCCGCCGCGGCGGATCCGCGGAACTACCGGCGGCGCGGGCGCCACCAGTTGGCGGTGCCGAGCAGGGACATGGTGGCGGGCAGGAGCAGCCCGCGCACGACGGTCACGTCGAGCAGGACGGCGACGGTCATGCCGACGCCGATCTCCTTGACCGCGATCAGGTCGCCGAGCGCGAACCCGAGGAAGACGATGCCGATCGCGAGGGCGGCGGTGGTGACGACGGGTCCGGTCGCGGTGATGCCGGCGAGGACGGCCCGGTCGTTGGCGGCCCGGTCGTCGCTCGTGCGCCGGTCCCATTCCTCCTTGATGCGGGCGAGGAGGAACACCTCGTAGTCCATCGACAGACCGAAAATGAACACGAACAGCAGCAGCGGCGTGGTGATGTCCAGGGCACCCCACGGCTCGAAGCCGAGCAGCGCCGACCCCCAGCCCCATTCGAAGACGGCGACGAGAACACCGAGGGTCGCCAGGAGCGTGAGGACGTTCATGATCAGGGCCTTGACCGGCACGACGACGGAGCCGGTCAGCGCGAACAGCAGGATCGCGGTGGCGACGACGATGACCGTGACCGCGATCGGCAGCCGCGACGCCGTGGACTCCCGGGCGTCGATGAGCTCCGCGGCCGGCCCCGCGACCAGGACCGGCACCTGCGTGTCGAGGTCGCGCAGCTGCCGGACGAGGCGCTGGGCGGGCTCGCCGCCGGCGGGCCCTTCGGGGCGCAGGTCGACGACGGTGACGCCGGCGGGCAGGCCGGTGCGCAGGTCGAGCTCCTGCTCGCCGGTGAGCTCACGGATCCTGCCGAGCAGCGCCTGCGCCCGCGGCTCGGCGGCGCCGGCCTCGATGAGGACGGTGACCGGCTGGGTGGTCCACTTGGCGAAGTCGCGTTCGACGGCCTCGTAGGCGAGGCGCTCCTCGCTGCGGGTCGGCAGCGACCGGGCGTCGGAGTTGGCGAGGGTGACCTGCAGCAGCGGCAGGCTCAGCACGACCAGCGCACCGGTCACCGCGAGGGCGACGAGTGCCGGCCGCCGCTGCGCGAAGGCCGCGAGCCGCGCCAGCAGTCCTGGTTTCCGTTTCGCCGCCGGTACCTTCGGCGCAGGGATCCTCCGGTGTGCCACGGCGATCAGGGCCGGGACGAGCGTCAGCCCGGCGACGGTCGCGAGGCAGACCACCAGCGCCCCGCCGAGCGCCATCGCGGCGAGGAGCGGCTCCGCGAACGCGAACAACCCCACCAGGGCGGCACCGACGGCGAGCCCGGAGACGAGCACGGCCCGCCCGGCGGTCGCGACGGTCGTGGCGAGGAGGTCCGGCACGGCCGCCTTCCGGTCGGCGGCGCGCTCCTCCCGGAAGCGGGTGAGGATCAGCAGGCTGTAGTCGACGGCGAGCCCGAGCCCGAGCAGCGTGACAACGTTGACCGCGTACTCGCTGACCGGCACGGCACTCGCGAGGCCGGTGAGTGCGAGCAGCGTCGCGGCGACCGTGGCGAGCGCGGCGACCAGCGGCAGGCTCCCGGCGAGCAGCCCACCGAGGATGACGGCGAGCGCGCCGCACAGCACGACGAGCGCGACGGACTCACCGATCGCGGCGTCCTTCACGGCCTGCTCACCGAACGTCCGCTCGGCGAGGATCTCCCCACCCACGAGCACCTTCGGCGCGTCGATGCGGTGCAGCGCGGCGGCGACCCGGTCGGCGACCGCGAGGGCCTCGGCGTCGCTGAGGCCGGGCTTCAGCTCGACGGTGACGAGCGAGCTCTGGTTGTCGGCGGACACCTGCCCGGACCCGGCGGTGTAGGCGTCGGTGACCTCGGCGACCCCGGGGATCGCCCGGATCTCGAACATGATCCGGCTGGCGTCCCCGACGAGCTCCGTCGCGTTGAAGTCCCGCCCGGAGATGACCGCGACGACCCGTTCCCCCTCGGGAGCGAGCTCGTCGATGCGCGCCTGTGCGACCGTGGACTCCGCGCCGGGCCGCAACGCGTCCACGGTCTGGGTCCGGTCGTACACCGACCCGCCGAACACCGCACCGGCGACCGCGACCACGGCCCAGCCTGCGAGGACGAGCATCCGGTGGTTGGCGGTCCACCGGCCGAGCAGTGCGAGCACCGCAGCCTCCTTGCGCTGCCGCCTCGATGGCCGCCGCGCCCGCCATCCAACATCGACAACCGCGATGCCGCAATAGGCCTCAGACCTCGAAGCCACAGTAGCCGGCGTACCGCCGCAGTCTGTCGACGACTTCCGCCTCGCTGAGCCCGGTCTCGCGGGCCGCCAGCGCCACGTGCCCGTCCCGTAGGTCTGCCGTGGTGAGCAGGTCCCGCCCGTCACACCCGGGAGTTAGCAGGACGAGATCCTGCCAGTCCGGTACGTGCTCCGCGATCTCCGGCGGCGGCATCGGCGGCAGGTACCTGAGCAGCGGCGCGAACCGGTGTATCCGCTCGACCACTTCGCGCACCGGCCATGCGAACCGGCCCGCCCGCTGGATCGCGCGCAGGATGCAGTCCCGGACCGGTTCGTGAGCGTCGTCCGGCGACGTGTAGTCCGGAGCGCCGAGAAATGCCTCGTCCTCCAGCAGCGCATCGTCGCAGGCGTCCGGCACGAATTCGAGGTCTGCCAGCGTTGTTTCATCCAGGTCGGGCGCGTCGATCAACGGCCACACGATCGCGAACGCCCGGTACAGTGCGGCCACCGTTTCCGTGCGTTCGCTGTCGAATGCCGTCAAGGGTCGCGTTCCGAAGTAGGCCGGTGACAGGCGGCTGTACTCCGTCGACAGCGGACGGTCGGCCAGTCGCCCCCACGGAAATGTCGCCGCGGCGACCGGGAACCGGTCTGCCAGCCGGCTGACGCGGTCCAGCGTCTGCTGGATGGTCTCGTCGTTGTCGTCGGCTGCTCTGGCAATGTGCAGCGGGTCGAGCATGCCACCTAGGAAGGGCTCGTCGCGATCGAGATCTCGCGAGAGGACGACCTGGTCCCGTGGCTCGAGCGTCGCCCACTGATCCTTGGGGTACGGCACGGTCCGCATCGGAGGCAGTGCACCTTCGGCGAGACGCACCGAGGTGATTCCCCACGTGCTGGCAATCGCCTCGAACGTCGCCTGGTCGATGCCAGGAGGTCGCACGGTCCATTCGAACGCCGATGCGATGGCCAGTGTTGTTGCCTCCTGCCTGGTCGCCGGTCGGTCCGGTAGGCGCGACGCGTCTCGCGACAGGTCCGGCCAGCCGTATCCGACCCACGGCGCCACGCGTCCGGCGAGAACCGCCGGACCGATGCCGCAGGCGCTGGTGGCGAGCGCCAGGATGGTGGCCCCCGCATCGGGCGTTTCGTCGCGGAGGAGGTGTTCGGGCACCCCGGCGACGGCGCGCAGGGCGACCGTCTCGTCGTGTGTCGGCGGTCGGGCCGGCAGTGCCTCCGCACCTTCGGGAACCCGGAAGTCCAGCAGATCTGCGTACTTCCGCAGCATCTCCACGGTGCGCAGGGGTGGTTCACCGATCGTCGCGCTGGCGAGGACGACGTCATCAAGGCCGAGATCACCGCGCAACCACCGCTTCGAGGGATCGCCGTGCCGGGAGAGCATCGCTTCGAGCGGCAAGCGCTGCACTGCGGCCGTTGCGATCTCGTCGAGGCGTTCGAACGGCGGGCCGAGTGCGCGAACGAGCGCATCCACCGAGGTGGAGCGCATCAGATCGGTGATCCAATAACGGGCATCGCATCCCGGCTCCCGGTGCGGCAGCCGGCCCAGGGCGCCGGTGTCCGGCATCGTGCACACATATTGCGGGTCCACCATCGCCGGCGACACCATCGCATCGAGGTCTGCAAATGTTGTCATCCGGTCCAGCACGGCGCGCACCGGAACTCGCCGGGCCGCCGACGTCCTGATCGCGGCGTGGATCGGCGTCGCGCCGACCAGCGCCTCGGTGAGTGTCACGTCGAGGTCGTCGGCCGGCCGGTCCCATCCGTGCCTCCGCGCCGAAGGTGGCCGAAGTCCGTGGATCACGAGGCGGCGCAGGCGGAGCAGCAACGACGCCAGCGTCTCGCCGGATGAACGGCTGATCGTCACGAATGTTTGCAGGTCATCACTGCTCGGGAAGGAAGCCGGGGCCATCGCCAGTGTGAAGTCCAGCGGCTGGAGGTGCGGATGCCCCCGGCTCGAACGTGGAACAAGATCCAGGTCGCTGGTCAGCGCCCAGCGCGTCAGCTGCGCGACCGGATATCCTGCCGCACGCCAGACCGCAATGCGTGACATGTCGATGGCCGCGCGGTCCATGTCCCAGCGTGACGACGCGGGAATCACGCCAATTGCGTCGGTCCAGCGGTGCGCAGCAGCGAGGACTGCCAGGTCGAGCGGCCAGACTCCGACGTCCCCGATCGGCACCGTCCGGGAATTGCCGCTGGCTATGTGGATCGGCAGTGCTCGGTCGCCGCGCTCGAGAAGCTCGACGAAGAACTGCGCGGCCTCAGGTGCGGCAACTGCCAGCCGCTGCAGCCAGTCGAAGTCGATCCTGTCGATGACCTCGTCAGCGGATCTCGTGGCCAACCGTAGCTGCGCCTGAACCCAGGCATGGTTCCACTGCTCCAACCTGTTCCGGTCGACGGACAGGTTCGGCCGGTGCTCGCGGGTGAGGTTCACGACGAAGCCGGACGGTGTCTGGTCGGTGGCGATCCCGTCAGCCAGCAGGGCACCCTTGCCGCTCACCCACCAGACGTTCGTGTCCGCCGCCGGGCCGTCGCTCGTGACGGGAATGTGCCATGTCACGGTGTCGGCGGGTGGGTTCAACCGGCCGGGCTGCCAGTGCCGGTCGCCTCGGTCCTGTTCGACACAGACGACGTCGAACTCGGAGTACCACAGCAGCTTGGTCAAGGTGTCCAGGCTGGAGACCTTCGAGGCCTCCTCCGGCTTGAGGTACAGGCGGACGCGGGCGCCGCCGTCGCTGGCGATCGTGCCGGGGTGGGGATTGTGCGGACGGGCCGTCTTGATGCGGAAGAGACTGCCGCCGCTCGGGATCTGGACCTGCAGGACCTCGTCGCCCGGCTGGGCGTTGCGGTCGACGGGGTTGCTCTCCACGAGGATCTCGTCGGCCAGCATGAAGTAGCTGAAGACGCCGATGCCGAACTGGCTGTTGGGCCACAGCCGCAGCTGCTCGTCGCGCTCCAGCCACTGGGCCTGTTCCCACAGGAACGTCGACGAGGTGACGAAGCGGCGGCCCGCCCGGGAGAACGTCTGCTCCAGCTCCCGCCGGCCCATGCCGATGCCGTTGTCGACACACTCGATGTAGTGGCGGCCGTGCTCGACGCCCTGCTCGATGCGGATCTGCCCGGAATACGTCTGGCCGCGGAACCGAGCGCGCATCGCGCGGTACCGGCAGGCGTCGAGCGCGTTCTGGTAGAGCTCCCGCACCGCGAGGGCCGGGTCGCCGTACAGCCGGACGCCCATCAGCAGCTCGCGCACCTCGTTGTGGGCGAGCCGGAACTGCAGCAGCGGCGTCTCGTACGACGGCCGGCCGGCCTCGGGTTTGGCCCTGAGGTCGCGGGCATCGACGAACAGCGGCAGAGCGGCGATCGGCGGCTCGTCACCGGTTGGACCGCTCCAGCGGTGCGCCGCCGTGAGCTGCTGGTGCACGCCATCGGCCACCTCCTGCAGCGCCAGATGCACCGCCGGGTGCGGGCACCGGGCCTCCAGCCGCAGCGTGCGCCGCTTGTCGGTGATCTCCCAGGTCGCCGCCTTCAGGACGCCGGGCAGGTCGGCGGTGTTCAGAGGATCGTTGACCCCGATGTGGTCGACGATCACCTCGCCCCATCTGCGCACGTCCAGGGCGAGCTGGCCGGCGACGCCGAGCAGGACGGCGAGGGTCCGGCCGCGCAGCCGGGGACGCTGCCCAGCGGAGCCCGGCAGCGTGACCTGGATCGTGGCGGCCGCCACCGCCCGCTCGCCCTCCGCCCGCCCGTCGATTACGCCGTCCAGCTCGTCCGCCGACGCCGCGACCAGCGAAGCGATGCCGCGGATCATCGCGGCGGGCTCGGCGCGGAAGTCCTCGCGCCATTCCACAGCTTCGGCGAAGCGGGCCGACAGCCTGGCGGCGACCGTGTTGGAGCTCGGGTCCTGCCAGAGCCGGACCTGGCGGAGCACGCAGCGATGGGCGAGCCAGGCGCGCAACGCCGCCACGTCCGGATCGGGAGGCACGGTCCCCTCGTCGGCCGTCCCTCCGGCGAGCAGGATCGCCTTGTCCCGGACACGGAAGTTGCTTGCGTGGACGGCCTCCAGCTCCTGCCGGCCGCTGTCGGTCGAGACGCCGGTCGACAGGTTTCGCGGGTCGTGCCGCAGCAGCCCGTGCATGCCGTCGGCGTGCACGGCCTCGGCCAGGAACGGCGCGGCGAGCAGCGCGGCGACTTCGACGCTCGACAGCTCCGCTGGCGACTCCACGAGGTCGTCGAGCCGGGCGAGGCAGCGCACCGGGTAGTCGGGATCGGACCAGGGGTCGTCGGGCCATGAGGCGCCGGCCATCTGCCAGACGTTCCAGGCGTCCGAGGCGATGTCCTCGATCGACGAGCGCAGGGCCGCGTCGTGGTCGGCGCGCAGGCTCCACAACCTGGACTGATGCACCGCGAGCCGCCACGGATCCGCGAGGCCCTCACAGATCGCCTCGGTGTCGAGGGCGCCGTAGCCGATGGTGGTGTCGAGGTAGACGTGTTGCTCGCGATCCGGTCTGTACGCGGCCATCTGGCGTTGCAGGGCTGCTTCGGCGGCGTCGCGGATCTCGACGACCGTCCGCGCCTTGTGCTCCGGGGCCAGGACGGTGCACAACGCGTCGGCGAAGAAGCTCATCTCCAGCTGGGTGTTGAAATAGCAGAACTCCCCGCGGTCGCACCCATACAGGGTGGCGACGCGCGTGCGGTGCTGCTCGTTGACCGTGCCGCGGCCGAACTCGGGCGGCGCCACCAGTGAGACGCCTTTCGACGGCTCGAGGTTGTCCCGGCACGCGTCGATGGCGAGGACGACCGCACGGGCCCGGCACGCGTCGAGATAGGGACTGAGGTCGAGTTTGACGAGGACGGTCTCGTCGGCGGCGGCCTGCTGGAGCGAGCGCACTTCGCCCGGCACGAAGTAGTCGACGCCGTTGCGGCTCAGCCCGTGCCCGCTGAAGTAGATGAACAGGACGCCGCCCTCGGGTGCGCCGGCGCACGCCTGCCGCAGCTCGTCTTGGATCTCCGCCCGGGTCACCAGCCGCGAGCTGTGCACGTCGTCACCCAGCGCGGGGACCATCTTGACGCGGTCATAGCCGGAGGCTTTCAGCACGTCGTGCAGGCGCCGCAGGTCATTGCGGACGGTCGGGATGGTCGCGAAGGCACCGCTGTCATAATCGGGAACCCCGATCAGCAGCGCGTGCCGGGCCACCCTCATGGCCCTCCTCCGCGAGAACCGCTTGGCCGCCGTGGTCGCGGTAGGCTATCACGCGGTGACGATCCGATCGTCGCGCGACTCGACGACGCTCCGCGCGGGTCGCTAAGGTCGCCGCAGATGACGCCGAGCGACGGGCGGTGACGGATGAGCGTGCCGTACAAGAAGGAGACGCCGGTCGGCTGGGCCGGCGAGATCCAGCGGACGTGGACGGTGACGGACATACCCGATGGTGTGCGGCTGGCCGGCGACTGCCCCACGTGCGCGCATCCGACCGAGTCACTCGTCCGGTCCACGTGGGTGGCGCACGGCGTGCCGGTCGATCCGGACACCAAGGCACTGCCGCGGCACGGATCGGAGAAGGTGCTCGTCGTGTGCGCCTGCGCGGCCGAGCACGGCGCTCCGCCGGACGGGCGCGGGTGCGGGCGGGCCGGGTATCTCCTGCTGGTGCCGGACGGCACGCCGTGAGCTGGCGGTTGCAGGCCGTCGAGGAGGTCGTCACCGACGACGACCGGGCCTGGCAGGGGCGCGCGGACAGGACGGACGCGGAGGCGCTGCCCGCCATGCGTGCCCTCGCTGGTCGCTGGGCCGCGACCATCGGCGCGCTCACCGGCCTGCTGGGCCTGACCGCCCTGGCCGGCGGGCCGCGGACGTCCGACCAGCTCGACGGAGCCTGGCGGATCGTGATCGGCGCGCTCGTGCTGCTCGCCGTGCTCGCGGCGGCCACGGCCACGTGGTTGGCGGCGGACGCGCACGGCGGGAGCGTCCAGCGTGTGCTCACGACGTACGACCGCCTCCGCGAAGGCCATCGGGCCGAGATCGGCCGGGTGCACCGGCGCTTCCGGTGGTCGAAACTGGCGACGGCCGCGGCGATGGCGGCGCTGATTGTGGCGGCGGGCCTCGCATGGTTCGCGCCGAAGCCCGAGGACCAGGTCCTGATCGTCCGGCGGGGCGGTCAGCTGCAGTGCCTCCCACTCAAGGACGGCGCCACGATCTCGGTCGTGCTCGACGCGCAGGCGACGGTCACGGTCGCACCCAATTGTCCGTCGTCGTAGACGGATGGTCAGGGCCGGTGCGTCCCGGCGAGGGTCTCGGTGCGCTGGGCGGGCATCGGCTCCTCGACGACGCGGTGTGCGCCGGGGGCGGCGTGCAGGAGTCTGGCGGGGGTGGCGCCCGCGGGGGTGACGACGATGCCGACGTGGTGGACGCGGCTGCCGGGGCGGGCGAAGAAGAACAGGTCGCCGAGGCGTTCGTCGCCAGGGGGCACGGCGGTCGTCGCGGCGGCCTGGTCGTGGGCGTCGCGGGGGAGGGTGACGCCGAGGCGGCGCCAGACGAGGTGGACGAGGCCGGAGCAGTCGACGCCGAGGGTGGACAGGCCGCCCCACACGTAGGTGGCGCCGAGCAGGCGGCGGGCCACGGCGAGGGCCTCGTCGCCGGTCGGCGGGCGGGACGGCAGGAGCGCGAGGTCGTCCTCGGGGGCCCACAGCGGCTCCGCGTGCCCGGCGACGTGCACCGGCAGCCAGCCGCGGTCGGCGGGGCCGGCGGGCGTCAGGACGGTGCCGAGCACCACGCCCGGGACGACGACCGGGCCGCCGGGGGAGCGGGCGAGGGTGGTGGACATCGCGTCGATGACGAGCCGCGTGCCGTCCGTGGCGGGAGCGGTGAGGTGGGCGGTGCGGATCCAGCCCGGGTAGCCGCGCGGGTCGAGGCCGGCGGACGGCTGCGCGGGGAGCAGGACCCGGGACCAGCCGTCGGAGTGATCCTGCTCGACCAGGACCTCCTCGCCGAGCAGTGCCTGGGTCACCACGGAGCTGCCGGTCTGCTCGTCGGGGGTCATCGCCGCGATCCACGCGCCGATGTCGGGCGTGTCCCGCGACGCCGCGGTGTCCGAGGGCCGGGTGCGGTCCGGCGCGCTCCACAGCGTCGCCACCGGCACGCCGACAGAGGCTTGTCTCATCGCTGCTCCAGGGTCACGCCGAGGCCGGGGGCGTCGGGCAGGTGGACGAGGTCCTTGTCGTAGCGCACGCCGCCCCGGACCGGCGACGACGCCAACCACCAGGCGGCGTCGAGGTCGGAGACGGCCGTCGTACCGTACGCCGCGACGAGACCGGCCGCCGCGCCGACGCCGATCTGGGTCTCCATCATCGACCCGACGAGCGTGCCCATGCCGTGCGCGGCGGCGAGGTCGAGCAGGGTGCGGGCCGGGCCGATCCCGCCGCACTTGGCGAGCTTGACGTTGACGAGGTCGGCGGCGCGGCGGCGGATCACCTCGACGAGGTCCCGGACGCCGAAGACGGCCTCGTCGGCGAGGATCGGCACGCCGACCCGGTCGCTGACCCAGGCGAGCCCGTCGAGGTCGTGCCGGGCGACGGGCTGCTCGACCAGCTCGACGTCGAGGCCGGCGTCCTCGATGCCGCGGATGACCCGGACCGCCTGCCGCGGGGTCCAGCCCTGGTTGGCGTCCAGCCGCAGCAGCACGTCCGGGCCGACGGCGGCGCGCAGCTCCCGGACCCGGGCGATGTCGGCGGCGGCCGCGTCACGGTCGTCGGCGCCAGCCTTGCCGACCTTCACCTTCAGCACCCGGAAGCCCTCACTGACCCGGTCGCGGGCGGCGGCGACCAGCGCGTCGGCGGCGCCGGCGGGAAGCGTGACGTCGGTCGGCACCGACAGCGACACCCCGCCGAGGTAGCGGACGAGCGGCAGGTCGAGCCGGCGCGCGGCGAGGTCGTGCAGGGCGACGTCGACGGCGGCGCGGGCGCTCTCGTTGCGCTGCACCGCCCGGTGCACGAGCCGGCAGTTGCCGTTGAGATCGTCGGCGTCCCGGCCGGTGAGCAACGGGCCGAGGACCTGCCGCACGCAGGCCTCGGCGCCGGCGACGGACCCGCCGGTCACCTGCCACACCTGCGGCGACTCGCCGTAGCCGCTGCGCCCGTCGGTGTCGACGACCTCGACGACGAGCGACTCCGCGGTCGTCGCGCGGCGCAGCGCGGTCACGAACGGCGTGTGGAACGGCGCCGACACCCGGTGCGTCCGCACCTCCTTGACGGTCACAGGCGCTCCTCCCAGGCGATCCGCGAGACACGGGTGATGACCGCGACGGCGTCGGGCACCCCGGTGGTGCACACGGCGACGACGTACGGCGGCGCATCCGGAGGCAGCACCACGCCGGCGCTGTGCCGCACCCCTTCGACCCAGCCGCTCTTGTACGCGACCCGCACGCCCGCCGGGACGCCGAGCGCCAGGTCCGCCCGCTGGTCGTGCGCCGTGAGGACGTCGAGCATCTCGGTGCAGGAGCGGCCGGACGCGACCGTCCCCGCGGCGATGCCGCCGAACAACCGCCGGAGGTCGGCGGCCGTGACCGTGTTGGTGATCCCGGCTGCCTCGGCCGCCCGGTCCTCGATGCCGCGCCCGGTGCCGCTGCGGGTCGCGCCCACCGACAGCCACGCCGAGGCGACGGCGGGCAGGCCCACGACGGCGAGCAGGAGGTTGGTCGCGAGGTTGCTCGACGCGCCGATCATCCGGCGGGCCAGCCAACGCACCGGCGCGGTCGCACCCAGACGGTCCCACACCAGATGCTCGTTGTCGTAGCCGGGGTCGCAGGCGAACCGGGCGCCGGTGGCCGACGCGAAGTCGTTCACCACCGGCACCGGCGCGTCGAGGTCGAGGGTGCCGGCGTCCGCCGCCCGGTAGAGGGCGACGAGCACCGGCACCTTCATCATGCTGGCCGCGTAGTGCGGCTCGTCCGGCAGGCTTTCGGTGCCGGACCGTGACACCGAGACCAGGCCCGGTGTCACTGCTTCACGTAGGCGTTGGTGACCGCGACGCTGCCCCAGATGGAGTCGACGAAGATGCCGCCGACCTTGGAGCCGTGGATCGTGAACATCACGTCGACGTACAGCGGCACGACCGGCGCGTACTCCTTCATGATCTTCTCGTCGAGGTTGCCCCACGCCGCGCCCTGGTCGGCGACGGGCATGGCGAGGACCCGGTCGAACTCGGCGTTGAGCGCGGTCTGGTTGAGGTAGGAGGCGCCGTTGTTGCTGCCGCCGGCCTTGATCGCCCGGCCGTCGTAGAGGACCGGCAGGATCGACGCGCCGCTGGGCCAGTCCGCGCCCCACGAGCCGATGTACAGGTCCCAGGGGTTGTCCTTCTTCTTGGTCTCGTCGAGGAACGTGTCCGCGGCGATCGGCTTCAGCGTGATCCTGAAGCCGGCCTTCTCCAGGTTGCCCTTCAGGTGGGTGCTGAGCTCCTGGTTGGTGGAGTCGTCGGGGAAGCCGAGGACGAGCTCGGGGGTGGCGCCGCCGAGCAGCTCCTTGGCCTTGTCCGGGTTGCCGGTGCGGCCCGCCGGGTACGCGTCGTAGTTCTTCCAGCCGATCGTCGCCGGCGGCATGAGGGTGGTGACGCCCCGCGCGACGGTGTCGCCGCCGAGGGTCTTGACGACGCCGTCGCGGTCGATGGCGTAGTTGAGCGCCTGGCGGATCTTCAGGTCGGTGACCCGGTTGTTGTTGATGGTCAGCGTGTACTCGCTGGGCGTCGGCTCCTGCAGCGTGCGCGCCTTCAGGGCGGGGTCACCGACCACTTTGGACACCAGTGACGAGTCGACGCCGTTGAAGGACACGGCGGTCGCGTCGGCGCCGCTGTCCGCGATGATCCGGTTGGTCTGGGTGACGTTGTCGGGGCCGAACTCGTAGACGAAGGTGTCCGGGTACTGGTGGCGCATCGAGTCGGTCGCCGGGTCCCAGAACGTGTTGCGTTCGAACGTGAGCCGGGTGCCGGCCTCGTTCTTCGCCAGCTTGTACGGGCCTGAGGAGAACGGCTGCTTGTCGTAGTCGGTGCCGGTGTCCTTCGCGGGCGGCACCGGCGCGGTCGCCGGCAACGACACCGCGAACGGCAGGTCGCAGTGCGGCTTGTTGAACGCGAAGCGCAACGTACGAGGGTCCGGGGTGCTCAGGCCGGGCGGCAGCGCCGTCTTGTTCGCGGCGAAGTTGAACTTGGTGTCGAACTGCGGCGTGTCGGCGAGCCACTCCTGGATGTAGGTGGGGCCGCCGGTCAGCGCCAGGTCGAAGGAGCGGGCGATGCCGTAGGCGATCTCCTTGGACGTGATCGCGCTGCCGTCCTCGAACTTCACCCCGTCCTTGATCTTGAATTCCCAGGTTTTGCAGTCCTTGCCGACGTCGGTGCCGGGCGTCTCGGCCAGGTCGCCGACCAGCACGACCTTGCCTTTGCCGTCGTCCTTGTACGTGGTGAGCCGCCGCGCGTACAGCTGCGACGCGGTGAGGCCGACGAACGAGTACACCCGCTGCGGGTCGAGATGCGAGACCTTGCTCTGCCGGATGACGGTGACGGTGCCGCCCTTGGCCGCGCCGGGTACCTGCGCCGCCGGGCCCTTGGAGTCCTTCGGGTCGGTGGCGATCGAGCCGCTGGCCTGCCGGTTGGCGTCGGGCGCGGCGTCCTCGTCGGTGCGCTTGTTCTCGCTGCACGCGCCGAGCCCGGCCACGAGCGTGAGCAGCACCAAGGCTGTCAACGGTCTGTTTGCCATTGCGTCCTCCCTGAAGATGGCGTGTTCATCGCAGCCGGACCCGCGGGTCGATGAAGGTGTAGAGCACGTCGACGACGACGTTGGCGACGACGATGAACGCCGCCGCGATCAGGACCGTGCCCATGATCGTCGGCAGGTCGCCGTCCTTGACCGCGTCGATCGCGGTGCGTCCGAGCCCGCGGAGCCCGAACGTGGTCTCGGTGATCACCGTGCCGCCGAGCGCGGCGCCGATCTCGACGCCGGCGGTGGTGACCAGCGGCGTGATCGCGGCCCGCAGCGCGTGCCGGCGCACGACCGTGCCGGATCGCAGGCCCTTGGCGTGCGCGGTGCGCACGAAGTCCTCGGAGAGCGTCTCCAGCATCTGCGCGCGGGACAGCCGGGCGTAGACGGCGGAGAACAGGAACGCCAGGGCGCACCACGGCAGGATCAGCGCCGTCGCCCAGGCCAGCGGGTCGTCGAGGATCGAGGTGTACCGCGGGTACGGCAGGACCTTCAGCGTGTAGACGAAGATGAGCAGCAGGACGCCGCCGACGAAGTACAGCTGCAGCGAGGCGCCGGTCAGTGAGACGCCGATCGCGAGCCGGTCGAAGACGGTGCCGAGCCGCAGCGCGGACAGCATGCCGAGGCCGATGCCGACGGCGAGCCACAGGAACGCGGCCGGGACGACGATGCTGAGCGTCACCGGGATGACCCGGCCGAAGGTCTCGGTCACCGGCTCGCTGTTGACGTACGAGTAGCCGAGGCACGGCGCCTCGCAGTGCCCGCCCTGCGAGGCGCCCAGGTCGCGCCCGGCGAAGATCCCCTGCATGTAGTGCAGGTACTGCAGGTATTTGGGGTCGCTGAGCCCGAGCTCGTCGCGGACCCGTTCGAGGCGGGCCGCGTCGCAGTTCTTCGGGCACATCGCGGTCGCCGGGTCGCGGGGGAGCGCGAAGAACATCAGGAACGTCAGGACGCTCACCGCGAACAGGGTGAGCAGCGCGAGCAGGACGCGGCGGATCAGGAAGTTCAGCATGTGCTCACCGCGCTGACCTCGGGTCGAGCGCGTCGCGGACCGCGTCGCCGAACAGGTTGAACGCGAGGACCAGCACGAAGATCGTGACGCCGGGGAAGAACACGTAGGCCGGGTCCGTCTGCAGGTAGTTGAGGCTGCGGAAGATGGTGCGGCCGAAGTCGGGCGTCGGCTCCAGCATGCCGATGCCGAGGAACGACAGGGCCGCCTCGCTGGTGATGTACGCGGGGATCGACAGCGAGAACACGACGATGATCGGCGCCCACAGGTTGGGCAGCAGCTCCTTGAACAGGATCCGCGCGGTCCTCGCGCCGGTGGCGCGGGCCGCCTCGATGAACTCGCGTTCGCGCAGCGACAGCACCTGGCCGCGGACGAGCCGGGCGGTGGTGGTCCAGCCGAACGCGGCGAACAGGCTGATCAGCACGATGACCCGGAACCAGCCCGGCACCGCCTCGCGCGGGCCGTAGAAGGCGAGCTCCAGGGGGCGGATCAGGGCGAGGGTGAAGATGAGGAACGGCAGGGCGAGGGCGACGTCGGTGATCCAGTTGATGATCGCGTCGACCCACCCGCCGAGATAGCCGGAGACGATCCCGGTGAGCACACCCAGCGTGGTGGTGACCAGCGCCGCGGCGAACGCGATGCCGAGCGAGGTGCGCATCCCGTAGACCATCTGGATGAACAGGTCCCGGCCGAGGCCGGGCTCGATGCCGAACCAGTGGGTGCCGGTGACGCCGCCGGCCACCCCGTAGGGCATGCCGTAGCGGTCGAGGTCGTCCTTGAACGAGTCCTGCGGGCTGATCCCGTACGCCGTCTCGATCAGCGGCGCGGCGATCGCGACCACGATGAGCAGCGCCGACACGATGCCGCTGGCGAGGGCGGTGCGGTCGCGGCGCAGCCGCATCCAGACGGCCTGCCGCAGCGACCGCGCGGCGATCGCGCCGGCCGGGTCGTCGTCCACCGCCGCGGTGCCGGTCCGGCCGGCCCGCCCGATCTCCGGTGGCGCAACGCTCATGAGCGCACCTCCCAGCATCGACGGCAGCGACTGTAGGTAACCGCCGACGTGCGACGTAACAGTGAAGGTAATCTACAAAGCTCCCGCCGTCACCGCTCGGCTGTAACGGATCGGCAAACGTTGGCGCGCGTCGCTGGTCGTCCTCTTTCGGGCAAATCGGTGCCAAACGCGCGGAGATCTCGTAGGTTCCCAACATGTTGAGGCAACTGGCCGCAAGGGATTGACGTAAAAGATTGCGATGGTTCACGCTGTGCCAATCCCTCACAGTCAGGAGGTTCGATGCGCCGACGTCGCACGCCCCTCGCAACGACCACCACCCTCGGCGCCGCGGTCCTCCTGGCGCTGAGCACCGCGACCCTCGCCGCCGCACCCGCGTCCGCGGCCGGACCCGACGAGCGGCAGGCCGCCTACAGTGCCGCCGCCACCACCTGGGGCGTGCCGGTGAGCGTCCTGCTCGCGGTGTCCTACCTGGAGTCCCGGTGGGACACCAACCGCGGCACCCCCAGCACCAGCGCCGGCTACGGCCCGATGCACCTCACCGACGCCGACGGCCTCGCCGCGTCGGCCGGGCTCCGCCATGAGACGCGCGAGGAGACGGGCGAGGACCCGCGCGGCGACGACTCCCGCGAGCCGAGGACCGTCCCGGCGGCCTCCGCCTCGACACCCTCGTCGGCGGCGCTGCAGACCCTCGGCCGCGCGGCCGAGCTCACCGGCACCTCCGCGGCGACCCTGCGCACCGACCCGGCCGCCAACATCCACGGCGGCGCGGCCCTGCTCGCCACCTACCAGCGCGACGCCGGCGGCCCGGGCGGCGCCGGCAGCGACCCCGCCGCCTGGTACGGGGCGGTGGCGAAATACAGCGGCGCCGACACCACCGACGCCGCGGCCGCCTTCGCCGACGAGGTCTACGCGACCCTGCGCGACGGCGTCGCCCGCACCACCGACGACGGCCACCCCGTCGCGCTCGCCGCGCAGCCCGCGCTCACCCCGGCCAGGACCTGGCTGGACCGGCTCGGGCTGCGCCGGCCACCCGTGCGCCCCGACGGCCTCGAGTGCCCCGCCGACATCTCGTGCGAGTGGATCCCCGCGCCCTACGAGCAGTACGGCACCACCCCCGGCGCGTACGGCAACCACGACCTGAGCGACCGGCCCGCCCGGCAGCGCGTCGAGTACATCGTCATCCACGACACCGAGGCCAGCTACGCCACCACGCTGGACCTGGTGCAGGACCCCACCTACGTCAGCTGGCACTACACGCTGCGCTCCGTCGACGGGCACGTCGCCCAGCACGTGAAGACCAAGGACGTCGCGTGGCACGCCGGCAACTGGTACGTCAACGCCAAGTCCGTCGGCCTGGAACACGAGGGCTTCGCCGCGCAGCAGGGCGCCTGGTACACGGAGGCGATGTACCGCTCGTCGGCGAAACTCGTCCGCTACCTCGCGGCGCGGCTCGCCATCCCGCTGGACCGGCAGCACATCCTCGGCCACGACAACGTCCCCGGCACCGTGCCGTCGACGGTCCGCGGGATGCACTGGGATCCGGGCCCCTACTGGGACTGGGACCACTACTTCGACCTGCTGCACGCGCCGTTCATCACGTTCGGCACCGCGAAGACCGGCCTGGTGACCTTCGACCCCGACTACGGGACGAACCAGCTGCCGTACACCGGCTGCACCGCGACGCCGGAGACCCCCTGCGCGCCGCACGGCTCATCGCAGGTGCTGCTGCGCACCGCTCCGGCCGCGGACGCCCCGCTGCTGAGCGACATCGGGCTGCGCCCCGGCGGCGAACCGGCCACGATGCAGGTCTCCGACCATGGCGCCCGCGCCGCCACCGGCCAGACGTTCGCCGTCGCCGGCCGGCAGGGCGACTGGACCGCGATCTGGTACCTCGGGCAGAAGGGCTGGTTCCACAACCCGCCGTCGAAGCCGGCCGCCAAATGGTCGACCGGGCTCGTCGTGACCCCGAAGGCCGGCAAGGCCACGATCCCCGTCTACGGCCGCGCCTACCCGGAGCAGTCCGCCTACCCGGCAGGGGTGCCGTACCAGGCGATCACACCGCTGCAGTACACGTTCAGCGCCGGACAGCGGTACACCCTCGGCGGTGTCGTGCCGGGCGAGTACTACCGGGCGACGACGTTCGCCGGCACCGGCCCCGGGGACTGGACGGTCATCCGCGGCCAGAACCGCTACGCCCAGATCCAGTTCGGGCACCGGGTCATGTTCGTCAACCTCGACGACGTGCAGATCCTGCCGTCGTTCCTCCCGGTGGGGTCCTCATGAGACGCTCCTTCGCGATCGTGGCGCTCGCTGTGGCTTCGCTGCTGCCCGCGGCCCCCGCGGTGGCCCACCCGCAACCCGTGGTCCACGACGAGCAGATCACCTTCGACAGCTGGCAGTCCTATCCGGACTGGCGCGGCGGCACCGCTGACGGCACCCGGGCGGTCCCCGGCCGCAAGCCGTACCTGACGATCGGCCGCCCCGTGGGCACGGTCGACGGCTGGGAGTACGCGACCTGGACCTCGCCGGTCACCAGGATCGGCTTCGGCGCCGGCGAGCTCGTCGCGTCGTGGAACGCGGACACGCCCGCCGGGACCTGGCTGCAGGTCGAGCTGGAAGGCACCTACACCGACGGGCGGGCGACGCCGCGGTACGTCATGGGCAGATGGGCCAGCGGTGACCAGGACATCCACCGCTCCACCGTCGACGGCCAGAGCGACGGGGTGTCGTCGATCTGGACCGACACCTTCTCCATCGACGACACCTCGCTCGGTGTGCTGCTGCGGTCGTACCGGCTGCGCCTGACCCTCTACCGCAAGCCCGGCACCGCCGCGTCGCCCCGGGTGTACCTCGCCGGCGCGATGGCCTCCGACGTGCCGGACCGCTTCACCGTCCCGGCCAGCGCCGGGCACATCGCCTGGGGTCGCGAGCTGGCGGTGCCGCGCTACTCGCAGAACATCCACGAGGGCGAGTACCCGGAGTACGACGGCGGCGGCGAGGCCTGGTGCTCACCGACGTCGACGGAGATGGTCGTCGAGTACTGGGGCCACCACCCGAGCGCGCAGGACCTCGCCTGGGTCGACCCGTCCTACGCGGACCCGCAGGTGGACCACGCCGCGCGCAGCACCTACGACTACACGTACGAGGGCGCCGGCAACTGGCCGTTCAACACCGCGTACGCCGCGACCTACGGCCTGACCGGCATCGTCACCCGGCTGCACTCCCTCGACGAGGCGGAGCGGTTCATCGCCGCGGGCATCCCGGTCATCACGTCGCAGTCGTTCCTGGCCACCGAACTGACCGACGCGAACTACTCCACGTCCGGCCACCTCTTCGTCATCGTCGGTTTCACGGCCACCGGCGACGTGATCGTCAACGACCCGGCGTCCTCGTCGAACGACGCCGTCCGCAACGTCTACAGCCGCGCGCAGTTCGAGCAGGTGTGGCTGCGCACGAAGCGGTACCGCGCGAACGGCACCGTCGCGTCCGGCAGCGGCGGCATCGCCTACCTGATCGCCCCGTCCGGCACGCGCTGGCCGCGCGTTCCCGGCTCCTCCAACTGGATCGGCTGACATGTTCGTTCGACGTCTCGCTGCCTTATCGTGTCTGTTCGCGGCTCTGGTGGTCGCCACACCTGCTTCCGCCTCCGCGGCCGCCCCTTGTGCCGTCGACCCGGCCACGCCGAAGCACCAGCTGCGGGCCATGTGGATCGCCAGCGTCGTCAACATCGACTGGCCGTCTGCGCCCGGTAGGTCCGAGGCCGAGCTCAAGGCCGAATACGACGGCTGGCTCGACCTCGCCGAGTCGCTCAACTACAACGCCGTCATCGTGCAGGTCCGCCCGCACGCGGACGCGTTCTGGCCGTCGCCGCTGGAGCCGTGGTCGCAGTACCTCACCGGCGTCGCCGGCCAGGACCCCGGCTGGGACCCGCTGTCCTACCTGGTGTCGGAGGCGCACGCGCGGAACCTGGAGTTCCACGCCTGGTTCAACCCGTACCGGGCGAGCATGCCCGCACCCGGCGGCGCCGGCACCGACCTGTCGAAGCTGCCCGCCGACAGCCCGCTCGCGCGGCACCCCGACTGGGCCGTCGCCTATCCGGTGAACAACGCCGCCGGCCGGCTCTACTTCAACCCCGGCATCCCCGCCGTCCGCGAGTTCGTGCAGGACGCCATCATGGACGCGGTCACGAAGTACGACATCGACGGCGTCCACTTCGACGACTACTTCTACCCGTACCCGGCCGCCGGCCAGGACTTCGGCGACGAGGCCACGTTCGCGCAGTACGGCGGCGGCTTCGCCACCAAGGGGGACTGGCGGCGCGACAACATCGACCAGCTCGTCCGGTCGCTGGACGGTCGCATCCACGCCGCGAAACCATGGGTCCGCTTCGGCGTCAGCCCGTTCGGCATCTGGCGCAACAAGGCCGCCGACCCGCTCGGCTCCGACACCAACGGCACCCAGTCCTACGACGCCAACTTCGCCGACACCCGCAAGTGGGTGAAGGAGGGCTGGATCGACTACATCGTGCCGCAGGTGTACTGGAACATCGGCTTCGCCGTCGCCGACTACGCGAAGCTCGTGCCGTGGTGGGCGGACGTCGTGGCCGGCACCGACGTGCAGCTCTACATCGGCCAGGCCGACTACAAGGTCGCCGCCGCCGGGCAGCCCGCCGCCTGGTTCGACCCGGACGCGCTGTCGAAGCATCTCACCTTCAACCGGCAGTACCCCCAGGTCCTCGGCGACGTCCACTTCAGCGCCGTGCAGGTCAGGGCGAACCGCCTGAACTCGGAGACGATCCTCGCCGCCGAGCACCACAGCCGCCCGGCCTTCCCGCCCGCCTGGGGCCCGGCCAAGCCTGTGGCCTTCCCGGTGCTCACCGGCGCCCGCCGCACCACGTCCGGCGCGGAGCTGCGCTGGCGGCCGACGGTGAGCGGCACCGGCCCGTTCGCCGACGTCACGTCCTACGGCGTGTACCGCCTCGACGGCACGACGGCTCCCCGAGCCTGCGACCTCGCCGACGCGTCCCACCTCATCGCCACGGTCCGCGGCACGGCGTACACCGACCCGACCGCGGAACCGGGCAGGCACTACACCTACGTCGTCACGGCGCTGGACCGCCGCTGGCACGAGAGCGCCCCGAGCCCGCCCCGCTGGATCTGACCCTTCGCACCGCCGGCCCGTGACAGGTCCCCCGCGACCTGTCACGGGCCGCTAACATCTGCTCACCGATCGATGCGCGGCGACAGGGAGACGACGATGTCCACTGCCAACCAGCTGGCCGACGAACTGCTCGACGTGATGCTGGACCTGTCACCCATCAGTGCCTCGCTGCTGGGGATTCCAGGGCGCGACGGGCAGATGCGGGACTACTCCGAGGCCGCGGACAACGCCGCCAAGGACCGGGCACTCGCGATCGCCGAGCGGGCCGGGCGGGTCGAGCCCGAAGGGCACGGCGACGGGCTCACGCTCGGCGTCGTGCGGCAGCAGGCGCAGTCCGTCGTCGACAGCATCGATGTGCGGTACACGGAGTATTCGATCACCGACACCTGGACCGCGCCGGCGGTCGCGTTGCTCGCGCAGCTGCCGATGGTCACGCTGACCGACCGGGCGCGGGCCGACGGTTACCTGGCCCGGCTGGCGAAGCTGCCGGAGGCGTTCGCGCAGATCGCGCAGCGCCACCGGGAAGGCGTCGCCGCCGGGCGGCGGCCGGTGCGGCACCTCGTGGAGGGGACGGTCGCGCACCTGGACCGGTATCTCGCCAACACCGGCGCAGACCCGCTGCGCAGGCCCGCGCCGGAGGACGACGACGGTTTCGCCGGAGCGCGCGACCGGCTGATCGACGAGGTCGTGCGACCGGCGGTCGCGCAATACCGGGAGGTCCTGGCCACGCAGATCGCGCCGGTCTCCCGCGGGCCGCAGGAGGCCGGACTGTGCTTCCTGCCCGGCGGGGACGAGCTGTACCGGAGGCAGGTGCGCCTGCACACCACGACCCAGCGCACGCCCGACGAACTGCACGCCATCGGCCTGGACCTGATCGCCGAGCTGCACGAGGAGTTCTCGGAGATCGGGGCCGAGGCGTTCGGCACCGCGGACACCGCCGAGGTCCTGCACCGGCTGCGGACCGACCCGGCGCTGCGCTGGCGGGACGGCGACGAGATCCTCGCCGCCGCGCGGGAGGCGATCGGCCGCGCCGAGCGGGCCGCCCCCGACTGGTTCGGGACGCTGCCGGAGCAGCGGTGCACGGTCGAGGCGGTCCCGGCCGACGAGGCGCCCGGCGCGCCGGCCGCCTACTACCTCGCCCCGGCGATCGACGGGAGCAGGCCCGGTATCTACTTCGCCAACACGTCCGAGCCGGGTGGCCGGGACCGGACCGTGGCCGAGGCGACGGCCTTCCACGAGGGTGTCCCCGGCCATCACCTGCAGATCGGCCTGGCCCTGGAGCTGACCGGCCTGCCGCTGCTGCGACGGATCGGCATGTTCACCGCGTACGGCGAGGGCTGGGGGCTGTACTCGGAGCGGCTCGCCGACGAGATGGGGCTCTACTCCGGGCCGCTCGCGAGGCTCGGCATGCTCGCCACCGACTCGATGCGCGCGGCGCGGCTCGTCGTGGACACCGGCATCCACGCGAAGGGCTGGAGCCGCGACCAGGTGGTGGACTACCTGCGGGCCAACACCGTGATGGCGGAGGTCGAGATCCAGTCCGAGACCGACCGGTACATCGCCGACCCGGGCCAGGCCCTCGCGTACATGGTCGGCCGCCTGGAGATCCAGCGGCTGCGCGAGGAGGCCCGCGCCGCGATGGGCGACCGCTTCGACATCCGCACCTTCCACGACACGGTCCTGACCTCCGGCCCGCTGCCCCTGGAGATCCTCGCCGAGGTCGTCCGCCGCTGGTCGGCGTAACCGGCGGTGCGGGGCAGGGCCGAAGCCGGCCCCGGCGCAGGAGGGCCCCCACCCGTCACGTGAGCGATCACCACAGACAGGCTCACGCGTCGTGCTCGGTCGGAACGCGGGCGGGGCGGCGCAGGACGACCGCGGCGGCGCCGCCGAGCGGGATGAGCAGCCAGCAGGACAGCAGGCGGTAGAGCAGGACGGCGGCGGTCGCGGTGATCGCCGTCGCGCCGGAGGCGGTCAGGCCGGCGACCAGGGCGGTCTCGATGACGCCGATGCCGCCGGGGGACAGCGGCACCTGGCGGACGATCTGGACGCCGAGATAGATGCCGGCGAGGGCGGGCAGGTTCACCGGCAGGCCGAGCGCGTGCGTGCAGGCGGCCAGGCAGAACAGGTCCGTCAGCCAGTTCGCGGCCGCGTACGCGACGACGGCCCACCAGTCGCGCACCCGCAGGCCCGCGCCCGCCCGCCACGCTTCCCGGGCCGAGGCGAGCAGGCGCTGCGCGTACCGGCCGATCCGGCCCTCATGGACGGGCGCCGGCTGCACGGAGGGGGTGTCGCGGAAGAGGCGGCGGCCGAGTAGGACCGACCCGGCGGTCAGCCCCACGATCGCCGCGACGACGACCAGCGGCCGCCAGGTCAGCGAGGTCGTGGTGCCGTACCCGAGCAGCGCCGCGCCGCCGGTGACGTAGATGAGCGCCAGGCCGCCGATCGAGGCGAGGCCGGACACGATCGCGGTGACCGCGCCGAGCTCCTTGGGTGCGCCGGCCCGCTCGTACTCGCGGATCGCGTACCCGGCGGAGACGGCCGCACCGGCCGGGACCGAGATCGAGATCGCGGTCCGGGCCAGGGTGATCGCCAGGACGCGGCGGCGGCGGATCCGCACGCCGAGGGCCGCGAAGAGGTACTGCTGCTGCCCGGCGAACGCGGCGATCGACCCGGCCTGCAGCAGCCCGGCGACCGCGACCCAACCGGCCGACGCGCCGGTCAGCGACGTGAGCAGCTCCTGCGGGTCGGGTAGCCGCCCGCGCAGGCCGATCGCCGCCAGTACGACCACCGCGACGACGACCAGGAGCAGCCTGAGCCACCGGGTCCGCCACCTGCCGGAGGGCGGCGGGGTGTCGGGCGACGGCCAGGGCATCGTCTGATCTTGTCAAACGCCCTATACGCTGCTGTTCGCACCCCTGTTGCCGCTTGTGCGGGGCTTTTCCACGATCGTCGGGTGGCGCTGGCCGATCAGGTCGGTCCCGGCCGGACTTCAGGCGGCGGCACTGCCGAGCAGCGCGACGGAATATCGATTTAGCTGAGGTCAACTCGCATCCCGTGGACATAGGCTCCACGGCATGCAAGCGCTTCGACCCGGTGCAGAGCCGGTGGCATCATGACGGCGGCGGACGTGTCCGTCGTCGTGCTCGACGAACGCGACTACCGTTACGGCACGGGGGAGCTGCGCCTGCGGATCGAGGCGGTGGACCATGCGGGCGCGCTCGAGCTCGACGGTGAGTGGTGGCTGCCGGTGCGCGGGGTGCGGCTGCGCCGCGACGGCACCGAGGTCGGCCCGCTGCAGGTCACGGTCCGCGCCGCCCGCCTGCCGGCGACGCTGCGGTAGCCTGCCTCACGCGGTCGCGCCGCGGGCCAGTGCGGAGAGCCGCACGTGGTCGATGGGATGCACGAGGGCGTCGGCGTGCCGGTGCACGAGCTGCCACCCGTCACCCGATCGGCGGAACACGAGCGTGACCCGCAGCGACCAGTCCTGCGGCGGCAGCCCGCCGACGGTGCCGTGCTGCCGTTCGATCGCCGCGATCACCGCCAGGTCGCCGGACCGGTCGGCGCGCACGACCTCCAGCTCGCACTCGCCGCCCCGGAACCAGGCGGCGGTCGCGGCGAGGGACTCCTCGGAGTGGTCGAAACCGTGCCGGGCCGCGCCGCACGGCGGCATGAGCGTGTGGTCGCCCGCATGCGGGAGGAGCTCGACATAGGTGCGGATGTCGCCACGGATGAAGGCCGACGCCGCCGCGGTCCGCCGCACGAGCGCGGCAAGCTCCTCGTCGTCGCTGTCTGTCACAGTCATATGCCCATACACGCAGGAACCCCCACCGGCGTTCACTGTCTGTATCATCTGTCGCGATCGATCAGACGGCGATGCGACGACGGGGCGGTCCACATGGCTGACGACGACCTGACCAGCGGCGAACCGGAACGGCAGGCGGAGAGCACTCCCGACGCCACCGCGGACGATCCCGCCGGGGTGCCGGACCCAGGTGCTCCAGCGGCGGAGGCCGGGGAGGTCGCCGCGCAGCGGCCGAAGAAGTCCCGGATGCGGAAGGTCCTGGTCAGCTCGGCGCTGGCGCTCGTGATCCTCGCCGGGCTCGGGCTGGCCGGCGGCACGTACTACTACGACCAGGTGGCGCTGCCCGAGGACGTCGCCATGGACCAGACGACGACCGTCTACTACTCCGACGGCACGACGCCGATGGCGCGGATCGGGGACACGAACCGCACGCTGGCCACGATCGCCGACATCCCCGTCGACGTGCAGCACGCGGTCGTCGCGGCGCAGGACGAGACGTTCTACACCAACGACGGCGTCGACTACGGGGCGGTCGCCGGCGCGGCCTGGAACCAGGTGGCCGGGGACGGCACCAAGGGCAAGTCGACGATCAGTCAGCAGTACGCGCGGCAGTGGGCGGAGCTGGAAGGCACCTCCTACGCGCGCAAACTGCGGGAGTCGGTCATCGCGACCAAGCTCAACCAGGAGTACACCAAGGACAAGATCCTTGAGATGTACCTGAACATCGTCTACTTCGGGCGCGGCGCGTACGGGATCGAGGCGGCCGCGCAGGCGTACTTCGGCAAGTCGGTGAAGGACCTGACGCTCGGCGAGGGCATGGTCCTGGCCGGGCTGATCGACCAGCCCGAGGGCGACGGCAAGGGCAGCCCGTTCGACCCGACGGTGAACGCGCAGCGGGCTCACGAGCGCTTCGAGGAGATCAAGCGCACCCTGGTCGAGTTCCGTTTCGTGGAGCCGGCACAGGCGGAGCAGAAGATCGCGTACCCGGCGAAGGTGCTCACGGCGGCGCAGGCCCGCGCGAACGCGGTCAACGTCCAGGGCGGCCTGGACAAGCCCGAAGGGCTGATCGTCCACCACGTGCTCGCCGAGGTCGCGGCGCTGAAGGACCCGAAGACCGGGGATCTGCTGTACGAGGGGGTCGCCCCCGACGGCATGAAGCACTTCGACCGGATCCGCAACGGCGGCCTGAAGATCGTCACCACGATCGACAAGACCGCGCAGAAGCTCGCGGTCCGCGAGGCGGGCCGCAACGCCGAGTCCAACATGGACGGACAGCCGCAGAACCTGCAGGCCGCGCTCGTCGCGGTCGAGCCGGGCACCGGCGCGGTCAAGGCCTACTACGGCGGCGACAGCGGCAACGGCGGCGACTTCGCCGGCACCTACGCCGACCCGGTGCTCAGCAACGGCGAGGACTCCTGCTGCGGCGGGCACCCGCCGGGCACCGCGTTCGGCCCGTACACGCTGGCGAGCGCGCTGATGGCCGGGTACTCCGTCGACTCGTACTGGAACGGCGAGTCGCCGCAGGAGTTCCCGGGCAGCGGCCGCCGCCTGGCGACCAACCCGGTCCGCAACGGGGCCGAGAACCCGGCCGCCGCGCCGGCGTGCAGATCGGGCTCACCGAAGTGGTGCACCCTCGAAGAGGTCGCCGTGCTGTCGCTGAGCGCCCCGTACTTCGGCGTCACCGAGAAGGTCGGGGGAGCCGCGGTCATCGACACGGCCCGCGCCGCCGGCGTCACCGCCCTGTGGGCGACCGTCGACAGGGCGCGGCAGAAGGTCGACCTGGGGCAGGTCTCCGGCAAGGAAGCGTTCCCGAAGTACTTCAACACGGAGGTCGGCCTCGGCCAGTACCCGGTGACGGTGCTGGACCACGCGGGCGGCATGGCCACGTTCGCCGCCGGCGGCGCGGCCGCGAAGACGCATTTCCTGAAGGAGCTGTGGCAGGACGGCAAGAAGACGCACGCCGAGGTGATCCGGCCGAACCGCATCCGGGGCTTCACCGAGGCGATGGCCGCCGACCTCAACGCCGTCCTGCAGGGCGTGCCGCAGCACTACGGCCTGAAGCTGCACGACAACCGCCCGGTCGCCGGCGCCGCGGGCGCGTGGCAGTTCGCCCCGACCGCCGACGTCGCCCACGCCTGGATGGCCGGCTACAGCGCCTACGACGCCGCCGAAGGCTCGCACGGCCTCGCCGTGGCGGTGTGGGTCGGCAACAAGGACCAGGAGCAGAAGATCGTCGACAAGAGCGGCAGGACCGTCATCGGCGGCACCCTGCCCGGCGCGATCTGGCGCGACTTCCTCGACGCCGCCCTCACCGATCTGAAGGCCCCTGTGGTCACGTTCGCCCCGAGGCAGAACACCGGCGACAAGAAGGCCGGCACGGGCATCGCACCCTGACGGACGACGCACGGCTCCGGCGGATCGCCGAACACGCTCACCGCGGCACGCACCGGGCCGGACGGCTCCCGGTGCGTGCCGCGGGCCGCCGCTGTCCCAGGCGACCGCGGCCGAGTTCGAAATCCACCACCCTGTGCCGCTGCCGACGCCGTACCGCCCGTTTCGCGACCGAACTCGGCGACGGCGCCGACGGACACCTACGCTCCCGAAGCGGTCGAGCATGCCCGGCCGGCCCTGGCGAATCGGTGGTCGGAGCTCGCGTCCGTGGGGCGGCTGCGGGACGTCAGGTCTGGTAGCCGTTGTTGTCGCAGGTGCGGCGCTGCTGGATGCAGTTCTTCGTGCGCTTGTTCATGGTGGCGGTGTCCCAGACGACGAAGGCGTCGCCGTGCATCGAGGAGGCGCTCTTGCCCTCCTTGTCCGAGGACAGGTAGTAGCCCTGCTCGGTGCCTTTCGCGCCGTACTGGATGTCGAACGTGATGGCCGGGATCTTCACCGGGTGGCTGGCCGGGCAGGCGTTGCCGGAGCCGTACTTGACGTGGTCCTTGTGGTTGGGGCTGTCCAGGTGCTTGCCGTCCCAGCAGTCCGGGAACTGCAGCATGAAGTGCAGGGTGGCGTTGCCGCCGCAGATGGGCCAGTTGCCGTTGGTGCTGCGGGCGACGCCGTCGAGGTCGCCGGGGCCGTAGAACGCGCAGTAGAACTGGCCGCTCGCACCGCGCGGCGTCGGCTGGCGTTTCGTGGCGTCGCCGCTGATCATCCGCAGGCCGGTCGGCATCGGCATCTGGTTGGCCGGGTTGCTCATCAGCGAGCGGTAGTAGACCCGGAAGCCGGTGGTCTCCACGGGTTTGCCGGTGCCGTTGTCGTACAGCGTCGGCACCCAGTACGCCGAATGGTCCAGGACCGGCTTGCACGTGGTGGCCGTGAACTTCGTCAGGTCCTCGGCCGTGGTGCTCGCCTTGACCGCCTTGTTGCCGACGAACGAGTGCATGTGCGACGAGCCGGGCAGGCCGGGGAAGACGATCGGGTCGTCGGCCAGGGAGTGGCTGTACTGGCAGTCCGCCCGGAACTCCGGCAGGTTGCCGACGCCGGCCGGGACGGGGTCGGCCTTCAGCGCCTGGTACGCGTCGACCTGCGCCTTCCACGCGCCGTCGACCGGGATCCAGCCGCCGGCGGGCGCTTTCGGCGGGGCGGCCGCCGACGACGACGAGGGTGCCGCGGAGGCCGGACCCGCAACGCCCGGCGCGCTGCCCAGCTCCGGTCGACCGGCTTCCGGCGACGAGTACGCCACGGGGTCGGACGGCGCGGCATCGCCGGACCGACCGGCCAGATAGGCGCCGGCCGCGACCACGACGACGACAACCCCGACGGACACGGCGATCAGACCTCGCACGCGCCGGCTCAGCGGCTCACGGACCGGCAACACGACTCCCCAGCAAGCACGGACGACCAACGCCGCCGTGATGCTAGGCGAACCTCACCGCCGCCCGACAGGGATCTAAAGCAACCTTAATCCGCGACACGAAATTACCGCTCCCGCCGGGCCGCGGTGATCAGCCAGGCGCGGGAGTCGAAGGTGACGCCGCTGCCGGTGTCGTGTTCGTCGACGGCGGCCCGCAACCGGCGGCGCGCCGGTGCGGGCGGAGCTCGGCGTCGTCGTCGAACATGCCACCACCGTAGCCACGGGACGGTCAGGGCGCTGGTTTGGACAGCGCGCCGTCGAGCAGCTCCGCCAGGTGCACGGCCGGGCGGTCGCGCAGGTCCGCGACCTGGGTGCGGCAGGAGAACCCGTCGGCGAGGACGACCGCGCCGGGTGCCGCGTCGAGCGCCGGCAGGAGGTTCTGCTCGGCGACGGCCAGGGAGACCTCGTAGTGGCCGATCTCGACGCCGAAGTTGCCCGCCAGGCCGCAGCAGCCCGCGAGCCGCCGGACCGTCGCGCCGGTGGACCTGAGCAGGTCGGCGTCGGCCTGCCAGCCGAGCACGGCGTGGTGGTGGCAGTGCGGCTGGGCGACGATGTCGACGCCGGACAGGTCGGGCGGGGTCCAGCCGGGCGTCTGCGCGAGCAGCTCGGCGAGGGTGTGCACCGATCCGGCGACCACCGCCGCGTCGGCGTCGCCGGGGAGCAGCTCGTGGATGTCGGAGCGCAGGACCGCGGTGCACGACGGCTCGATGCCGACGATCGGCACACCGGCGTGCGCGTCGGGTGCGAGCGCGGCGACGGTGCGGGTGAGGATCTTCTTCGCGGCGTCGAGCTGGCCGGTGGTGATCCAGGTCAGGCCGCAGCAGACCGATCCGGACGGCAGGCGCGGTTCGTAGCCGGCGGCGCGCAGGACACTGACCGTCGCGGCGGCCACGGACGGGGAGAACGCGTCGGAGAACGAGTCGGCGAACAGCACCACCGGTTTGCCCGGCGTCGGCGAGGGCTTGAAGGTGCGCCGGAACGGGCGGCGCGCGAAACGCGGCACGGAGCGCCGCTTGTCGACGCCGGCCAGCCACAGGAGGAACCCGCCGAGCAGCGGCAGGCGGATGCCGAGGTTCGCCAGCCGCGGCGTCCAACCGGCCAGGCGCGCCCAGAACGGCAGCTTCCCGAGGGTGTAGTGGGAGCGCGGGCGGAGCCTGCCGCGGTACGTCTGGTGCAGCACCTCCGACTTGTAGGTGGCCATGTCGATGCCCGTCGGGCAGTCCGACGCGCACCCCTTGCAGGACAGGCACAGGTCGAGCGCGTCGTGCACCGACGGGTCGGACCAGGCGAGCTCGCCGCGGACGACCTCCTGCAGCACCCGGGCCCGGCCACGGGTGGAGTCCTTCTCCTCGCGGGTCGCCAGGTAGGACGGGCACATGACCCCGCCGGCGGCGGAGTTGTCCGCCCGGCACTTCCCGACGCCCGTGCAGCGGTGGACGGCCTGCGCGAGGTCGCCGCCGTCGTGCGGGTACGCCAGTGCGAGGCCCTTGACCGGGAAGCGGCCCGCTGGTCGTACATCGGCGTCGACCGGATCCGGATCGACGAGCACACCGGGGTTGAGCAGGTTGCCGGGGTCGAACGCGTGCTTGATCCCGGCGAAGAGGGCGATCGCGTCCGGTGAGTACATGTGCGGCAGCAGTTCGGACCGGGCGCGGCCGTCGCCGTGCTCACCGGACAGTGAGCCGCCGAACTCGCCGACGAGCCTGGCCGCGTCGGTGAGGAACTCGCGCAGGACCTTGGTGCCGCCGGGCTCGTCGAGCGGGTAGTCGAGGCGGACGTGCATGCACCCGTCGCCGAAGTGCCCGAACGGCGCGGAGGTCATCCCGTACGACGCGACGAGCTCGTCGAACCGCGCCAGGTACGCGCCGAGCTGCTGCGGCGGCACGGCGGCGTCCTCCCAGCCGGGCCACGCCGGACGGTCGGAGGGGGCGCGGCCGGCGAGCCCGGCGCCGTCCTCCCGGATGCGCCACAGCTGCGCCTGCACGACCGGGTCGGTGACGACGAGCGCGTCGTCGCCGATGGCCGCGGCGGCGAGGACCCGCGCCCGCGCCTCGACCTCCCCGAGGTCGTCGCCGGCCAGCTCCACGAACAGCCACGCGCCGCCGGCGGGCAGCGGCGGCACGGCGGACGGCCCGCGGCGGGCGCGCAGCACCGCGATCAGCCGCGAGTCGAGCCCCTCGCAGGACGTCGGCCCGTGCGCGACGACGGCGGGCGCGGCCTCCCCGGCGGCGACGATGTCGCGGAACCCGAGGACGACGACGACCCGCACGGGGGCGTCGACGACCAGTTTGACGGTCGCCCGCGTGATGACGGCCAGGGTGCCCTCGGAGCCGACGAACGCCTGCGTGAGGTCGAACCGCTCCGGCAGCAGGTGGTGTACGGCGTAGCCGGACACCTGGCGGCCGAACCGGTCGAACTCGGTCCTGGCGGTGGCGAGATGCTTCGCCATGACGGCGCGCACCGCGTCGACGATGGCGCCGTGCGGCTCCTGGTCGGTCACGAGCGTGTCGCCGGCCGCCGTCAGGAGCTCCAGGCCGGCCACGTTGTCGGAGGTCCGCCCGTACGCCAGGGAGCGCGAACCGCACGCGTTGTTGCCGATCATCCCGCCGATCGTGCACCGCGGATGCGTCGACGGGTCGGGGCCGAAGCGCACCCCGTGCGGCATGACGGCCTTCTGCAGCACGGCGTGGACGGTGCCGGGCTCGACGACCGCGGTCCTGGCCTCCGGGTCGATGCTGAGGACGCGGTTGAGGTGGCGGGAGAAGTCCAGCACGATGCCCCGCCCGACGGCGTTGCCGGCGACCGACGTGCCGGCGCCGCGGGACGTGACCGGCACCCCGGTCTCCCGGGCGACGGCGAGCGTGGCGGCGACCTCGTCGACGTGCCGCGGCCGGACCACCGCCAGGGGCGGGATCCGGTACAGCGAGGCGTCGGAGGAATACATCCCCCGGGTGCCGGCGTCGGCCCGGACCTCGAGCCCGGCCCGCTCCAGCGCACCCACCACGTCAGTCATAGGTAACATGTTACTCATGCCGTCGCTGCGCCTGCCCACCGAGGCCACCTCACTCGCCGACGCGGTCGCCCAGGCCGTCCGCGCCGGCATCGCCGCCGGCGAGCTCGTGCCCGACCGGACGTACTCGGTGTATCAGCTCGCCGAGCTGCTCGGCGTCTCCCGCAGCCCGGTCCGGGAGGGCATGCTCCGCCTGGCCGAGGCGGGCCTGGTCGCGATCCGGCGCAACCGCGGCTTCAGCGTCCTGCTCCCCCGCGCCCACGACATCGAGGAGATCATCGAGATCCGCCTCGCCCTCGAACCCCCCGCCGCCCGCAAGGCCGCCGTCCTGGCCACCGACGAGCAGCACGCCGCCATCCGCGCCGCCCTCGACACCATGGCCGCCGCGTGTTCGAAGGGCGACGAGGCCGCCTTCTGGCCGGCTGACCGCACGCTGCACGACCTGCTGCTGCACGCCGCCGGCAACACCCGCGCCGCCGCCATCGTCGCCCAGCTCCGCTCCACCACCGCCCTGCTCGGCCCACCCACGACGGCCTCCGGCCGCACCCTCACCCAGATCCACGCCGAGCACGAACCGGTCGTCGCCGCCGTCATCGCCCGCGACGGCCCCGCCGCGGAGACCGCCATGCGCACCCACCTCGAGGTGACCGGCGCCCTCCTGGTGGCGAACCTGCCGTGACCACTACCGTGGCCAACGCTTCGAACCCGCCGGTGCACCGTCGTCGTCGGCGCCGAGGAGCGTCGCCGGATGCCGCGAACGCCGGGGCACGGCAGACGGCCACCGGTGCGGGTCGCACCGGTGGCCGCCTGGTTCACATCAGTGTTGCGTCGGGGGTGGGGGTCAGGGGTAGTTCACGACCTGGCGCGGGGTGGTGTTGCCGGCGGGGTTGGGGACGGCGCCGCCGGTGTCGTTGACGACGTTGGCGATGGTGCCGACGTCGCCGAGGGAGACGGTGATGACGCTGTGGAGCCGGACGCCGGTCCGGTTGGGCACCTCGAAGCCTCGGTCCACACGGACGGCGGGGTTGACGTTGAAGTAGCAGTACACGCCGCCGCCCCACAGTTCGTGGTCGGTGACGCTGTCGGCGACCTTGTAGGCGGCGTAACCGTTGCCCCGGGGGCCGATCCAGGCTGCCTGGTTGGGCACGTCGTACGGCTTCTCGTTCTGGAAGAAGATCGTCTTGCCGCGGTTGCCGTTCCAGATCACTTCGTACTTCTGGTAGTGCTCGACGAACAGGCCGGTGGCAAGGACGTCGTCGCCGTTCACGAGGAGGCCGGTGTCGCCGGTGTTCACCGTCCAGCCGGTGGGTGCGCCGCCATGGTCGGCCCGCCAGGCCCAGATGTGGTCGATGATCGTGTCGTCGCTGTGCACGGCGAGGGTGGTGGTGGCCTTGCCCTGGACGCTGCTGCCGATGCGGAAGAACACGTCCTGGATGCTGATCGGGTTCGCCGCGTGGTCGGTGTGCGCACCGGCCGTGCCGACGGTCATCAGCGTGGGGCTGTTGGTCGTGCCGGCGTCGAAGGTCAGGCCGCTGACCTTGACCCCGTTGACGTCGGCGATGTTCAGCGCCTCGACGCCGTTGACCGGGATCAGGGTCGGGTAGCCGATGCCGGTGACCACCGTGTCGGCCCGGGTGACCCGGATCGTCTGTTCGAGGGAGTAGGTGCCCGGGGTGAAGAACAGGTTCAGGCCCTGGGCGAGGGCGGAGTTGATCCGGGCGGCGCTGTCACCGGGCTTGGCGACGTAGAACTGCCGCATCGGGATCGAGGTGCCGGGGGTGTTCGGCCAGGTGGCACCCGCGGAGTTGCGCCGGATGGACGGCACGAAGACGCGGTACAGGCCGGCACTGTCGACGTACAGGTAGGGCTTCTCCCGGGTGACCGGAGTGGTCGCCAGGGTGGTGTGCGGCGGGTTCGGGAACGCGTTCGCCGGAGCGCCCTGCACGCCGGAGTAGACCATGTTCCACACGCCGCCGTCCCAGCGCTGGATCCGGCTGTCGCGGGTGTACCACTGCTGCTGCGAGCCGGAGGTCACGTAGCCGTCGACGATGGAGTCGGCCAGGTAGCCGCCGCTGGAGTAGCCCTGCCCGTTGTCCTGGTTGGACGGGGCCAGGCTCAGGTTGCCCTTGATGTGCACGCGGCGCATCGGGGCGGCCTGGGAGACGGCCCACCGGTTGATGCCGCCCTCCGGCACGATCGACAGGTTCTCCATGCTGCGCCAGAAGTTCTGGGTCGCGTTGGACTCGTCGCCGTAGTTCCAGCCGGAGTCGACGTTGACCGCGCCGTTGATCGTCACGTCGTCGGGGTTGATGCCGAGACCGGCGACCGTGGTGTAGAAGCCGATGTTGGCCCACACGCGCCCGTACGTGCCGGGCTTGAAGAGGAACACGTGGCGCTGGGTGCCGAACTGCGCGGTCGGGCTGCGCAGCTGCGCGTTGAACGCCGCGTCGACGGCCGCCTGGATGGTCGCCGCCGACGAGGACCCGTCGAAGATCCGCACGTTCGGACCGAAGTCGGGGGTGTCGGACGTCGGCAGGGTCGGCGTGCTCGGCGACGTAGAGGTGGAGGGCGAGCTCGACGTGGTGGGGCCGGAACCGGTGAAGACCTGGAACTCCCACAGCGAGTAGCCGTAGACCGTGGCCCGGGCGGTGCCGTTCACGCGCACGTAGCGACCGGTCGTCGTGGTGACGGCCGGGGTCTGCACGCCACCGGTGCCAGCGGTCGTGCTGTAGATGTTCGTCCAGCTCGTGCCGTTGGTGGACACCTGGATCTGGTAGGCGGTCGCGTACGCGGCCTCCCAGTTCAGCGAGACGCCACAGACGGACACGGCGGAGCCCAGGTCGACCTGGAGCCACTGCGGGTCAGCGGCCGCGCTGGACCAGCGGGTGCCGGTGTTGCCGTCGAACGCGGCCGAGGCCGGGGTACCGGCGTTCTCCGTCGACGACGCGGTGGCCGTCTTGCCCTGCGCCGCGTTGGTGGTGCCGCATCCGCCCGGGGTGTCGGGGGTGCCGCCGAAGACCTGGAACTCCCACAGCGAGACACCCCACTGGGTCGCCTTCGCGGTCGCGTTGACGCGCACGTAGCGGCCGGTCCCGGTGACCGGCAGGCTCTGCTGGCCGCCGGTGCTGGTCGTGGTGGAGTAGACGTTCGTCCAGGTGTTGCCGTCGGCGGAGGTCTGGATCTGGAAGGCGGTGGCGTACGCGCCCTCCCAGTTCAGTGCGACCCGGGTGATCGACTGGGCGGAGCCGAGATCGACCTGGATCCACTGCGGGACGCTGAAGGTGCTCGACCAGCGGGTGCCCGTGTTGCCATCGGTCGCGCTGCTGGCGGGGGTACCGGCGTTCTCCGTCGACGAGGCGGTCGTCGGCCGGCCCTGCGACAGCAGGGTCTCGGCCGCGTCGGCGCGGGTCGTGACCACGACGATGTACGTGACCAGCATGGCCACGACCGCGGTCACGATGGCGGCCATGCGCAGGGTGCGCCGGCTCGTCAATGATCCGGATGAACGTCGATGGCCGGGGCGGGGTTCCGACCATTCCATAGGGACTCCTTCGTGAAGCTGAGGTGTCGGCGGTGTGTCAGGGTGTGAGAGAGCGCTCTCGCAGACGTCACTTTGAACGGTCCTTGGAGAGGTGTCAATGCTTCACGAGGAACGAACGACCTCTGAACAGTGCTGTCCCACGCGCAGGCCAGGGTGCCGTAACGGAGCGCTGACCAGCGACGCCCGCTGATTGCTGACACCTGGGAGCGCTCTCTGAAGCGCTTGACCACGACCGGACGCGTCCGGCTTCGACGCGAGCCGAACCGGGCCGCTACGCACCCAATGCCAGCAATCCGGCACACTGTGTGATCGCCGGACGTCGGGCTGGCCCGGTCGTACCCGTCGGCCCATGGAGATCGGACGCAGGCAGCTGCTCATCGGCGCGCCGGGCTCGTCGCGGTATCGCTCGCGGGCCTGGCCGAACCGGGCTCGCCGCGGGCGTCGGCGAGCGGGTGATCGAGGTGGTCGCGACGCTGCCACCGCCCGCGTTACGCGACTGGTTGACCGTCGCGCTGGGTGCGCAGAGACTTGCGCACTCACCTGGTGCGCGTCGAGGAGGCCGGCCGGGCAGGGCTGCTCGCCTATTTCGGCTGCGACCTCACCGGGGCCGGTGCGACCGCGCCGGCCGGGCGCCAGGCGCAGAGGCCAGGATTGGGATACTGGCCGCTGTGACGATCAAGGCGCTGATCTTCGACTTCGACGGCCTGCTGATGGACACGGAGACCACGCTGCTGGAGAGCTGGTGCTGGGAGTGGCGGCGCCACGGCCTGGAGCTCGATGCGGCCGGCTTCTTCGCCGACCACGGCGGCGACGCGAACGAGCCGCGTTACGCCGCGCTCGCCGCGGCGGTCGGACCGGACTACGACCGCGAGTCCAGCCACGCGCTGCGGATGGCGTACCGGGCCGAACTGAACGCGGCGCTGGAGACGGCGCCTGGCATCGTCGGATGGCTGGACCGGGCCGCGGAGCTGGGGCTGCGGCTGGCGGTGGCGAGCAGTTCCCCGATCACGCACGTGGGCGCGATGCTGGATCAAGCCGGGCTGCGGGCGCGGTTCGAGGTGCTGGCGACCGGCGAGGAGGTGGCCGCGCACAAGCCGCACCCGGCTGTCTACCTGATGGCGCTGGAGCGGCTCGGGCTGCCGGCGGAGGAGGCGGTCGCGTTCGAGGACACCGCGCACGGCGTGGCGGCGGCGCACGCGGCCGGGCTGCGCTGTGTGGCGGTGCCGAACCCGCATGCGAACGACGCCCGCTTCACTGCCGCGGACCTGCTGCTGCCCAGCGCCGGGGACCTGTCCCTGGACGCGGTCCTGGCCCGACTGGCTCGACGCGCGGGCCGTCTGCGGTGAGTGCAGCCGGCGCACGCCAACAGCGTTCCCGTGCGGCAGCAGGGCGGCGGCGAGTTGCTCACCGTGCGGACGGTCAGCGCCGTTTCGATGCCAGCGTCCGAACCGCGGCAATGACAGCCCCGATCACTGCGAAAATGCCAAGCGTGGTCAGGACTTCCGCCACGCCAGCGGATCAAGGTGGCTGCACACCATCCGCGGCTGATCAAAACGTTCGTGGTACGCGGGCACGGTGGCCCGAGCCCGGGTACATCAGACTGGCCAGGTGATCAGTGAGGTTGACGGATGGCCGGTGGGCGAGTGCATCGATGATCTCGCGGTGTATGCGATGGCGCAGGGCGCGGAGGGCTACGACGTCGACGAAGTACGCCTCTGCAGGTGCGCCGTGTGCGGCGGCCAGGTCTTCAGCGTCCATGGGGACCTCGAGAGTCTTTGGAATGCGCCAATTCGGCTATTGCAGCTCAGGACGTCACGCCCTCGCTCGTCGACGCCGAGGAGCGTCGGCGCACCCGGCCACCGGCACGCGGCGAGATGCTCCAGCAGCCGGTGGACGAACGCGGCGTCGCCCGGCGGCGGCTTGCGCACGGTGTCCCCGACCCGGACGGCGTCACTGACGAATCCGCCCCTCCAGGCGCTGCTCCGGCACCGCACCACCGCAGCCGCCCGCGGCCGCCCACGGCAGGGCGTCGACGTCCGGCCGGCTCAGCCGGCGGGGCGCCGGCGGCGGCGCAGCAGGTTGGCCGCCACGACCGGCAGCGCGTTGAGCAGGACGCCGAGGCCGCAGGCCAGCCAGGCGACCTGTGCGGCGCCGAGCCCTTGCGGCGCGAGGACCAGCCCAGCGATGACCGCCGTCTTCGCCGTGTGCCGGGCCACCCGCAGGACGGTGAGCCAGACCGGCCCGTCCTCGGTGTCCTCTGCCGCTTCCCGCACGCGGTAGCGGTCGCGCAGCTTCCCGATCAGCGCGGTGACGCCTTCGACGATCCCGGTCAGGACGGAGAACAGCAACGCCCACAAGGCGATCTCGCTGACGCCCGCGCCGCCGGTCACGGAGGGCGCAACGGCACCTGTCAGGGCGAACACGGCGAACGCGGGCACCCACGTGATCGCGCACCCGACCACCACCATCAGCAGGATTCCGGCGGGGCCGATCCGGGGCCGCACCGGCTCCTCCAGACTCGCCCGCACCGAGTCCGGCGCCCAGACGATGCCGTGACCCGGGCCCTGCGATGCCATGCCCGACAGCGTAGCGAAGACCTGCAATCAGAACGGTCGTGCCGACCCGAGGTCCAGTGCCCGCACTGCGGCGCGGCCGCGGTCGAGGGTCGCTCGTCAGACGAGGCAGCGGCTCGGCGAACCGGGGGTCCGAGCCGGCCTGCTCGAGGGCGGTCAGGGCGTTGTGCCGCACGTCCAGGCTGGTGTCGCGCAGCGGGGCGGCGACGAGCGCCTCGGACACCGCGGCGTGGGCGGTGAACAGGCCGAGGGATGCCGCCGCGTGCTGACGGACGACCTCGTCGTCGTCGCGCAGCGCCGCTGTGACTGCCCGGCTGCCCGCCCGCGGACGTCGGGATCGGCGGGCGGCCCCAGGCAGAGGACCGCATCGCGTCGATGCGGTCGAGGTCGCCAGCGGCCGAACCCGGCGAGGACCGGGTTGGTGCCGCGGTAGTAGTGCAGGGCGCCGACGCCGACCGCCCAGCCGCGGCCGCGCAGCCAGGTGGCGTCGTCGGCACCGGAGCCGGCCAGGAACGTGGGGCGAGCGCTGGCCGGAGCCCGGGCCGGTCGACAGCGGCGCACAGATGGTGATGATCGCCGACGTGCCACCCGCGCTCCACCTGCTGCAGATGAGTGCGCGCCGCTGGGTCCTAGGGGGCCTGGATAACCCGTCGGCCGCACCCCGATCCCGCAGAGCGTCACTGGAGCGGGCCGGTGCCATTCACCCGACGCAGTCGCCTCTCACGACGCACCATGAAGACCCAGCCCGCGACGGTGACGGCGAGGCCGGTGAGCAGCAGGGTCGGAACCGCGCCGCGCATCTCATCGTCGGTCTGCAGGTACACGCCGCCGGGTATGAGAACGACGGCGAACCCGACCGTCAGCACCGCGAAGGGCAATTCGGGACCGCAGGGAAGCGGGGAGCAGGGGAGCAGGGGAGCAGGGCACAGTGCTGGGATGGGCGTCGCGGTGGAGCGGGTCGGCAGTGTCACGGACGAGGTCGTCGCGGCGTTCGGGCGGTTGATGCCGCAGCTGTCGCGGTCCGCGGCGCCGCTGGACGCGGCGGCGCTGGAGACGGTGCTCGCGTGGCCGGGCAACCGGGTGCTCGCGGCGCGCGTCGGCGGTGTGGTCGTCGGGGTGCTGACGCTGGTCCTGTTTCCGGTCCCGACCGGGCTGCGGGCGAGGATCGAGGACGTGGTCGTCGACGAGGCCGCCCGGGGTCACGGTGCCGGTGCGGCGCTGACCCGGGAAGCCGTGCGGCTCGCGCACGCGGAAGGCGCACGCACCGTCGACCTGACGTCCCGGCCCGGCAGGATCGCCGCGAATCGGCTGTACGAGCGGCTCGGCTTCAAGGTCCGCGACTCCAACGTGTACCGGTACGCCGGATAGGAGACGATGACGACCCGCTGCGCGACGGGATGCGGTTGTCCGTGCGGCTGCGGCACGACTTCACGGTGACCGACGCGGACCGGCTGCTCGCCGCCGCCCGGCGCGTCCACCGCGAGCCGCACCCGGGCGGGACCCAGCAGGACGCGGTGCGAGCGGTGACCTGCGCCGCGCACGCTGCTGGAGCAGGCTGGGCTGTCCGGTGAGGCGCTCGGTGCCCGGCTTGCCGGCTACGCGGCCGAGGGTTGGAACCCGGCGGGTCCAGGGGTCAGGCGGTCATCGACGAGCCGGATCCGTTGAGGGCCGGATGGGACCGTCTCCGGACCGGGGACGTGTTCGCGTTGCCGGCCGAGCAGGACGGTTGAGGGCGGCCCGGATCAGCGGCGCCACCAGTACCGTGGCAGCGCCGGCGGACGCGATGGCCATGGCAGGTGAGGTCAGCTCCGCGACGGCGCCGAACACGAGCGGCCCGACGCCCTGCAGGGCCATCATGCCGGTGGAGAGCAGGGCGAAGAGCTGGCCGCGGCGGTCCTGCGGGGCGGCGGCGAGGAAGGCGCGTTGCAGGCCGAGGCCGTAGGCGAATCCGGTGCCCGCCACGACCAGCAGCCCGACCAGGACCGGCAGCGGTGGTGCGGCCAGGACGGCGATGAGCGGTGCGCCGAGGACGATGAGGAACGGCGCGGACAGCCGCTCCCGCAGGCTCGGCCGCAGGAACCGGCCGGCGACGAAGTTGCCGAGCAGCATGCCGACGGCGGGGGCGGCCATGAGGACCGCGCCGGTGCCGGACGGGAGGCCGCGGCTGCCGGCGTACGCGACGAGGAGCGCCTCACCGCCCGCGACGAACGCCGACGGCAGCCACTGCGCGAGCAGCAGCCGCCGGACCGTGCGGTCACCGAGCAGCGCACCCGCACCGGCCAGACTGTCGCGCACCGCGCCGCCGCGAGCCGGTGCAACGGTCGCGGCCGGTGCGGAGCCGGCGGCGGCAGGCGGAGCGGCGACGACGCCCGGGCTGTCGACGGCTGGACCAGCGACGGCAAGAGAGCCGGCGACGGAAGAGCCAGCGGCGGAAGAGCCGTCGGCGGCCGGGCGGGGAGTGGAGGGCAGGCCGTAGCGGACCGCGACGGCGGCGGCGACGTGGCAGGCGGCGGCGAACAGCAGCGCCGGGCGCGGACCCGCGGCGGCGACGGCGATCCCGCCACCGGCCAGGCCGAGCAGCTGCGCGGCGGACGAGGACATGTTCGACACCGAACGGCCGAGGACATAGGCGTCGCCGGTCAGCCGATCGGCGATGACCCGGGCCGCCGAGCCCGCGAACACCGGCGTACCGCAGGCGATCACCGCGACAAGGGTCAGGCTGACCGCGACCGGCAGGTCGAGCACCCCCAGCGCCGCCGCGAGCAGCGCCTCCACCGCATAACCCGCGACGATGAGCGGCCGCGGCCGGAGCCGGTCGGTCAGCGCGCCGAGCAGCAGCCCGCCGACGACCTGCGGCAGGAACCCCGCACCGAACGCGAGCGCGCTCAGCAGCGGCGACCCGGTGCTCGCGTAGACGAGGACGGACAGCGCGAAGATCTGCAGCGAGTTCGCGCCGATCGCGAGGGTCCGCGCGACGAACAGGGCGCGGAACGACGGCTCCGCGAACACCTCGCGGTAGGTGGCCGGGCGGTCGACGACGGTCATGCCACGAGCCTGCGGGTGCGCACGGACGGCAGCGAATGATTCGCCACAGGGCGTAAGGTCGAGGGATGCTGCGGTTCGTGGTCGGGGCCGAGGACCTGCTGCGCACCCGGTTCGCCCTGTCGCCGATCTTCGAGCTGCACCACCTGCTCCGCGCGCTGAGCAGCCCGCATCGCCACGGCGTGCCGGAGGCGTGGCTGGCGCGGCTGCGGCCACGGTTCGCGCCGCTGCGGCACGACCCGGCCCTGGAGGCGGTCCTGGCGCTGCACCTGCCGGGGTCGGGCGCCACGTTCTTCTCGCCGCCGCCGCACGGCCTGGCGCAGGGCATCGACGACGACCTAGCCGCCATGCGTGCCGCGCCCGCCGCCGGTGCACGGGAGGAGATCGACTTCTACCTGCGGGACCGCCGTGACGTGTCCGACGCGGCGAGGGCGGTGCTGACCGGGCCGGGCACCGTCGACCGGCTCGCCGACCTGCTGGCTGCCGCGTGGGAGGCGCTGCTCGCCGACGACTGGCCGCGGCTGCGGCTGCTGTGCGAGCGCGACGTCGTGCACCGCGTCGGCGAGCTCGGCCGCGCCGGCTGGGCCGCCGCCCTCGCCGGCCTGCACCCGAAGGTCCAGTGGCGCGACGGCGGCATCGACCTGCGCGTCCGTGCCCGCCGCGAGACCGGGCTCGACGGTGAAGGGCTCCTGCTGGTCCCGTCGGTGTTCGTCTGGCCGGACATCGCCGTGTACGCCGACGACCCGTGGCCCAAGGCGATCGTCTACCCGGCGCGCGGCGTCGGCACGCTCCTGGAACACGGCCCGCCGGAGGCGCCAGCCCACCTGTCGGCGCTGCTCGGCCGGTCCCGGGCGCTGCTGCTGGCCACCCTCGCCGACCCGGCCAGCACGAGTCAGCTCGCCCGCGCGTTCGGCATGGCGACCGGCGCCGTCGGCGACCACCTCGCGGTCCTGCACCGCTCCGGCCTCGTCGAACGCGCCCGGTCGGGCCGGTCCGTGCTCTACCGCCGCACCCCGCTCGGCGATGCCCTGGCCGGGAGCTGACGCGGGCGCACCTTGCTCGGCGACGCCCTGGCCGGGAGTCAGCGCGGGTCGCGGCCGATGAAGGCGAGCAGCCGGGTCTGGGCGTCGGCGTCGGCGGGGACCTCGACGCGCGGGCCGTAGTGGCCGCTGCCGCGCATCGCGTCCTCCATCGCCAGCATCCCCTCGAGCATCGCCGCGCAGCGGTCCTGGTCGAGGCGCTCGTCCTGGCCGGTGGCGCGGGCGAGGTCCCACGTGTGCATGAAGACGTCCGCGGTGTAGAACTGGCTGATCGCCGCGTCGAGCGGGATGTCGCCGATGTGCGGGTTGGACAGGACGCGGTCGGCGCAGGACGGGTCGTCGAGGACGGCCTGGACGCCGTCGCAGTGCACCTGCCAGGCGGCGACCGGGTCGTCGGCCACCTTCGGGCCCTGCGGCAGGTCGATGCCGGCGCCGGCGCGCAGGAAGCCGGGGAACCATTCGACGAGATGCCCGACGACGTCCCGGGCGACCCAGCCCTCGCACGGCGCCGGGTCGTCCCAGCCGCCGGCCGGCACGCCACGGACCCGGTCGGTGAACCTGCCGGCGATGTCCCGGTGTTCTTCCGCTGCACTCATCCGGTCACGCTAACGCCTGTCGACGGCCGGTGGTGGCCCGTTGACCGGAACGTGAACCGTTTGAGGATCCGGGCGTGGGGAACCCATGCATGCAGACAAATATCGCCGGAACGCATGTATCGGAGGAGCAGTCATGCCCTGGGTCAGAGGACATTACGCACGGCCCCCACGCGGCCGCCGGGGACCCGTGGGCGCCGGCGCGATCATCGCCATCGCGGTGGTCATCTTCGTCGTGATCTACCTGCTCACCCGCTGAGCGGGTGGGTCAGCCGCGGGACCGCTGGTTGGCCTTGCGGCGCAGCCAGCCGGTCAGCGACCGGCGACCGGCCGGCTGCGCGGCGAGGGGCCGCGGTGACGGGGCGGCGACGATCTGGTCCCGCACGGCGGTGAGCGTGTCCGCCACCCGGAAGATGATGTCGGTGTCGACATCGGACCTCCACAGCAGCCCCGTCAGGTACTGCGCGACCCGGTCGTAGTGGGCGCCCGTCACCTCGAGGTGGCGGTGCGCCGCGGCGAGGTCGCGGCCGTCGTACGTGACAGGCCCGCCGAGCACCTGGCTGAGCAGCAGCACCTGGTGGCGTTTGACGCGGGCGATGTCCATGCCCGTGAAGTAGCCGGCCAGCTCGGCGTCGGCGAGGACGAGGTCGTAGAACCGGTCGACGACGGTGCGGATCGCCGGCGCGCCGCCGATCCGGTCGTAGTCGGACACGCTCGGCATCACGGTGGAGTTCGTCATGTCGGGGGGCCACCTCGTCGGTCTTCGCCGCGGATTCCCGCGGCAGGGGAACAATCGGACACCCGGTCAACGGCACGGCACCGGCGGGGACGCGGGGTCCGGGCTCCGGTGTCCGGGACGTCAAAAAGGGCCGGGTTGCTGACCTGCGGGGCTCTCCGGAGGTACCGGCGAAGAACGACCGAACGGACGACGGTCAGCGGACCACCAGCTGGACGAGCAGCAGGTGCCCGCCGTGCGTCTCGATCTCGAACATGCCGGTCGTGTCGGCGCGGAACTCCAGCGTCGCCGGGCGGCCCGGTTCGAGGACGGCGCGCCGGTCGTACCCGTGGACGTGCAGCTCGTCCGGTGCGTCGGAGGTGACGGTCAGCCGGATGGTGCTGCCCTTGCCGACCTCGACGCGCCCGACGGGCGGCTCGGCCCGGCCCCCGGTGATGGTGACGCTGATCGACCGGTCCTGCGGCGCGGTGCTCGAATCGCCTGCGCTGCTGCGGTACAGCAGCGTGACGACGATCCCGGCGACGACGAGGACGGCGACGGCCACGATCCGGTAGACGGTGTCACGGGACCGGGCGGGGGTGGCGGTGGTGGTCACGGCGGTTCCTTCAACGGGAGCACGACAAGGGCGCCCCGGCCGCCGCGCCGGGGATGCGAACGGGCCTCAGCGTAGCGGCCCGCCCGCCCCCACCGCGAGTGCTGAGCAGATAGGTCCGGGGGTTGGTCACGCGAGCATCAGCGAACCCCTGCCTCAGTTGCGCCGGCGCCGGGTCCGCAGGACGACGCCGCCGAGGACCAGCAGCACCGCGAGCCCGCCGAGCGCCGCCCACCACAGCCCGGCGCCGGAGCCGCTCCCGTCCGACACCGGGTCCGCCGCCGCGGTCGGCGCGGCGGCCGACGACGCCGCGGGCGAAGGCGAAGGGGACGGCGAAGCGGAAGGCGACGGTGGCGGGGCAGGGGCCGCGTTGGTGAACGTGAACTGGCCTTCGAGCGGATGCCCGTCGCCGGCGGCGGTCCGCCAGACGACCGTGACGAGCCCCGGTGGCAGCGCCTTGACCGGCTGGCTGAGGGTCTTGTCGACCGACTTCGGCATGCCGTCGCTGTAGGAGACGCCGTCCGCGCCGGTGACCACGATCGTGCTGAACTGCTGCTTCACCATCTCCGTGAACGTCAGCGTCACCGCCGTCAGCGGCGCGGTGACCGTGGCGCCCTTGGCCGGGTCGGTCTTGACCAGGGTGGTGTGCGCCCAGGCCGGCGCCGGGGTCAGCAGCATCAACAACACCGCGGCGGCGGCGGCCAGGCTCGCGCGGAGCGTCACGTGCAGTCGCATACACCAATCCTGGACCCTGCACCCACCGGACCGTCGCACGGGGTCGCCGGGAACTTTCCGAGCGGCGCGCCCGACCAACTCGTGGAAGGATCACGACCACCGTCGACGGGAAGATGGCGATGCGACCGAAGGACGGCGGGTTCGTCATCCCCGCCAACGGCAGCCACGAGTTCAGGCCCGGCGGCGACCACCTGATGCTGATGGACGTGACGACCGAGGTGAAGGCCGGTGACCAGGTGAGTTTCACCCTCACCCTGCAGGGCGGCGGGACGGTGTCCTTCACCGCGATCGGCAAGGACTTCGCCGCCGGCAACGAGTCCTACCTGCCCGGCATGGGCTGACATGAGCGATCGTCCGCCAGCGCCGGCCGCCGGCCCGGTCAGCAGGCGCGCCCTGCTGACCGGTGGCGCCGTGACCGCCGCGGTGACGGCCGGGGCGGTCGCCGTCGGCGCGTCCGTGCTCGGCGGCGGCGACGGTACGGTCACCGCACCGCCGAAGGACGTGCTCTACGGCGGTCAGATGGTGCCCTTCCACGGACCGCACCAGGCGGGGATCGCGACCCCGGCGCAGGCGCACGGCGCGTTCGTCGCGCTCGACCTCGCCGCCGGCGTCGACCGGGCCGCGCTGCGCCGGCTGATGCTGCTGCTGTCCGACGACGCGGCCCGCCTCACCCAGGGCCGCGCGCCGCTCGCCGACGGCCAGCCCGAGCTCGCCCAGGTGCCGGCCAGGCTCACCGTCACGTTCGGCTTCGGCCCGCGGCTGTTCGACGCCGCCGGGCTCGCCGACCAGCGGCCGGCGACCCTGCTGCAGCTGCCGGCCTTCAAGATCGACAAGCTGCAGGAGCGGTGGTGCGGCGGTGACCTGCTGCTGCAGATCTGCGCCGACGACCCGCTCACCGTCGCCCACGCGCAACGGATGCTGGTCAAGGACAGCCGGTCGTTCGCCACCGTCCGATGGGTGCAGCGCGGCTTCCGCCGGGCGCACGCCATGCAGGACGACGGCGTGACCCAGCGCAACGTCCTCGGCCAGCTCGACGGCACCGGCAACCCGGCGCCCGGCAGCGACGCGTTCGCCGGCGCGGTCTGGCGCACCGCCGCAGACGGCGGCCCGGCGTGGCTGCACGGCGGCACGACCGTCGTCCTGCGCCGGATCCGGGCCGAGCTGGAGGCGTGGGACGCCGCCGACACCGCCGGCAAGGAGTTCGCCGTCGGCCGGCGCCTGTCCGACGGCGCCCCGCTGACCGGCCGGCACGAGCAGGACCCGCCGGACCTCGCCGCGAAGAACGAGCTCGGGCTGACCGTCATCTCCGAGTTCTCCCACGTGGCCCGCGCCCACGTGGCCGACGACCGGCAGCGGATCTTCCGCCGCCCGTACAACTACGACGAGCCCCCCACCGCGGACGGCACCGCCGACTGCGGGCTCATCTTCGCCTCGTTCCAGCGCGACGTCGGCAACCAATTCCTGCCGATCCAGCGCAACCTCGCCGAGGCCGACCTGCTCAACGAGTGGGTGACGCCGATCGGCTCCGCGGTCTTCGCGGTCCCCCCGGGCTGCGAGCCCGGCGGCTGGATCGGCCAGGGCCTGCTGGGCAGCGCCTGACGCCGGACGTGGAAGCGCGCAGCCGGCCGGCCGCCGGGGTACTGAGCACGATTTCGCATATCCCGTTGTCCGGTTGGTGCCTTACAGTGGGCATCTGCTCATAGAGTGCCATCTTTATAGATACAAGTCTTTACTTTGGTTCGGCCCGTGCATAAGTTGGCCGTAGATCGACAAAAGTAAATCGATCGCCTGACGCGACGGGGAAGCCGTAAGCCTGCCACCGCCCTTTCCGGTCGCGGTGCGAACAACCCTGCCCCGCGCGCGAGACCGAAGGGGGATGGATGTTCCGCCGACTCACGTCGCGCAGGTCGATGCTGATGGGAGGCGCTCTGGCGGCGTCGGCCGCCGGCCTCGGCACCGCGCTCACGCCGGGGCTCGCCCGGTCGTCGCGGCAGACCTACCGCCCGGTGCTGGCGGCGGGGGCGACCCGCCGCGTGACGATCTACGCCGAGGCGCTGCCCGGCAACCTGTACGGCTACGGCCTCGCCCCCGGCCAGGCCACCGTCCCCGGGCCGACGCTGGAGATGTACGAGGGCGACACCCTCGAGGTCACGCTCGTCAACACGACCAGCCAGCGGCTGTCGATCCACCCGCACGGCGTCGACTACAGCACCGGGTCCGACGGCAGCCCGCTGCACAACTCGTTCAACAACCCCGGCGAGACCAGGACCTACACGTGGCGGTCGCATGAGATGACCGCCGTGGCCGGCCGGCGGTACATGCCCGGCAGCGCCGGCTACTGGCACTACCACGACCACGCGATGGGCACCGACCACGGCACCGGCGGGGTGGCGCGCGGCCTGTACGGGGCGCTGACCGTCCGCCGCCGCGGCGACATCCTGCCGGACAAGCAGTTCACCGTCGTCTTCAACGAGATGATGATCAACAATAAGGTCGCCCCGGACACGCCGATGTTCGAGGCGAACCTCGGGCAGCGCGTCGAGTGGACCGCCATCGGCCACGGCAACCTGTTCCACACGTTCCACCTGCACGCGCACCGATGGGCGGACAACCGCACCGGGATGCTCGAAGGTCCCGCCGACCCGAGCCTCGTCATCGACAACAAGGACCTCAACCCAGGCAGCTCCTTCGGGTTCCAGGTGCTCGCCGGCGAGGGCGTCGGCCCGGGCGCCTGGATGTACCACTGCCATGTCCAGTCCCACTCCGACATGGGGATGGCAGGCCTGTTCCTGGTGCGCAACGCCGACGGCAGCATGCCTGCCGGCGCCCAGGAGGCCATCGACCGCTTCCGCGGCCACGTGCACAGCCCCGCCGCCGCTGCTGCCCAGCCGCACGTCCACGTGCACGGCGGCTGAACCAACCGACGAAGGAGCCTCATGAGGTTCACAACCTGGCGGCGCTCGATCGCCGCCGCCGTCGCGCTGACCTTGTTGCAGACCGCCCAGCCCACCTTCGCCGCGCCCGCGGCACCGAAAGCACCGCTCGCCGCGGCCGGCGTGGACGTCCTCGTCTTCCACGGTCCGGCCGCCGAGCAGCAGGACCCCGTCGCCCGCGCCACCGCCGAGATCACCGAGGTCGCCCAGGACAGCGGCATCACCGTCACCGCCTCGTCCGACCCCGCCGTCTTCACCGCCGCCAACCTCCTCAAGTACCGCGGCATCGTCTTCCTGTCCGCCACCGGCGCCGTGCTCAACCGCGACCAGGAGACCGCGCTGCAGGCCTACGTCAAGGCCGGCGGCGGCTTCCTCGGCATCGGCGACGCCGCCAAGGCCCAGCCCGACTCGACCTGGTTCACCGGCCTCATCGGCACCCGCCCGGTCGGCGCGATCCCCAACGCGCTGCCGGTGAGCGCGGTGACCGCCAGCGCCGAGAACCCGCCCAACGAGACCAAGGAGAAGCTCACCGACGGTAACTCCGGCACGAAGTGGCTGACGTTCGCCACGACCGGCTGGGTGGCGTACCAGCTGAGCACCCCCGCGGCGGTGAACGGCTACGCGCTGACGTCCGCCAACGACTTCCCCGGCCGCGACCCGAAGGACTGGACGCTGCAGGGCTCCACCGACGGCACGACGTGGGTCGACCTCGACCGGCGCACCGGGCAGACCTTCGGCGAGCGGCTGCAGACCCGCCGCTTCGAGGTCGCCAACACGACGGTGTACCCGCGGTACCGGCTGAACATCACCGCCAACAGCGGCGAGCCGCTCATCCAGCTCGCCGACCTGCGCCTGTTCGCCGGCGCCGCCGAGCCGCCCGCGCCGCCCGCGGTGCAGCAGGGCGTCGTCGACGTCCTGGACCGGCAGCACCCGTCGACCGCGACGCTGCCGCTGAAGCTGACCCGCTCCGACCGCTGGTACAACTGGGATCCGAACCCGGTCGGCACCGTGCACACCGTCGCGCAGGTCGAGGAGTGGAAGCACGACGCCGGATCCGGCGCCAACGGCCCGTTCCACCCGGTGTCGTGGTGCCGCGACTACGACGGCGGCCGGTCCTTCTACACCGGCATGGGCCACACCGAGGGCAGTTACGACGAGCGGGACTTCCGCGCCCACCTCGGCGGCGCGCTGCGCTGGACCACCGGCGTCGTCCGCGGCGACTGCCAGGCGACGATCGCCGCCAACTACCGCGTCGAGCGGCTCACCGCCGCCAACCAGGCCGGCCAGCTCGACCAGATCGGCGAGGCGCACGGCCTCACGGTCGCGCCCGACGGGTCGATCTTCTACGTCGGCAAGGCCGCATGCCCGAGCGGCCCGGTCGCCGACTGGGCCAACCCGAACGTCGGGCTCGGCTGCGGCACCATCCACCGCTACGACCCGGTGGCGAAGACCGTCAAACTGCTGACGACCCTGCCGGTGATGGGCAACCGGGGCAGCGGCACGGAACTGGTGAAGAACGAGGAAGGGCTGCTCGGCGTCGTCGCCGACCCGGGCTTCGCGCAGAACGGCTTGCTCTACGTGTACTGGATGCCGCACGCGTCCATCAACCGGGACACCCGGATCGGCCAGCGGACCATCTCCCGGTTCACCTACGACAGGGCCGCGCAGAGCATCGACCAGGCCACCCGCAAGGACCTGATCCAGTGGCCGGTGCAGATCCACAGCTGCTGCCACGCCGGCGGCGGGATGGCCTTCGACGAGGCCGGCAACCTGTACGTCGGGTCCGGCGACAGCAACTCCTCCGAGGGCTCCAGCGGCTACTCCGGCAACAACTGGACCGCCGAGTTCGCGGGCACCTCGTTCCAGGACGCGCGGCGCACCGCCGGCAACACGAACGACCTCAACGGCAAGATCCTGCGCATCCACCCGGAGCCCGGCGGCACGTACACGATCCCGGACGGGAACCTGTTCGCGCCGGGCACCGGCAAGACCCGCCCGGAGATCTACGTGATGGGCGTGCGCAACATCTCCCGGCTGCAGTGGGACCCGGTCCGCAACTGGCTGACCGCCGCCTGGGTCGGCCCGGACGCGGCGTCGCCGAGCCCGACGCTCGGGCCCGCCAAGTACGAGACCGCGACCGTCATCACCGAGGCCGGCAACCACGGCTGGCCCTACTGCATGGGCAACCGGCAGCCGTACCGCGACCGCAGCGACACCGACGCCTCGGTGCTCACCGGCTGGTACGACTGCGCCAACCCTCGCAACACGTCGCCGCGGAACACCGGGCTGGTCGACCTGCCGCCGGTGAAGAACAACATGATCTGGTACTCGCCCGACGGCGGCGGACCCGTGTTCCCGCCGCGCGCCGACGGCAGCGGCATCCCCACGTACGTCGCCGCCGACGCCACCTACACCCAGCCGTACCTGCGCGGCGGCGGCCAGGCCGTGATGTCCGGCCCGTCCTACCACCGTTCGCTGGTGAACCAGAACAGTGGCCTCGCGTGGCCGGCGTACTGGGACGGCAAATGGTTCATCGGCGACGAGTCGAACGCCAGCAACCGCATCGCCGTGACCGTCGACCCGGCCGGGGTCGCGACCGCGGCACCGCCGGTGTTCGCCGAGTCGCTGCGGGCGATCATCCCGTCCGGCAGCGGCGACAACCGCCTGCAGTCGTGGATGGACGCCAAGTTCGGTGCGGACGGCGCGCTCTACCTGCTCGACTACGGCGGCGGCTTCTTCACCCTGCACGCCAACCAGAAGCTCATCCGGGTGGCGTACCAGGGCGGCCCGGCGACCCCGGTGCCGGCCGCGACGGCCGTGGCGGTGCAGAGCAAGGCGCTCACCTACGCGTTCAACGGCTTCCGGTCCGGCGGCGTCTCGTGGCGCTGGGACTTCGGCGACGGCGGCACGTCCACCGAGGCGGACCCGCGGCACGTCTACGCCCGGACCGGCTCCTACACCGCGCGGCTGACCGTCACGTACGCCGACGGCACGACGGCCGAGGTGCGCACGAGCGTCGACGTCGACTGCGCGGTGCCGGACGGCCGTGCCACGGTGCACCTCGGCGACACCGACACCGGCGTGCCGAACAAGGTCGCCGGCGGGCACTGCACCGTCAACGACCTCCTCGACGACGAGGGCACCTGGGCCGATCACGACAGCTTCGTGCGGCACGTCTCCGCGGTCGCCGATCGTCTCGTCGCCGACAGGGCGCTCACCGCACGGGAGGCGGGGACGCTCACGCGTACCGCCGCCGGGTCACCGATCGGACGGACCGGCGTCACCGGTTACGAGCCGATCTTCGACGGCACCCCGGCGTCGTTGCGGGACTGGGTGCAGGCGCCGTCCGGGCAGTTCGTGCTCCAGCCCGACGGGACGCTGCGCTCCGACGGCGGCCTCGGCATGCTCTGGTACGGCGCCCGCCCGTTCGGCGACTTCTCGTTCAAGCTCCAGTTCCGCGACATGGCAACGGGAACGAGCCGCGCCAACAGCGGCGTCTTCGCCCGCTTCCCGGATCCGCGGACTCCTTTGGAACAGCGGCCCGCGGGCAGCTGCGGGACCGTCGGGTCGGCGCGCACGTCACCGGCCTGGGTCGCCATCTACTGCGGGCACGAGATCCAGCTGTACGACGGCGACACCGGCGAACCGCAGAAGACCGGCTCCATCTACAACTTCGACCCGGTGCCGATGAGCGGCGCCGGCGCCACCGCCAAGGGCGTGTGGAACGACTACGAGGTCCGCGTCGTCGGGCAGCACTACACGATTTCGAGGAACGGTGTGGTCATCAACGAGTTCGACAACACGCCAGGCAAGCAGTCCTCACGGGCCGGCGACCCGTCCACCGACCTGCGGCAGTTCGCCAGCGGCTTCCTCGGCCTGCAGAACCACGGCACGAGCGACGTCATGGACTTCCGCAACCTGCGAGTGAGGTCGCTGTGATCATCCGACGGGCCCTGCTGGCCCTCGCCCTGCTGGCGGCGGTGCTGGTCGCCCCTCCGTCCACGGCCTTCGCCGCCGACCAGGTGCTGACGTGGACGACCAGCGGCGCGATCACCGGCTACCGGACGGCGCCGACGCAGGCCGTCGCCGGGGCGGCCACCATCGTGTTCGAGAACAGCGAGGCGACCGGCAACACCACCGGGATGCCGCACACGCTCACCTTCGACTCGTCGACGCCGGGCTACAACCACGACGTCGCCGTCAACATCCTCGCCAACCCGTTCGACGCCAACAACGGCCGGCACGAGATGTCCGTGACGCTGACGCCCGGGCGGTACCGGTACTTCTGCATCATCCCGGGGCACAGCCTGATGGTCGGCGAGTTCGTGGTCACCGGCGGCGGCCCGGACACGACGCCGCCGACGGTGACGGCCTCGGTGACCGGCGACGGCACCAGCACCGCGACCGTCACGGTGACCGCGACCGACAGCGGATCCGGGGTGGCCTCGGTCGAGTACCAGCTCGACGACGGCAGCTTCCAGCCGTACACCGCGCCGGTCCGGGTGACCGCGCCCGGGGACCACTCGGTGCAGTACCGGGCGACCGACGCCGCAGGCAACACGTCGGCGACCGGGTCGGTGGCGTTCAGCGTGACCGACCCCGGCCCGGTGGACACCACGCCGCCGACGGTCACCGCGGCCGTGGCGGGTACCCGCGACGGTGCCGGGAACTATGTCGGCTCGGCGACGGTGACGGTCTCCGCGTCCGACGCCGGTTCCGGTGTGGCGCGGGTCGAGACGCAGACGGACGGCGGTGCGTGGGTGGTGTACTCGGCGCCGGTCGTCGTCGGTGCGGTCGGTGCGCACATGGTGCACTACCGGGCGACGGACGTGGCCGGGAACACCTCGCCGGAGGGCATGGCGTCGTTCACCGTCGTCGCGCCGCCGGTCGTGGACACCACGCCGCCCACGGTCACCGGTGTCGTCACCGGTACCCGCGACGGCGCCGGCAACTATGTCGGCTCGGCCACGGTGACGGTCACCGCGTCCGACGCCGGCTCGGGGGTCGCCCGCGTCGAGACGCAGACGGACGGCGGTGCCTGGGTGGTGTACTCGGCGCCGGTCGTCGTCGGTGCGGTCGGTGCGCACATGGTGCACTACCGGGCGACGGACGTGGCCGGGAACACCTCGCCGGAGGGCATGGCGTCGTTCACCGTCGTCGCCCCGCCGGTCGAGGACACCACACCGCCCACGGTCACCGCCGCGGTGACCGGGCGGCAGGACGGCAGCGGCCGGTACGTCGGCGCGGCGACCGTGGCGGTCACGGCGACCGACAGCCAGTCCGGGGTGCGCTCGATCGAGTACACATTGGACGGTGGCGCCTGGACCGTCTACACCGCGCCGGTCGTCGTCCGCGCGGCGGGCGTGCACGCCGTCAGCTACCGCGCCACCGACCGGGCGTCGAACGTCGCACCCGCGCAGTCCGTGGCGTTCACCGTCGTCGCGGACGGCACCGACGCGTGCCCCGGCTCCGACGACCGCCCGCACGTCGTCATCGGCGGTGTCGACTCCGGCGTGCCGAACGTCGACACCGGCAACGGCTGCACCATCAACGACCTGATCGCCGAGCACGCCCCCTATCCCGACCACGCCGCATTCGTCAGGCACGTCGACGCCGTCACCGGACCCCTGGTGACCGCCGGCGTGCTCACCCGCCGGGACCAGGGCGCGATCGTGCGCGCCGCGACCCGGTCCACCGTCCCCCACACTGCCCGAGGAGAATCCTGATGCGCCGTTCCGTTGTCATGGGCGCCGCCCTGTCGCTCGCCGCCACCGCCGCCCTGGTCGGTTCGGCCGCCCAGCAGGCGAACGCCGGCCTGATCACCTACTGCGTCGGCACCGGCGGTGCGGTGACCGTGCCGAACGACCTGTACGTCCCGGCGGGGGAGTCGTGCTCCCTGGAAGGCACCACCGTCACCGGCAACGTCCAGGTCGCCGCGGGCGCCGACCTCGTCGTCAGCAACGGCACCATCAGCGGTGAGGTCCGCGTCGCCGCCAACGGCTACCTCGACGCCACCGCGACCTCCATCGGCGGCCAGGTGATCCTCGCCGCCGGAGGGTTCGGCGTGTACCTGCGCGACGGCAGCACCGGCACGGTCACGTTGCGCCCGAAGGGCACCGCCACGATGGAGGGCTTCCTGTTCGTGGAGGGCACGACGGTCACCGGCAACGTGTCCGTCAGCGTCGGCGAGGCCCGCCTCGACCAGCTGACCCAGGTCACCGGCAACGTCTCCAGCAGCAACGCCTACTACACCGACGTGCACGACTCCTTCATCGACGGCACCCTCTCGGTCCTCAACGCCGCGACCGGCAGCGTCGTCTGCGGCAGCGCCGTCAAGGGCAAGGCCACCTTCGCCGGCAACCTCAGTGGCGTCCAGCTCGGCCCCAACGGCACCCTCGACGGCTGCGCCTCCGGCAGCTACTTCGGCCGCGACGTCAGCATCACCAACACCACCGGCGACGCCTCCCTCGAGGACAACAGCATCAACGGCCAGCTCCAGCTCGCCGGCAACACCCCGGCCGCCCGCGTCGGCGCCGACAACCGCATCCGCGGCGGCGTCACCGGCGCGCAGTCCATGGCCGCCGCCCGGGCCTCGGCGGTCGCCGCGGACCGCGACTCGGCCGGGGAGCGGCACGCGACGGACCGCCGCGCCGGCGCCGTCGACGAAGCGGTCGCGGCGGGACCCGCCCGCCTCTGACGGTGTGTGCGGGGCCGTGGACGCGCCGTCCGCGGCCCCGCCCGGGTCACCGGACGCTCACCAGACCTGGAACTGGAACCTGGTGTTGTTCGGCAGGTTGTTGGCCTGGATGAAGCCGGCGCCGCCCCCGGCGTTGCCGGTCTCGACCGCGAGCGCCAGACCGGAGAAGCCGTTGCTGATGCGCCAGATCTTCAGCACGTCGTCCCGGGTCCGGACCCAGGTCTGGCTGGCCGTGTCGTCGCACGGCAGCTGCACCACCGGCGCCCCGGACACCAGCGAGTTGCCGTTCTCCGTGTCGAGGCACTGGTGGCTGTACCGGTTCTCGATGGTGTAGGTGCTGCCGCTGACCAGGATGAACTTCCACTGGCCGTTCCAGGCGTTCACGCCGTAGGGCGCGGTCTCGACCTGCAGGCCGTTGGTGGTCCAGGGCGAGGGCACGGCAGCGACCAGCCCGCTGTAGACGGCGCTGATGCGCTCCCAGTCCCCGGTCGTCGCGTGTGCCGGTGCCGAGGCCGCCAGCACGCCACCGGCGGCGACCGCGGTGGCGAGCGTCAGCCGAGCGAACAGCCTGGCCAGTTTCGAGTTTCGCATTGCAGGACCTCCGTGTCCGTGATGGGTCATGCCGACCACTGTCGGCGGCCGACCTTCGACGAACCTTCGGAGAACCTTCAACGGGTGCCGACGCGGAACTCGTGCTCGCCGGGCGGGCTGACGAAGCCGTCCGACCAGTAGGCGAGGGCGGTCGGCGGGATCTCGAAGCGGACCTCGCGGGACTCACCGGGCTGCAAGGACACGCGGTCGAAGCCGGCGAGGCGGCGCAGCGGCGCGGGGACGGGCCAGCCGCGGGGCGTGACGTAGAGCTGCACGACCTCGTCGCCGGCGCGGTTGCCGGTGTTGGTGACCGTGACGGTCGCGGTGGCCCCGTCGACGGTGACCGGGCCGTACCCGAACGTGGTGTACGACAGGCCGTGGCCGAACGGGTAGAGGACCGGGCCGCGGTGGTACTGGTAGGTCCAGCCGGAGCCGATGATGTCGTAGTCGGTAGGGTCGGGCAGGACGGTGTCGGCGCGGTACCAGGTCTGCGGCAGCCGGCCGGCCGGGTTGGTCACGCCGAGGAGGGCGTCGGCGACGGCGGTGCCGAGCTCCTGGCCGGCGTGCGACGTCCACAGGATCGCCGGGACGTGTTCCTGCGCCCAGTCGATCGCGTACGGGTAGCCGGACACCAGGACGAGGACCGTGTCGGGGCGGGCCGAGGCGACCGCGCGCAGCAGCGCCTCCTGCTCCGGCGGCAGGAGGAGCGTGCAGCGGTCGACGGTCTCGCGGCCGTTGATGTGCGGGTCGTTGCCGAGCACCACGACGACCCGGTCGGCGGCGCGGGCGGCGGCGACGGCCTCGTCCACACCGGACGTCACCAGCTCCCGGACGAACCGCAGCGCGCCGTCCGCCGCGCCCGCGACCAGGCTCCCGTCCGGGCCTTCGCTGACGTACCGGCCGAGCGCGTTGGACCACAGCAGGAACTCGCCCGGTCCGGCCGGGTGCAGCTCCCACAGCTCCCGGACCACCCAGCCGTCGGGGGTGACGGCGTCGGCGGTGAGCAGCCCGTCGTCGCCGACGGTCACGTACAGCCCGGAGGCCGTGTCCCGCAACGTGTGCACGGGCACCGGGCACTGCACGCTGATGCCCCAGTCCTGATGGGCGAAGACCGCGCCCGGCCCGTCGGCCAGCCGCAGCGGCCCGTCGGCGTGCACCCGCCGACCGTCCGGTGTGGACAGCCGGACGCGGTCGACACCGTCCACGGTGGAGGTGGCGCCCAGCGCGGATGCGACGGTGACCGCATAGGGCAGCGTGCCGCTGTACCAGTCGGTGAGGACCCGGTCGCCGAGGTGCCCGATGACCGCGACGCGGCCCGGTGACGTCCACGGCAGCGCGCCGGGGGAGTTCTTGAGCAGCACGACGCCCTCGTGTGCGGCGCGGGCGGCGAGCCGGGCGTGCTCGTCGCACGCGATCACGTCGCGGCCGATGCTCCGGTACGGGTCGCGGGAAGGTTCGAACTCGCCGGTGGCGGCCCGCATCCGCAGCAGCCGGCCGACGGCGGCGTCGATGTCGGCCTCCGTGATCAGCCCCTGCCGCAGCGCCGACGTGAACCGGGCGATCGTCGGCCCCGCGTCGGGACCGTTGTCGGTGTAGCTGTCCACCCCGGCGCGCAGCGCGGCGGCGTGCGACGAGGCGTGGTCCTCGAAGTGGTGCTCGGTGTCCACGAGGTTCGACGGCGCCTGCGCGTCGGAGCACACCACCAGGTCGGGTGCTTCGGCCCGCAGCACCGAGGCCAGCAGCGGATGCACGTGGTTGGGGATGCCGTCGACCAGGTTGTAGGCGGGCATGACCCCGGCCGCCACGCCGGCCCGCAGCGGGGCGAGGAACCCCGGCAGCTCGTACTCGTGCAGCACGCGGGAAGGCACGGCGATGTCGGCGACGTCCCGGTCGGTCTCCATGTTGTAGGCCAGGAAGTGCTTCAGGATCGGCGTGGTCCGCCACACCTCGGGATCGTCGCCGCGCAGCCCGGTGCAGAACGCGACGGCCAGCTCGGCGGTGGCGAACGGATCCTCGCTGTAGCCCTCCTCGTTGCGGCCCCAGCGCGGGTCGCGCAGCGGGTTCACCACCGGCGCCCACACGTTGAGCGACGCGCGTCCGTCCCGGTGGAACGCGCGGACCTCCGTGGAGGCCGCTTCGCCGACGGCGCGCAGCAGCGCCCGGTCCCAGCTCGCGCCGAGCCCGACGGCCTGCGGGAAGACGGTGGCCCGGCCGAGCCAGGCGACGCCGTGCAGCACCTCGCACCCGGTGTGGAACTCCGCCAGACCCAGGCGCGGCACGGCCGGCTGCCGCTGGTGCAGCAGCGCGATCTTCTCGGCGGTCGTGAGCCGCCGCAGCAGGTCAGGCACGGTCATCAAGGTCCCCATTCCGCGGCGAACGGCGGTGTTGTCGAAGCGCTTCGATGATCGGTCGCACACGAGTGGCTGTCAAACGGCACGAAACTTTCACGCCCGCCGGCACGGTTCACGCGGCCGGACGGCGGCGGCCGTCGATGTCCTTGTCGGACACGCATCGATGCCCTACGGTCTGGCAGTCGAACGCAGTCGAAGCGCTTCGACAGTCACGGGACAACCGCAAAGACGCATCGTGCACCTCGATCACCCGAAGGGTGGAACCACCATGCAAAGCGGAGCGACCCCGGGGATGAGCCGGCGCGGCCTGCTCACCTCCATCGCCGTCATCGCCGCCGTGCCGCTCCTCGACGGCTGCGGCAGCCCGAAGGAGAAGACCTCGGGCACCACCGGCGAGGGCGATCTGGCCAAGGCGCTGCCCGCCTACCAGCCCAGCGACCTGGTCAAGCCCGACTTCCCCGTCGTCGCCGGGGCCAACGGCGCGTCCACCGACCCGGCGTTCCTGGCCTACCCGGCCAGCCCGCCGAAGACCGTCACCGGCCAGGTCGGCAACGGCGGCACGTACGTGACGATGACCCCGCTGTGGGGCGCGATCCCACCCTCCAGCGGCAACGCCTACTACGACGCGGTCAACAAGCAACTCGGCGCGACCCTGAAGCTGCAGCCCGCAGACGGCAACACCTACGCCGACCTGCTGCCGCCGCTCTTCGCCGCCGACAAGCTCCCCGACTGGATCAACGTCCCGAGCTGGACCACCGGTAAGCTCAACTTCGGCGAGGCGGTCCGCACGAAGTTCGCCGACCTCACCCCCTATCTCGCCGGCGACAAGATCAAGCAGTATCCGAACCTGGCCGCGCTGTCCACGAACGCGTGGGTGGCCGGGGTGTGGAACGGCAAGCTGTACGGCCTGCCGATCTACTCCTCCAACGCCGTCATCGCCGGCGCGTACTACTACCGCAAGGACCTCTTCGACAAGGCCGGCGTCTCCACCGACGTCAAGAGCATCGCCGACCTCGAGGCGGTCGGGAAGGCGCTGACCAACGCGAGCGCCGGACACTGGGCGTTCGACGACCTGTTCGGCAACGACGCCGCGTACATCTGCCAGCTGTTCGGCTTCCCCGCCACCGGCTACCCGTGGACGACCGACGCCGGCGGCAAGCTGCGGCACCGGTACGAGACCGAAGGCATCGTCGAGGCGCTCAACTGGCACGCCAAGATGGTGAAGGCCGGCTACCTGCATCCGGACGCCGTCGCCAACAACAGCCAGAACGGCAAGCAGCGCTTCTGGAGCGGGAAGGTGGCCGTCTGCGCCGACGGCACCGGCGCCTGGAACGGCGACGACGCCAAATCCGGCGCGGCGGCGGACCCCAGCTACAACCGGCAGGCCTTCAAGCTGTTCAGCGCCAAGGGCGACAAGCCCACCATCCAGCTCGGCAACGGCGCGGGCATGTACAGCTACCTGAACAAGAAGCTCAACGACGGCCAGATCAAGGAACTGCTGTCGATCGCCAACTACCTCGCCGCGCCCTACGGCTCCGCCGAGTGGCTGACCGTCAACTTCGGCGCCCCCGCCACGCACTTCAACATGACGGCCGGCAACCCGCTGCTGACCGAGCAGGGCAGCAAGGAGATCGCCACCACCTTCCAGTTCCTGTCCTGCCCCGCGTCGGCGAGCACGGTGCAGTCCGGAGCGGTCCAGGTGACGAAGGACGCCGCCGCGTGGCAGGCCGACATGGTCAAGTACGCGGTGAAGCCGCTGTTCTACGGCATGAACGTCAGCGAACCGGCCCAGTTCGCCGCGCTCGGCCAGCCGATGAACGACACTCTTACCGACGTGAGACTCGGCCGCAAACCGATCTCGGCGTGGACCGACGCGGTCGAGAACTGGCGCAAGCAGGGCGGCGACGACCTGCGCAAGTTCTACGACGGCATCCGCGAGAAGTACGGCACCGGCAAGTGACGACGGGAACACGGCGGGCGGCCGACGTGGCGGCGCCACCCGAGCCGCAGGCCAGGCCCCGGCGGTGGCGGATCAGGCTGCGCCGGGACCGGTCGCTGCTGATCATGACGCTGCCCGCGGTCGTGCTGCTCGCCGTGTTCGCCTACGTGCCGATGTTCGGGCTCATCACCGCGTTCCAGAGCTACGACATCTACTCCGGGTTCTGGTACAGCCCGCTCGTCGGGTGGGACAACTTCGAGCGGCTCTTCCAGGACCCGATCTTCTGGCACGCGCTGTCCAACACGCTCGTCATCAGCGCGGTCCAGCTCATCCTGTACTTCCCGGTGCCGATCGCGCTCGCGCTGGTGTTCAACGAGATCGTCAACGCCCGCGTCCGCTCGTTCGTGCAGTCCGTGGTGTACCTGCCGCACTTCTTCTCCTGGGTCCTCGTCGTCACCGTCTTCCAGGAGATGCTCGGCGGCGCCGGCGCGCTCAACACCATGCTGCGCCGGCACGGCTGGGACACCTGGAACATCATGACCGACCCCGACGCCTTCAAATACCTGGTCACCGCGCAGGCGGTGTGGAAGGAGGCCGGCTGGGGCATCATCGTCTTCCTGGCCGCGCTCGCCGCCATCGACCAGAACCTCTATGAGGCGGCCGCCGCCGACGGCGCCGGCCGGTGGCGCAGGCTGTGGCACATCACGCTGCCCGGCATGCGCGGCGTCATCGTCCTCATGCTGGTCCTGCGCCTCGGCAACGCGCTCACGGTCGGCTTCGAGCAGATGCTGATCCAGCGCCAGGCGGTCGGCCGCGACGCCTCCGAGGTCCTCGACACGTTCGCCTACTACTACGGCGTCGTCAACAACAACTTCAGCTACGGCGCCGCCGCCGGCCTCTTCAAGGGCGTCCTGTCCCTGATCCTGGTGCTGGCCGCCAACAAGCTCGCACACGCCTTCGGCGAGGACGGACTGTATCGGAAATGACGAGCCCCGTCTGGGAAGAGCCGCTAGGGCCGGTGGGCAAGGCAGGCAAGGGCATCACGCTGTTCCTCGTGGTGGCGGTGATCCTGGTGCCGCTGTACTCCATCGTGCTCACCAGCTTCTCCACGCAGGCGGCCATCAACGAGGCCGGCGGCCTCGTCACGGTGCCGACGGAGCTGACGGTGGAGGCGTACCGGCAGATCTTCACCAACCAGCTCGTCACGCACTCACTGTTCGTCAGCCTCGTCATCACGCTCGTCGGCACGGTGCTGTCGATGGTGGTGACGGTGCTGTGCGCCTACGGGCTGTCGCGCAGCGGGTCGCTGTGGCACCGCGGAATCCTGCTGTTCCTGGTCGTCACCATGTTCTTCAGCGGCGGGCTCATCCCGTCGTTCCTCGTCGTCACCGCGCTCGGCGGGTACGGCGAGTACTGGACGATGATCCTGCCCGCCGCCGTGTCGGTGTTCAACATCCTGGTGATGCGCGGGTTCTTCAGCAGCACCGCGCCGGAGCTCATCGACGCGGCCCGCATGGACGGCGCGGGGGAGTGGCGCATCCTGTGGTCGGTGATCCTGCCGACCTCGCGCGCGGTGACCGCCGTCATCACCCTGTTCTACGCCGTCGGCTACTGGAACTCGTTCTTCAACGCGCTGCTCTACCTGCCCGACAACGGCAAGTGGCCGCTGCAGATGATCCTGTACACGTACACGCTGCAGGGCAGCGCGATGCCCGGGGGCGGGGTCACCGGCACCGGGCAGTACGCCGGCCACCAGCAGATCGCGCAGCTGTCGCTGCAGATGGCGGTCGTCACGCTCACCCTGATCCCGATCGTGGTGGCGTACCCGTTCGTGCAGCGACACTTCACCAAGGGCATGCTCACCGGCGCGATCAAGGGCTGAGCCGGTGCCGGGACTGCAGGACGTGACGCGCGGGCGGCTGCTGTACGGCGGCGACTACAACCCCGAACAATGGCCGCCGGACGTCTGGGCGCAGGACGTGCGGCTCATGCGGGAGGCGGGCGTCAACCTCGTCACCGTCGGCGTGTTCGCGTGGGCCGCGCTGCAGCCGTCGCCGGACCGCTACACGTTCGACTGGCTCGACACGGTCCTCGGCCTGCTGCACGAGGCGGGCATCGGGGTCGCGCTCGCCACGCCGACCGCGTCGCCGCCGCCGTGGCTCGGCCACCGGCACCCCGACACGCTGCCGCAGGGACCCGACGGCATCCGGCGCGTGTACGGCTCCCGCAACCAGTACTGCCCGTGCGCCCCCGCGTACCGGCGGGCTGCGCTGGCTGTGACCGGCGCGATCGCGGCCCGGTACGCGAACCATCCGGCGCTGCGCGTGTGGCACGTCGGCAACGAGTACGGCACGACGTGCCACTGCGACCATTGCGCCGAGCGGTTCCGTGGGTGGCTGCGGCGGCGGTACGACGACCTCGACGGGCTCAACACGGCCTGGGGCACCGCCGTGTGGTCGCAGCGCTACGGCGCCTGGGCCGAGGTGCTGCCGCCCAGGCGGGTCCAGTACGTCATCAACCCGGCGCAGGACCTCGACTACCAGCGCTTCTGCGACGACATGCTCCTCGAATGCTTCACCGCCGAACGCGACACCGTCCGCGCCCACAACCCCGCGGTCCCGGTCACCACGAACTTCATGGACTGCTATCGGCACACCGACGGCTGGCGGTGGGCGGCGCAGGAGGACCTCGTGTCCCTGGACACCTATCCGGACCCGAACGACCCGGCGGCGGCGATGCGCGGCGCCATGGCGAAGGACATCGTCCGGTCCCTCGCCGGCGGGCCGTGGCTGCTCGCCGAACAGTCGCCGGGCGCCGCCAGCTGGCGGCCGGTCGCGACCCCGAAACGGCCCGGGCTCAACCGCCTGTGGTCGATGCAGGCGGTCGCCCGCGGCGCCGACGGCGTCCTGCACTTCCAGTGGCGGGCCTCCCGGCAGGGCGCGGAGCGGTCGCACGGCGCGATGCTCCCGCACGCCGGGCCCGACTCCCGCGTGTTCCGGGAGATCCGCGCGCTCGGCGAGGAGCTCGACGGACTGTCCGAAGTGGTCGGTGCGCCGGTGCCGGCGGACGTCGCGATCGTCCTGGACTGGGACGCGTGGCGGGCCGTCGAGCTCGACCACCAGCCGCACGAGGGATTCCGCTACGTGGACCGGCTCACCGACTACTACGCTCCACTGTGGAGCGACAATGTCACGTGCGACTTCGTCCGCGCCACCGGCGATCTGCGGGACCACCGCCTCGTCGTCGTGCCGAACCTGTACCAGGTGTCGGCGGCCGCGGCCGGCAACCTGATCGGCTACGTGGAAGGCGGCGGGACGCTCGTCGTCGGCCCGTTCAGCGGGATCACCGACCCCGACGAGCGGGTGCACACCGGCGGCTGGCCCGGGCCGTGGCAGGACCTGCTCGGCGTGCGCGTGGAGGAGCACTGGCCCCTCGCCGACCCGATCGACGTCGCGTCCGCCGAGCTGGGTGACTTCACCGCGACGATGTGGGCGGAGTGGACGACGGCCCGCGGCGCGGACACGGTCGCCGCCGTCCGCGGCGGACCACTCGACGGGCGGCCCGCGGTGCTCCGGCACCGGTTCGGCGCCGGCACCGCCTGGTACGTCGCCACCGTCCCCGCGCCGGACGCGATGCGGCGGCTGCTGCGCCTGGTGTGCGCCGCCGCCGGCGTCGCGCCCGTGCTGCCGGACCTGCCGCCGGGCGTGGAAGCGGTCCGCCGCGGCGACCTCGTGTTCCTGCTGCACCACGACACCTGCGCGGTCGAGATCCGGCGGGCGTCGTGAGCCGGCACCGCATCGACGTCGCCGCACCGGCCGGCGAGTTCCACGACGGCTTCCCGCTCGGCAACGGGAGCCTCGGCGCGATGCTGCACGGACGGCCCGGCAGCGAATGGATCGACCTCAATCACGACACGTTCTGGTCCGGGGGACCCCTGACCCCGGCGCCACCTCCGCCGCCCGTCCTCCAGGAGCTGCGCGCGGCGATCGCGGCCGGCGACCACGCGACCGCCGAGGCTCTCGCCAGGCGGCTGCAAGGATCGGCGTGGACACAGTCGTTCCAACCGATCGGCCGCCTCGAGTGGGACTACGCCTCGTCGCTCGGCGTCGGCGGCTACCGCCGCGGTCTCGACCTCGCGGACGCCGTGGCCGTCACCACCTACTCCAGCGACGACGACCCGGTGCGGCTGACGGCGTTCGTCTCGGCACCCGACGATGTGCTCGTCGTCTCCGCGGCCGGGCCCGGCACCCTCGCCGCGGCCGTCGTGCCGCGGCTGGACACCCCGCATCCCGTCACCGCCGGTGTCGTCGACTGCGGCGCCGGGCCCTGCCTGGTGTGGACCGGGCAGGCACCGGCACACGTCCTGCCCAGCTACGTCGACGGGGCTCCCGCTGTCACGTACGGCACCGGGATGGGGTTCGCCGTCGCCGCCGCCGTCCGCCACACCGCCGACGAGACGCGGCTCATCGTCGCCGCCGCCACCGGGTTCCGCGGGCCGGACGAGCCGCCCGGCACGGATCTCGCCGCGATCGCCGGGGTCGCGCTGTCCGCAGTGGCCCGTGCGCTTTCCATGTCCACGCCGGCGTTGCGGGAGCGGCACGTCGCCGACCACCGGTCGTTCTTCGACCGCGCCGACCTCGAGCTGCCCGGCGTCGAGCAGTTCTTCCACCTCGGCCGGTACCTGCTGATCGCCGGCTCCCGGCCCGGGACGCAGCCGCTGAACCTGCAGGGCATCTGGAACGCCGACGTGCGGCCGGGCTGGAGCAGCAACTGGACGACGAACATCAACGCGCAGATGAACTACTGGGCGGCGGAGCCGACCGGCCTCGCCGACCTGCACGAGCCGCTGCTCACCCTGACCCGCGACCTGGCCCTGGCGGGAGCCGCCACGGCCGCCGCCTGCTACGGCGCCCGTGGCGCGGCGGCGCACCACAACACGGACCTGTGGCGCTTCACCGCGCCGGTCCCCGGCGATCCGCAGTGGGCGAACTGGCCGTCGGCGCTGCTGTGGCTGGCCGCGCACGTGTGGGACCACGTCGAATACGGCGGTGACGCGGACCTGCTGCCGGTGCTGCGGGCCGCCGCCCTGTTCACCCTCGACATGCTGGTCCCCGCCGACGGGGGTCTCGTGGTCAGCCCGTCCACGTCGCCGGAGCACCATTTCCTGTTCGGGGACGGCGGGCACGCCGCCACGTCGTGGGGCTGCGCCCTCGACCAGGAGCTCGCGCGGGAGGTCCTGTCCCGGTACGTCGCGCTCACCGGCGATCCCGAGGCCGCCGCGGCGCTCGCCGCGCTGCGACCCGTCCAGGTCGGCGCCGACGGGACGCTGCTGGAGTGGTTCGACGACCGCCCGCCACGCGAACCCGGGCACCGGCACCTGTCGCACCTCTACGGGCTGTACCCCGGCACCCGCATCACCGAGACCGGTACCCCGTCACACTTCGCGGCCGCCCGCCGCGCACTGCGGGCCCGGCTCGCGCACGGCACCGGACACACCGGCTGGAGCCGCGCCTGGGTCCTCTGCCTCGCCGCCCGCCTGCGGGACCCGGTGCTCGCCGCGCAGTCCCTCGCGGCCCTGGAGAAGGAGCTGTGCTCGGCGTCGCTGCTGACCCTGCACCCCGACGCGGGCCGCCCCAGCGGCTGGATCTTCCAGATCGACGGCAACCTCGGCGCCGCCGCCGGCATCGTCGAGGTCCTCGTGCAGAGCCACGCCGGCGTGGTCAGCCTCCTGCCCGCCCTGCCCGATTCCTGGCCGACCGGCCGCCTCCGAGGGATCCGTTGCCGTGGCGGGCACCTTGCCGACGTGTCCTGGACCGGCGGTCACCTCGACACGGCGCGGATCGTCGCGGGCTCGACCGGTCCGCTGACCGTCGAGCTCCCGTCGCCGCTGCCGGTGTACGACGCCGCGGACGCTCCGGTCGCGGTGACCTCGGTGCCGGGCGCACCGGCGGGGCGCTGCCGCCTGCGGTGGCCCGCCGGTGCCGGTGCGGCCTACACGATCCGCTGACAAGCTCAGGCCGCCGGCCAGGCGGGCGGGGGCGGGGCCTGCGCCGGGACGATCGGGCTGCCGGTCGGCACGGGGCGCGGCGGGAACGGGGGCTGGCCCGGGATCGCGTACGGCATCGGCGGCGGAGGCAGCTGGTCGCGGCGGCCACCGAAGGCGACCGCGGCGGCGGCGATCTCCAGGCCGATCCCGGCCAGGATGAAGTTGGTCCCGACCTGCAGGTTCCCGCCGGTCATGTTGCCCCTGCACTGCTGGGGCGACGACGGCTGGGTCGGCGCGTAGCACGTCCACTCGGAGTACTTCTTGTCATCGCTCTCGGCCATGGTGCCCAGCGTGCCGAAGGCGATGCTGAGCGTGCCGGCGATGAGGAACAGGATCTGCATAGCCTTCGCGCCTGCTGACATTTCCGCGACCTTAGAGGAAACGTCCCGGTTTCGCCGCCCCTGCGCCCGGCGGGATGCGCGATCGTCCGGCTCGCCACCCGGGACGACCTGACGGAGATCTCGCAGGGCCGGCCCGCCGCCCTGGCCAACCTCAGGTCGCTGCCGGAGACCGGCTGGCCGCTGCCGCAGGCCCAGTGAGAGATGCCCCGCGGCGCGAGCTCCGCACAGTGACGCGGGCCCGGGTGATCCGCGTCGCGTTTCCGTTATGACCCGATCGCTACTGGATCGCACCGGTTGGTGGCAGGCTGGGGTGCGGCGTTCGTGACCGCCCGCCACCTGGCGGTCCGTGATGCGGGACGAGGCTCGGATGGCGGTTGGTGTGGATGAGGCCCCGGCGGGCTGGGTGCCGGTCGAGCACCGGTGGTTCGGGCTGGACCGCCGGACGCTGGGGCCGGGACTGATCGCGCTGGTGCTGGCGTTGCTGCTCATCTACGGGTGGTCGGCGTTGAACGCGGTGATCCCGTGGCACAACGAGATCCGGGCCGGCGACGTGCTCGACCTCGGTGACGGTGCCACCGCGGTGCCGCCGGTCGGCTGGCAGCTGGAGAGCGGTGTCCTGACGGGCGCGGCCGGGGTCAGTGCGACCGGCCTGCAGGTGGTCCTCGTCAACGGCGGCGCGCGGATCGAGCTGACGGGCTCGACGTTCGCCGGCACCGCCGACGCGTTCCTGACGCAGGTGCGGCGGGCCCGCGGCGACGACAGCCTGGCCGTGCAGGGCGGGCGGGCGTCGTTGACGACCGGCGGGGGGCTCGTCGGCGTGGTGCAGGGCGACAGTGGCCCAGGGGGCGACGGGCTCGACGTGGCGTTCAAGATGGCCACCGGGCCGGCCGCCGAGGTGCAGGCCGCGCCGGCGCTGCTGGTGGTGGTCCGGGCCGCACCCGGGCAGTTCGAGCACTACCACGGCGAGGTGCAGGCCATGCTGCACAGCATCACCCCTGGAGCGCGGCGATGAGCGCGGTGGCCACGCCCACCGGGCTGCCGGAGCCGGCGGCGAAACTGGCGCAGCTCAGGGCGATCGAGGAGTCCGGCTGGGGCCGGCCGTTCCGGCTCTTCCAGCCGCACAACGTCGCCTTCTGGGTGTACGTGCTCGGTGTCGGTGCCGGCGGGGTCACCATGCTGCGGTACTTCGGCGGCCAGGCCGGCTTCTACGCCCCGGCGCTGGCGAGCGGGGTGGTGCTGTTCGGGGTGTACCTGGTGCCGTGGATCCTGCTGCTGCGCCGCCACAACCGCTACACCGCCCAGCCCGCCGGCCTGCTCGCGACCGGCCTGGTGTGGGGTGGGGCCGCCGCCGCCTTCTGGATCGCGCTGCCGGCCAACACCTCGCTGCTGGAGATCTGGACGAAGGTCGGTGGCACGGCGTTCGCACAGGACTGGGCGGCCGGGCTGACCGCGCCGGTCAACGAGGAGTTCGGCAAGGCGCTCGGCCTCGTCCTGCTCATCGGGCTGGCGCCGCAGCTGGTCCGCAGCGCGTACGACGGGTTCATCATCGGAGCGTTCATCGGCCTCGGCTTCGAGGTGACCGAGGACGTCCTGTACGTGCTCAACGGCGCAGTCCAGGCCTACGGCACCAACCAGATCGGCGGTGCCCTGCAGATCTTCCTGGTGCGCGGTGCCTCCGGCATCGTGTCCCACGCGCTGTTCAGCGCGATGTTCTGCGCCGGCCTCATGTGGGTGCTCGGCCGGGCCCCGGGCGAACGCAGGATCGGGCGCGGCGTGCTGACCATGCTGGCGGCCATGGTGTTCCACTTCGCCTGGGACGACATGGCCGGCCTCGGCGGCAACCTCGGCGTGCTGCTCGCCGTGCTGCCGTTCGCGATCGGCGTCGTCGAGCTCGCGGCGCTGTTCTACGTGCTGCGTCACGCCGCCCAACGGGAACGGGTCTGGATGCACGACCTGCTCACCCCCGAGGTGCACGCCGGCTCCCTCGAGCCGCCGCTCCTCGACGCGGTCAGTGGCCTGCGCAAGGACCGCAAGGCGTACCGCAGGCAGCTGCACAGCCGGTCCCGGGCCCGGCACCGCATCGAAGCGGCACAGGACCTGGCGCGCGAGCTCGCCCAGGCGGGCGGAGCGGAGACCCGCCGTGTCACGCACGCCCGGGCGGAACTCGTCCGCCTGCACCGCTCCTGATCCCGTGGACGCGGCTCCGGGTCCGAGGCGGGCGCGGTCACCGCGACGGTGGGCGGCGGCCGCGTTCCGCGGCGTAGCGGGCGGCGCCGGGGTCCGGGTCGCGGTCCGGGCTACCGCAGGCCGAGCCCCCGGCGGCCGATGTCGTTGAGGTCGGCCGCCTGGAAGCGGTTCGGCCACTCGCGCTCGTAGTGCTCGGCGGGGAAGTCCGACGGGCTCTCCCCGCTCAGGAACGCCTCCCGGACGGACGCCGCGTACTGCTCGTTGCGCGGGCACCACGGGGCGGCCGGAATGTACATGACGTTGCCCCAGCCGCGCTGGGCCTCGACCGGCGCGACGCTGTGGATCATGTCGCAGTGCCACCAGACGGAGTCGCCGGCCTTGACGTCCGGGATGCCGGCGAGGGCGTCCATGAGCGGGGCGTGCCACTTGTGGCCGGCCGGGAAGACCTGGTTGACGGTGACGCCGCACATGTCGTCGTCGGGCACGTCGCTCAGCAGCGGGCGCAGCATCAGGTAGGCCATCGCCTCGGGGATCGGCACCGTGTGCAGGACGCCCTGGTCGTGGTCCATGTCCGAGAGCGCGGTCCAGCCCTGGAAGGTGCGGAACGCCGAGCACATGGTGGAGCCCGGATACTGCGGGCCGGCGGTGCGGTGGGCGGCGTCCCACGGGTCGTACCGCTCGACGCTGCCGTCGAACAGGTGCCGGAACGCCCGCTGGTAGGCCCGGGTCATCCACAGGTCGAGGGTGCCGGGGTCCAGGTGCGTGCCGAGGCCGGCGGAGTCCGCGCCCTCGGGGCGGCGGCGGATCCGGTCGGGGTAGAGCGAGTCGCGGCCCGGGTCGAACCACTGCGTGCCGCCCGACTCGTGCTTCCACTGGCTGTTGAGGAACGCCTGCACGGTGGCCATGCGCTCGCTCTGCCGGGCCTGCATCTGCGCCGGCGACCAGTAGATCGGGTAGATCTCGGGCTTGGAGCCGACGCTGCCGAAGAAGTCGTCGCCGGGGCCGCGGTAGTGCTCGAAGAACCGGTTGCTCTCCACGTAGTCGACGATGTCGCGGTCCCAGCCGAGGGCCTGCCCGCGCTCGAAGTGCCCGCGCACCACCAGGCAGCCGCGCTTGCGCAGCCTGGCCACGTCCCTGGCGTCCACGGTCCCGGCCTCGATGTCGGCATAGTCGATCACCGGCCAGATGGTTTCGCCGGAACGGCGTGCCGCCGCGATCTCGTCGACGGCTGCCTGTACCCGCTGCTCGACGACGGCGAAGACCTCGTCGACGGTGCGTCCGGACGCGGCGATGCGCTCGCGCAGGGCGGCCTTGATCTCCCGGGTCGCCGCCCGCAGGTCGGCGGGGGCTTCCTCCCAGTGCGGCAACGCGGTGTCGATCACGGCCCCTCCATTCTAGGTAGGTGTCTTTACTTGTATTGAACGTACGGGCCCCGCCGGTTCAAGGCAAGGGCCTTGACTAGAATTGGCACGGTGGACCCCACGATGCCGTCGCTGGACCTCGTCCGCTCGGTCACCGACGAGCACGTCCTGCGCGCGCTGATGCGGCACCGGCAGCTGACCAGGGCGGAGCTCGCCACCGAGATCGGCATCTCGAAGCCGACCGCGGGGGAGAGCGTCCGCCGGCTCACGGAGCGTGGGTTGGTCGCCGACACCGGCGAACGCACCCGGGGCGGCCGCGGGCGGGGCCGGGTCGGGTCGTACTACGCGCTTTCCCCGGCGGTGGGGGTCGCCCTCGCCGTCACCATCGCGCCGGAGGGCGTGGTCGCCGAGTACGTGGACGCCTACGGCGACACCGTGGCCCGCGGCACCGCGCCGATCGACCGGCCGGCCCGGCCGGAACAGGTCTCGGCCGCGCTGCTGGCCGCGCTGCCGGCTTCCCCGCGGCCGCGGCTGGCGGTCGTCGGCGCCGCCGACCCCGTCGACCGGGCCACGGGGCGCCTCGTGCAGCTGCCCGACGCACCCTTTCTCGTCGGGTCACTGGACCCCGTCGCGGTCCTCGCCCCAGCCGTCGGCGGCCCGGTCACCGTCGACAACGACGTCAACTGGGCCGCTCTCGCCGAACGCGACGCCGCCGGGCGGCTGACCGACTTCGCCTACCTGTACCTCGGCGAAGGCCTCGGCTGCGCGATCGTCGGCGACGGGTCGGTCCGCCGCGGCCACCACGGCCTGGCCGGCGAGCTCGCCCACCTGCTGACCACCGGCCCGGCCGGCCGCGCGACCCACTTCATCGACGTGTTCGGCGCCCTGGAGCTGCGCCGGTCCGGTTCGACCGCCATCGACGTCGACCGGCTGCTGTCCCGCTGCGCCGCCGACCCCGCGGTGCGTTCGACGATCGGCACCGCCGTCGCCGGCGTCATCGCCGCCGTGGTCGCGCTCGCCGACCCGCAGGAGATCGTCCTCGGCGGCACCTGGGGACCCGCCCTGGCCGGCGCCATCCGCACCGCGATAGCCGCTTCCCCGCGTGGGGTGCCGGTCCACCCTGCCACCGTCACCGCCGACCCCGTCCTGACCGGAGTGCGCGCCGAGGCCCTGAGCCTGCTGCGGACCGCCATCGCCGACGGCCGCCTCGACGACCCCCGGCCCGCCACCGCCGGCTGACCGGACCGGCCGCGGTGCCGATAGCGGGCCGCGTGAAGATCCTTCGGCGCCGTCGACCACGACCGGGCCGACCCGGAAACGGCCGCGCCAAAGGAGTTCGGCACCGAATGGCCGCCGGTCGCGCAAGGCTGCGTCGCGCAGTTCCGCGCCCGCGCGAAATAGCCGAAAATACCGCTGCCGCACCCGCAAGGTTCCGCCGGCGCGGGGCGTATGTAGCGGTGGAGGTAACCACGTGGATCCCGCAACCAAGCACGAGTTCACGCAGTTCGTGGAGCAGCGCAGCCATGCGCTGTTCCGGTTCGCGTACGCGCTGACCGGTGCGCAGCACGCCGCCGAGGATCTCCTGCAGGGCGCGCTCGCCAAGGCACTGCTGAAGTGGCCGGGCATCACCGACCACCCGGAGTCCTACGTCAAGCGCATCATGTACCGCGACTGGATCTCCGTGTGGCGGTACCGCCACCGGCGGCCGGAGACGCTGACGGCGGAGCCGCCGGAGAAGGCTGTGGCCGACCCGAGCGAGCGGACCGACCTGCGGCTGGTGCTCCGGGACGCGCTGCGCGTGCTGACCCCACGGCAACGGGCGGTCATCGTGCTGCGCTACCTCGACGACATGACCGAGCAGCAGGTGGCCGAGCTGCTCGGCTGCTCGACCGGCACCGTCGCCAGCCTGACGTCGCGGGCGCTGTCCAAGCTGCGCCGCGCCGCCGCCAACGCCCCGACCCTGGATGGAGCAACGCTGTGAACCACTCGTTCGACACCGCGCTCCGTGGCGCGCTCGAGGACCTGGTCGAGGACGCCAGGCCGGCCGACCTCGCCGCGCCGGCGGTGCGCCGCTACCGCCGGCTGCTCTGGCGGCGCCGCGCCCTGACCGGGCTGGCCGGGGTGGCGGCGGTGGGCGCGCTCGC